>JAIETY010000012.1 GCA_019744885.1 Sphingomonas sp.
AGCTTGATCTTGAAGCGGAAATACAGCCAGCGCTGCTGATGACGGAGGACTTCGCCGAGGGTCAGAGAGCGTTCATCGAGAAGCGCAAGCCCGTGTTCAAAGGTAGATAATCTGCGCTGCTGCGATTGGCATATGAAAAAGTCCGCGCACCGCTTTGTCCGTTGCACTTTGCATGCTTGCCACTCCCGTTGAGTTTGGCTATCGAGCTGAACAATTGTTCAGTATAAGGTACGGGGAGAGCAAGCATGTCCATCAGGTTCGATAATCGCGTGGCCATCATCACCGGCGCGGGCAATGGCTTGGGGCGGCAACACGCGCTGCAAATGGCGGCGCGCGGTGCCAAAGTAGTGGTCAACGACTATGGCGGCAGCGCCGACGGCACCGGCGGCTCGTCCGAACCGGCGGAGCGGGTGGTCGCAGAGATCATCGCAGCGGGCGGTGAAGCGATCGCGCATGGGGCAAACGTCGCCAATGCCGAACAGGTCGCCGACATGGTCGACAAGACCATGGCCAAATGGGGCCGGGTCGACATTCTGGTCAACAATGCCGGGATCCTGCGCGACCGTGCCTTTGGCAAGATGACGATGGAGGACTGGAACGCGGTCATGACCGTGCACGTTTCCGGCTCGACGATCTGCACCATGGCGGTGTGGCCGCACATGAAGGCCGCCAATTATGGCCGTATCGTCATGACCAGCTCGTCATCGGGCATTTACGGCAATTTCGGCCAGTCCAACTATGGCGCGGCCAAGATGGCGGTGATCGGCCTGATGAACGTCCTGCATATCGAAGGCGCCAAGAACAACATCCGCATCAACACGCTGGCACCGGGTGCCGCCACCCGCATGACCGAGGAGCTGCTGCCACCTCAGGTCATCGGCCTGATGAAGCCCGAGCTGGTGACGCCCGGCCTGCTCTATCTCGTCAGCGAAGACGGCCCGTCACGCGTCATTCTCGATGCGACGGCGGGTGGTTTTGCGCGGACCTATATCCATGAAACCGAAGGCGTCTGCTTCGCTGCGGATGAGTGCACGCCCGAAAATGTCGCCGCCCATTTCGCGGAAATCTCCGACCCCACCGGCCAGCATCTGTATGAAGGCGGCGGCGAGCAGGTGATGAAATTCGTGACCAAAGCCGCCGCTGCGGCCGGACTGAAGATCGGCTGATCGACTGGCCGGGACGATGGTGTAAGCTCGGCGGGATGCCCAGCAAGAGCTTACACCTCGTCTTGTTGACCGCGCTCGCTTTGCTGGCGTTCGCGGGCAATTCACTGCTGACCCGCGCCGCGCTGGCGGGCGGCGGGATCAGGCCAGACAGCTTTGCCGCGATTCGGCTGGGCGCGGGTGCCGTCATGTTGCTGGCGATCGGCCTTGGGCAGGGACTGACCCTAAGGCCGCGCTCGCCCGACATTCCCGCGATTGTCGCCCTGTTTATCTATGCTGCCGCCTTTTCGCGCGCCTATGTCAGCCTGGGGGCAGCGACCGGGGCGCTGATCTTGTTCACGTCCGTTCAATTGACGATCATCGTCGGGGGTCTTGCCAGTGGTGCGAACCTGAACCAGCGGCAGGCTTTTGGCATCGTGATCGCGCTTGGCGGGTTGGCCTGGCTGCTCGCGCCCGGGCTTGCCACGCCGCCGCTCGGTGCCTCGGCGCTGATGACGGCGGCGGGGATCGCGTGGGGCGTCTATACCCTGATCGGGCGGGGCAGCGGCGCCGCGATTGCACGGACCGCGCGCAATTTTATCGGCACCATCCCTCTCGCCCTTGTGCTGGTTGCCATGGCAGGGCTGGATGGCACGCCAACAGCGATCATGCTGGCGGTGGCATCGGGCGCGATCACATCGGCGCTTGGCTATGTCATCTGGTACAGCGTGCTGCCCAGCCTTTCGGCGGTAACGGCGGCAAGCCTGCAATTGCTGGTACCGGTCATCACGGCGCTGGGCAGCCTGATCTGGCTGCACGAGCCACTGACCGCCACATTGGCGGGGGCAAGCCTGTTAATCCTGGCCGGTGTCGCGCTGACGCTCAGGCGATCATGACTCTGCGCGGTAGCGGGTCGGCGACATGCCGGTCGCGGCCGTGAACGAGCGCGCAAAGCTGCTGCTGCTGCGAAACCCGCACGCCAGCGCGATGGCGGTAACGGAAAGGCCCGTCCGGGTCAGCAGCACGCGCGCCTGATCAAGCCGGATGTCAAGATAGAGCTGGCCAATCGTCCGCCCCAGCCGCTGAACGAACAATCGCTCCAGCTGACGTACGGACAAGCCGACGGACAGCGCTAGATCAGAGCGCGCCAGCGGCTCCTCAATTGAGCGCTCCATTTGCGCCAACACCTTGAGCAGCCGGTCGTCGGTAACTGCATACCGATCGCGCAGGCTCAGCCGCTGCGGGCGATCGGCGCTGCGCTGTTCGGTGCGGATGAACCATTCGCTGACTCGGTTGGCGAGCGCGTGCCCCTGATCGCGCTCGATCAGCTCGACCGCTAGGTCGAGCCCCGCGCTACCCCCTGCACAGGTCACGCGCCGCCGGTCGATCACATACAGTCCGGTATCGACCGTCACCATCGGGAATGCCTCGACAAAAGCCGGTCGGTGATCCCAATGGATCGTCGCGCGATAGCCGTCGAGCAGTCCGGCGCGCGCCATCAGATAGGGCGCGCCCGACACCCCGGCCAACGTCACCTGCGCCGCCGCCAGCCGCCGCAGCCACGCAAATGTCGCTATATCGGCAAAGCTGGCCGGTTCACCCGCCGCGAAGATGAACAGGGTGGCGCAAGCGATCGGCTCGCCCACCTTTCCATCCGCCAGAATCGTCGCACCATTTGAGGCCCGCACCGGCGCACCATCGATCGAGATATGGACCCAGCGGTAGAGCGCCCGTCCGTCCAGGACGTTGGCGGCGCGATAGGGCTCGATGACCGCCGCATAGGACATCAGCGCAAAGCCATCGATCAGCAACAGACCAAGGATGATTGGCCTGGCGTCGGTCATGTCGCTATCCGGCACGATTATGTCGCTTTGTGTCAAGCATGGGTCGCCATATGCCGATAGCATGGCGCTGGATCAACACCGGGCCAGAACCCAGCATGTCGCGCTTTTCGATCTTCGCGCTCGCTCGCAATGCGCTGTCCGGCCACCGGCACTGGGCACCGACGTGGCGCGATGCGGCGCCTAAGTCGGCCTATGACATCGTCATCATCGGTGGTGGCGGGCACGGGCTGGCGACGGCCTATTATCTCGCCACGGTGCACGGGATCAGCGATATCGCAGTGCTAGAAAAAGGGTGGATCGGCGGCGGCAATGCCGGGCGCAACACGACCATTATCCGCTCCAACTATGGCCTTGCCGGCAACACCGCTTTTTACGAGCAGTCGATGAAATTGTGGGAGGGTCTCGAACAGGACCTGAACTATAATGTGATGGTCAGCCAGCGCGGCGTGCTCAACCTCTATCATTCGGACGGCCAGCGCGATGCCTATGCCCGGCGCGGCAATGCGATGCGGATGAACGGCGTCGATGCCGAACTGCTCGATGCAGGGGCGGTACGACAAATGGCCCCGTTCCTCAATTTCGACCATGCGCGTTTTCCGATCATGGGCGGGCTGTTGCAGCGGCGCGGGGGAACGGCGCGACACGATGCGGTGGTGTGGGGCTATGCGCGCGGCGCATCCAACCGGGGCGTGGACATCATCCAGAATTGCGAAGTCACCGGCTTCACCCGCGCCCCCGATGGCCGGATCACCGGTGTGGAGACGACGCGCGGGCAGATCGGCGCTGGCAAGGTTGGCGTCGTGGTGGCGGGCAACAGCTCGCGGGTCGCGGCGATGGCGGGCCTGCGATTACCAATTGAAAGCCATGTGCTGCAGGCTTTTGTGAGCGAGGCGCTAAAGCCGATTATCCCCGGCGTCATCACCTTTGGCGCGGGGCATTTCTACATCAGCCAGTCCGATAAGGGTGGCCTCGTCTTCGGTGGGGATATCGACGGGTATAACAGCTACGCCAGTCGCGGGAATTTGCCGGTGCTGGAGGATGTCTGCGAGGGCGGCATGGCGATCATGCCGATGATCGGGCGGGCGCGGTTGCTGCGCAGTTGGGGCGGCATTTGCGACATGACGATGGACGGATCGCCGATCATCGACCGCGCGCCGGTGGATGGGCTCTATCTCAACGCTGGCTGGTGTTACGGCGGGTTCAAGGCGACCCCGGCCTCGGGCTGGTGCTTCGCGCATCTGCTCGCCACCGACCGGCCGCATCCCGTCGCCGCCGCCTATCGGCTCGATCGCTTCGCGACCGGCCATATGATCGACGAAAAGGGCCAGGGCGCCCAAGCAAACCTGCATTGAGGGGATAGGATCATGCGACTCCCCTGCCCCTTTTGCGGTGACCGCGACGCCCAGGAATTCGTCCATCGCGGCGATGCATCGCCCGTGCGGCCAAGCGACGATGCGGGTTTTCATGACTATGTCCACCTGCGCGACAATCCAGCGGGGCCGATGGCCGAGCATTGGTATCATGCGCAAGGATGCCGCCAGTGGCTGGTCGTCACGCGCGACACGCGCAGCCATGCAATTTCGGGCGCGGTGTTTGCCAAAGGACCGGACGCATGAGCCGCCTGCCCAGCGGCGGGCTGATCGATCGGTCGCGGCCGCTCTCCTTCTCCTTCGACGGGAAGCCCTATCGCGGCTTTGCGGGCGATACGCTGGCGTCTGCGCTGGTCGCCAATGATGTGCGGCTGGTCGGCCGGTCGTTCAAATATCACCGCCCGCGCGGCATCATGACGGCGGGCGGCGAAGAACCCAATGCGCTGGTGACGCTCGGGACGGGCGCGCATGCCGACCCCAATGCGCGCGCGACGGTGGTGCCGCTTCACGACGGCCTGATCGCGACCAGCCAGAATCGCTGGCCGAGCCTGCGCTTCGACCTGATGGCGGTAAACCAGCTGGCCGCGCCGCTGTTCGTCGCCGGTTTTTACTACAAGACCTTCATGTGGCCCGCCGCCTTGTGGGAGAAGCTGTACGAGCCGCTGATCCGCCGCGCGGCGGGGCTCGGCGCGCTTCCGGGCCTGCCCGATCCCGATCATTATGACCGCAACCACGGCTTTTGCGATCTGCTGGTGATCGGCGGCGGACCTGCCGGGCTGGCGGCGGCCTTGGCAGCAGGGCGGGCGGGGATGCGGGTGATTCTGGCCGATGACGATAGCCGCGCGGGCGGGCGGCTGCTGAGCGAGCGGCATGAGATAGACGGTATGACTGCTGTCGATTGGGCGGCTGCCACCAATGCCGAACTGCTCGCGCTGCCCAATGTCACCGTGCTGAACAGGACGAGCGTATTCGGCATCTATGATGGCGGCACTTATGGCGCGGTCGAGCATCTGGATGGCCAGCCGCGCCAGCGATTGTGGAAGATCGTCGCCCCGCGCGCACTGCTTGCGACGGGGGCGGTCGAGCGGCCTTTGGTGTTCGGCGGCAATGATCGACCGGGCGTGATGATGGCGGGAGCCGTCTCAAGCTACCTCAACCGCTTCGCCGCCGCACCGGGGAGTCGCGCGGTTGTCTTTACCACCACCGATAGCGGCTGGGCAACGGCGGCGGACCTGCAGCGCGCCGGGGTCGAACTGGCGGCGATCGTTGAGGCCCGCCCGGAAGCGCCCGTCGCTGCCAAGGCACTGCTGGCGAGTGGCGTGCCAGTGTTCACCGGAGCGGTCGTCACCGATGCAATCGGCAGCCCGGTCAGGTCAGTCGATATCCGGACCGCATCCGGGGACCGCCAACGGATCGGCTGCAACCTGCTCGCGGTATCGAGTGGCTGGACGCCGTCGATCGGGCTGGGAAGCCATTTGGGCGCACGACCGACATGGTCAGACGCGGCGCAAAACTTCCTGCTCGACCGCCCGCCCCCTGGCCTGGCAGCAGCCGGTGCCGCCGCCGGGAATCTCTCGGTCGCCGAAGCACTGCGCGATGGCAGCCATGCGGCGACCGACGCCGCGACCGCCCTGGGCTTTGCCGCGAGCGCCGCCAGCTTCCGGACCAGCGCCGATCCGAGTGACGCCCGCCCCTTGTGGCTTATACCCGATTGCCGGACCAAGGCGTTCGTCGATTTCCAGCACGACGTGACCGACAGCGACGTGGCGCTGGCGGCACGCGAAGGCTTCACTTCGGTCGAGCATCTCAAGCGCTACACCACACTCGGCATGGCGACCGATCAGGGCAAGACAAGCCAGCTCAACGGGCTGGCGCTGCTCGCCGAGGCGACCGGGCGCAGCATCGCCGATACCGGCACTATCCTCGCGCGCCCGCCCGTCCAGCCCGTCGCGATCGGCCTGTTCGCAGGGCACCACCGCGACGAGCATTTCCGCCCGATCCGCTACACCGCCAGTCACCGCTGGGCGATCGAACAGGGCGCGACCTTCGTCGATGCTGGCATGTGGAAGCGCGCGCAGTGGTTCGCGCAACGACACGAGCGCGACTGGCTGGAAACGGTCAATCGCGAAGTGCTGGCAACGCGTGGCGGCGTTGGCATCTGCGACGTTTCGACGCTGGGCAAGATCGACGTGCAGGGGCCGGACGCCGGGCTGCTGCTCGACCGGCTCTATATCAACATGTTCTCCACGCTCGCGGTGGGCAAGGCGCGCTACGGTGTGATGCTGCGCGAGGACGGCTTCGTGATGGACGACGGGACGACGACGCGGCTCGCCGAGGACCGCTTTTTCCTGACCACCACCACCGTCAATGCGGCACGGGTGATGCAGCATATCGATTATGCGCGGCAGGTGCTGTGGCCGACGCTCGACGTGCAGGCGACATCGGTGACCGAGCAATGGGCGACCTATGCGGTGGCGGGGCCACGGTCGCGGGCACTGTTGCAGGCGCTGCTCCGCGATTGCGACCTGTCGAACGAGGCATTGCCCTATATGGGCGCCATCGAATTTCGCTGGATGGGCGCATTGTGCCGCCTGTTCCGCCTGTCCTTTTCGGGCGAGCTGGCGTTCGAGATTAACGTGCCCGGCACGCTGGGCGATGCGATGATCCGCGCGCTGTTCGAGGTCGGCAAAGGCTTCGACGCGACGCCCTATGGCACTGAGGCATTGTCAGTGATGCGCATCGAAAAGGGGCACCCGGCGGGCAATGAGCTGAACGGCCAGACCACCGCCGCTGATCTGGGGATGGGGCGGATGATGTCGACCAAGAAGGACTTCATCGGCCGCGTGCTGGCCGCCCGCCCGGGGCTGACCGCCCCCGAGCGCCCTGCTTTGGTCGGCCTGCGCCCTGTCGATCGCGCGCAGCGACTGCGCGCCGGGGCGCATCTGTTGAGCGAGGGCGCGGCCCCGGTGATCGCCAATGATCAAGGGCATGTGACGTCCGCCGCTTATTCGCCGACGCTCGGCCATTCGATCGCGCTGGCGCTGCTGGCACGCGGGCCGACGCGACACGGCGAGCGGGTGGTGGTGCATGATCCGGTGCGCGGCGGCGACATCCTCGCCGAGGTTTGCGCGCCGGTCTTCGTTGATCCCGAAGGAGTGCGGGTCCGTGGCTGAGTACTTGGCGATCACCGAGCGCACCGGCCTGGGCATCGCGACGGTGATGCAGCGGCAGGGGGCGAGCGCGGCGGCGGTGTCAGCCGCAATGGGATGCGCTCTGCCGCAAGGACCACGCCGGACTGCCGAGGGGCCGCTCTCGATCATCGGCACCGGCCCCGGCACTTGGTTGGCGATTATGGAAGATGCCGCGAGCGACTGGGTCGAGATGCTACAGACGCGGCTGGCTGGCGTGGCGTCAGTTTCGGACCAGTCGAGCGGCTATCTCGTCCAGCGGATTGCCGGGCCCGGTGCTGTCGATCTGCTCCAGCGCGGTGTCGCGATCGATCTTCACCCCGCCGCCTTCCCGACCGGATCGGTCGCCACCAGCGTGATCGCGCATATCGGCGTCATCCTGTGGCGGCTCGATGATGCTGTTTTCGACGTGGCGATCTTCCGCAGCTACGCCGACAGTTTCCGCCACTGGATCGACCTCACCCAATCAGGCCTGTCGCATGAACAATGATCGCTACCTGCTCACCCTCTCCTGCCGCAACCAGCCGGGCATCGTCACGCGCGTCACCGCCGATCTGTTTGCGCATGGCGGCAACATCCTGGAGGCGCATCAGTTCGACGATACCGAGACCGGGCAGTTCTTCACCCGCATTCTGTTCAACGTGCCCGTCGGCGTGAGCCAGAAGGCCGTGATCGACAGCTTCACCCCGATCGGCGCACATTATGCAATGGACTGGGCGATCCGTCCGGAGGGCGAGCGCCGCCGCGTGCTGCTGCTCGCCTCCAAATCCGACCATTGCCTCGTCGATCTGCTCTATCGCTGGCGGATTGGCGAATTGCCGATGGAGGTGGTCGGTATCGTCTCCAACCACCCGCGCAACACCTATAACGCCAGCGATTTCGGCGCGATTCCGTTCCACCATTTGCCCGTGACGCCCGCCACCCGCGCCACGCAGGAGGCGCAGATCAAGGCGATCGTTACCGAAAGCCACGCCGAGCTGGTCGTGCTGGCGCGCTATATGCAGATCTTGACGGATGATCTGGCGGCATTCCTGTCGGGCCGCTGCATCAACATCCACCACAGCTTCCTGCCCGGCTTCAAGGGCGCCAAACCCTATCACCAGGCGCATGCGCGCGGCGTAAAGATGATTGGCGCGACCGCGCACTATGTCACCGCCGACCTCGATGAAGGCCCGATCATCGCGCAGGATGTCGAGGCGGTCAGCCACGCCGACACGGCCGACGATCTGGTCCGCAAGGGTCGCGACATCGAACGCCGCGTGCTGGCCCGTGCAGTGAGCTATCATCTAGCCGGGCGCGCCTTCCCCAATGGCGCGAAGACGGTAGTGTTTCGAGAATAATGCATGACATACTCATGCAACTACGTCGAAAATTACGTAAATCGAAAGCTACTTATCTTATTCCAAATAACGTTTCAAATAAAAGCTTTCGCTATTTTACTTGTTCCCTACCATTTTCTTCGGCGAACTCGGCAAACTGTTCTACGGTAACCCCGACCCATTTATGCTTGCCCTTGGCCTTCCAGAGATGCCGCTAGGCTTAATTCGAACGGTCCCAACCTTACCATCATCTTCGACGATTTCAAAATCTTCCGACTGAGAGCGCTTTATCGTCTTTTTTGCCATATGGCCTCTATTATCAAATCTTAGCTTATATTGATCGTTTGCTAGACGCAACAACCCGAGGGTCAGAAAAAAGAATCCGCCATCCCGCACGCAAGCCGTAACAGTAGGGAAAAATTGTTTCTTGACAGATTCGCCCCGCCGAAAGCTATGAACCGGTCTTGGCGCAAAGGATAACCAAGATCACCGACAGCCCGGATTCACCGCAGACCGAACCATCGGCTGGCACCCTGACGGGTTCCGCCGCGCCAACGGCTCCCGAGCGGGACCTGGAGCGGGCGCTCGGCAATCGCATCCGCGCGATCCGTCGCCAGCATGATCTATCGATCTCCGACCTTGCCAGCGCGGCGGGGATTTCCAACGGGATGCTGTCGAAGATCGAGAATGGCGGCATCTCGCCCTCGCTGTCCACGCTGCAGTCAATATCGCAAGTGCTGCAGGTGCCGCTGTCGTCGCTGTTCGCCTCGTTCGAGGATCGCCAGGACTGCTCGTTCGTTCCCGCTGGTCATGGCCTGACGATCGAACGACGCGGGACCAAGGTCGGCCATGTCTATCAATTGCTCGGCCATGCGCTGCGCGGGGATGTGGTGGTCGAGCCCTATCTGATCACGCTGCAGGAAAATGCCGCGCCGCACACATCGTTCAGCCATGCCGGGGTCGAGTTCATCCATATGATCGAGGGCGAAGTGCTCTATCGCCACGGCGCGGAGACATACCGGCTGCGCGAAGGCGATTCGCTGATGTTCGACAGCAGCGCGCTGCACGGCCCGGAGGAGATGGTGAGTGCCGGAACCCGCTATCTGTCGATCATCGTCTATCCGCGCACCGAGCCGTGATCGGGCGGCTGAGAATGTTTCCTTAAAAGAAACTACTGTTCCCATCAGTTGACAATGCCGCGTGATTATCCGTAGCGTGTGGCCATGCCACCAAAGGGAAATCGACTGCGATGTGCGGGATCGTCGGACTGTTCCTGAAAGACCAATCGCTGGAACCGCAGTTAGGACAATTGCTGTCCGGCATGCTGGCGGTGATGACTGATCGCGGCCCCGACAGCGCCGGATTTGCGGTCTATGGCGCGGGTGACAAGGCGCATTTGAAACTCACCGTGCGCGGACCCAATTTGGGCGATGTCGTCGCGTCGATTGGCGGCGGCGTGACCGGCGTGGTGCGCGATACGCACCTCGTTTTGACCTTTGCCAAGGGCGACGAGGACCGGGTGCGCGGCTGGCTGGCGGCGAACCGTCCCGACATCGCCATTATCGGCGTCGGCGAGCGGATCGAGCTCTACAAGGAAGTCGGCCTGCCCGCCGAGGTGGCAAGCCGGTTCGACCTGGCATCGATGACGGGCAGCCACGGCATCGGCCATACCCGCATGGCGACCGAAAGCGCGGTGACGACGGCGGGCGCGCATCCCTTCTCGACCGGTGCGGACCAGTGCCTGGTGCACAATGGATCGCTTTCCAACCATTGCAGCCTGCGGCGAATGCTCGAACCCAAGGGCATCAGCTTTGCGACCGACAATGACAGCGAAGTGGCGGCGGGCTATCTGACCTGGCGGATGCGCGAAGGGGCGACACTGGCCGAGGCGCTCGAGGCGGGGTTGAGCGATCTCGACGGCTTCTTCACCTTCGTCGTTGGCACCGAAAGCGGCTTTGCGGTGCTGCGCGACCCAATCTCGTGCAAGCCTGCGGTGATGGCCGAGACCGATCGCTATGTCGCGTTCGGCTCCGAATATCGTGCGCTGGTCGGCCTGCCGGGGATCGAGACGGCGCGCGTCTTCGAGCCCGAACCGGCGCGTGTTTATGCCTGGGAGCGGCAGTGATGGAGACGGTCGATCTCGCCGTCACCTCGCGCCGCGATCTCAACGCCCGGCTGCATGCCTTGCCAGGCCACACCAACGAAACCTTGTGGCGGGTCGAGAATCCGGGCGGCCAGCATGCGCTCGCGGTTGGGTTAACTGCCTCGGTCACGGTCGAGATTGCGGGCCATGCCGGTTATTATTGCGCGGGGATGAATCAGCAGGCGACCGTGGTGATCGAGGGCAATGCGGGCGTCGGTGTCGCGGAAAACATGATGTCGGGCCGCGTCCACGTGAAGGGCGACGCGAGTCAGGCGGCGGGGGCGACGGCGCATGGCGGCCTGCTGGTGATTGAAGGCAATGCCGCTGCCCGCTGCGGCATTTCGATGAAGGGCATCGACATCGTCGTGAAGGGATCGATCGGCCCAATGAGCGCCTTCATGGCGCAATCGGGCACACTGGTCGTGCTGGGCGATGCCGGCGAGGCGCTGGGCGATTCGATCTATGAAGCGCGGCTCTATGTGCGCGGCACGGTCGCCAGCCTAGGCGCGGATTGCGTCGAAAAGCCGATGTGGCCGGAACATCTTACCGAATTGCGCGCGCTGCTCGACGCCGCCGGGGTCGATGCCTCGGTCGATCCGGCGAGCTTCAAGCGCTATGGTTCGGCGCGGACGCTTTACAATTTCCACGTCGACAACGCTGCGGCTTACTGAGGGGCGCTGGACATGGACATCGACAACATCCCCCGCACCCTGCCCCGCCAGTCTGCGACCTTCGATCCCTATACCCTGTCCGAGATCCGGCGTGCTGCGGCGACGGGAATCTATGACATTCGCGGTGCAGGGGCAAAGCGCGCGCTGCCGCATTTCGACGATTTGCTGTTTCTGGGGGCATCGATCTCGCGCTATCCACTGGAGGGCTATCGCGAGAAATGCGCCACCGATGTGTGGCTCGGCACGCGCTATGCCAGCAAGCCCATTCATCTGAAGATACCCGTCACCATTGCAGGCATGAGCTTTGGCTCGCTGTCTGCGCAGGCCAAGGAAGCGCTGGGGCGCGGCGCGACGCTGGCGGGCACGTCGACCACCACCGGCGATGGCGGCATGACGCCCGAGGAGCGTGGGCAATCGCAGACATTGGTCTATCAATATCTCCCCTCGCGCTATGGCATGAACCCCGATGATCTGCGCAAGGCCGATGCGATCGAGGTGGTGATCGGCCAGGGCGCCAAGCCGGGGGGCGGCGGCATGCTGCTCGGCCAGAAGATATCCGACCGCGTTGCCGAGATGCGCAACCTGCCGATAGGGATCGACCAGCGCTCCGCCTGCCGCCACCCCGACTGGACCGGCCCCGACGACCTGGAAATCAAGGTCGAGGAGCTGCGCGAGATCACCGATTGGGAGAAACCCATTTATGTAAAGATCGGCGCGACGCGGCCTTATTACGATGTTGCGCTGGCGGTGAAGTCCGGCGCGGATGTCGTGGTGCTGGATGGCATGCAGGGGGGCACCGCCGCGACGCAGGAAGTGTTTATCGAGCATGTCGGCATCCCGATCCTCGCCGCGATCCGCCCGGCCGTGCAGGCGCTGCAGGATCTGGGCATGCACCGCAAAGTCCAGCTGATCGTGTCGGGCGGCATCCGCAGCGGGGCCGATGTCGCCAAGGCGCTGGCACTGGGGGCCGATGCGGTCGCGATCGGCACGGCAGCCTTGGTGGCGCTGGGCGACAATGATCCAGTGCACGAGGCGGAGTATCAGGCGCTCGGCTCGACCGCCGGTGCCTATGACGACTGGCAGGAGGGCCGTGATCCGGCCGGGATCACCACGCAGGACCCGCTGCTCGCCGCGCGGCTCGATCCGGTCGCGGCGGGGCGGCGGCTCGCCAATTATCTGGCGGTGCTGACACTGGAAGCGCAGACGATCGCGCGGGCGTGCGGCAAGAGCCACCTCCATAATCTGGAGCCAGAGGATCTGGTCGCGCTGACGATCGAGGCCGCCGCGATGGCGCGGGTGCCGCTGGCCGGAACCGACTGGATTCCCGGCTCTGGCCGTTTGTGATCTCTGGGGAGGGGACAAGAGGATGACGATCGATCTGGCCAAAGTCGCGGCGGACAAGGGCATCCGCTACTTCCTGATTTCCTATACCGACCTGTTCGGCAATCAGCGCGCCAAGCTGGTCCCCGCCGCCGCGATCAGCGGCATGCAGAAGAATGGCGCTGGGTTCGCCGGGTTTGCGACCTGGCTCGATATGACGCCCGCCGATCCTGACCTCTTCGCGCTATCCGACCCGGCAAGCTTCCATCAATTGCCGTGGAAGCCCGATGTCGGCTGGGTCGCCGCCGACCTGTGGATGGGCGGCAAGCCCGTCGAGCATGGCCCGCGCAACGCTTTGAAGCGGCAAATCGCCCGCGCCGCCGATCAGGGCCTGCAGATGAAGACCGGAGTGGAATGCGAATTCTTCCTGATCTCACCCGACGGCTCGATGATCGGCGATGCTGCCGACACCCAAGTAAAGCCCTGTTATGACCAGCAGGCGCTGATGCGCCGCTATGACGTGATCACCGAGATTTGCGATGCGATGCTGGCGCTTGGCTGGCAGCCCTATCAAAACGACCATGAGGACGCGAACGGGCAGTTCGAGATGAATTGGCATTATGACGATGCGCTCGTCACCGCCGATCGCCACGCTTTTTTCAAGTTCATGGTCAAATCGATCGTCGAAAAACACGGCATGCGCGCGACCTTCATGCCCAAGCCCTTCGCCAATCTGACTGGCAATGGCTGCCACATGCATGTCTCGATGTGGCGCGACGGACAGAATGCGTTCGAGGACCCCACCGCGTCATCCGGCCTGTCGCCGCTCGCGCTGAGCGTGATCGGCGGGCTGATCCACTCCGCCGATGCGCTCGCCGCCTTCCTCAACCCGACCGTCAACAGCTATAAGCGGATCAACGCGCCGCGCACCGCATCCGGCGCGACATGGGCGCCCAATTCGGTGACCTGGACCGGCAACAATCGCACCCATATGATCCGCGTGCCCGAGGGCGACCGGTTCGAGCTGCGGCTCGCCGACGGCGCGGTGAACCCCTATCTGATGCCCGCCGCCGTGCTCGCCGCCGGGTTGGACGGGATGGCGCGCCAGCGCGATCCCGGCCCGCGGCTCGACATCAACATGTACACCGACGGCCACACCGTGCCCGACGCCAAGAAGCTGCCGCTCAACCTGCTCGATGCGCTGCGCGCGCTGGAGGGATCGGGCGTGCTCGGCGAGGCACTGGGATCGCTGGTGCCGGCCTATCTGAAGCTGAAGCACGCCGAGTGGAATGATTATGCCCGCCATTTGACGCAGTGGGAGCGGGACACCACGCTCGATTGCTGACATGCTAAGCGAATAACAAAAGACGCGGGTGGGAGGACAAAACATGGCAATGCTTGAGGGCAAGGTGGTCGCCGTCACCGGGGCGGGGCGCGGGATCGGACGCGAAATAGCGCTGCTCTGCGCGCGCGAAGGGGCAGCCGTCGTCATCAATGATTTCGGCGGATCGGCGGACGGCGAGGGTGTCGATGCCGGGCCAGCGCAGGAAACCGCGAACGATATCAAGTCGGCGGGCGGGCGCGCCATCGCAAATACCGCCAGCGTCGCCGACCCGGCAGGTGCCGCATCGATCATCGAAGATGCGGTCAAGTCCTTCGGGCAGATCGACGCGGTGGTGAACAATGCCGGAATCCTGCGCGACCGCATTTGGCACAAGATGAGCCATGAGGATTGGAGCGCGGTGATCGACGTCCATCTGAACGGCGCATTCAACGTGTCCAAGGCGGCAACCCCCTATTTCCGCGATCAGGGATCGGGCAGTTTCATCCACTTCACCTCGACCAGCGGCCTGATCGGCAATTTCGGCCAGGCGAACTATTCCGCCGCCAAACTCGGCATTGTGGGCTTGTCGCAATCGATCGCGCTCGACATGGCGCGCGCGGGCGTGCGGTCGAACTGCATCGCGCCCTTCGCCTGGAGCCGCCTTGTCGCGACCATCCCGGCGACGACGCCCGAAGAAGAAGCGCGGATCGAGCGGTTGAAAACGATGAGCGCGGACAAGATCGCGCCGCTCGTCGCCTTCCTCGCTTCCGATGCGGCGAAAGAGGTCACCAACCAGATCTTCGGCGTGCGCAAGAACGAGATTTTCCTCTTCTCGAAACCGCGCCCGATCCGGTCGATGCAAAAATCCGAAGGATGGACGCCGACCAGCATCGCCGAGGAACTGCTGCCCGCCTTCCGCCCCAGCTTCGCCGATCCTGCCGAGCGATCAGGCGATGTGTTCAGCTACGATCCGATCTGATCGCCCGGCCATGTATCCCCTGCTCTCCGGCCTGACGGTGATTGAGGCGTCGTCATTCGTGGCGTCGCCCTCGGCCGGGCTGTATCTTGCGCAGATGGGCGCGGAGGTGATCCGCGTCGACCAGATCGGCGGCGGCCCCGATTTCGGGCGCTGGCCGCAGGCGGCGAACGGGGCGAGCCTTTATTGGGAGAATCTCAACCGCGCCAAGAAATCGGTCGCGCTCGATTTGGGACGCGCCGAGGGGCGCGAATTGCTGCAGCAAATGGTGCGCAGCATTGGCCAGTGCCTGACCAATTTTCCGGTTACCGGTTTCATGGCGCATGACCGGCTGGCCGAGGAGCGCGCGGACCTGATCACCGTGCGCGTCATGGGGATGGCCGATGGCAGTCCGGCGCTCGATTACACCGTCAATGCGGCGGTCGGTTATCCGGATATGACCGGCATGGGGCCGGAGCCGGTCAACCATGTCCTGCCCGCCTGGGATTTACTGACGGGTGCCTATGCCGCCTTTGCAATGCTGGCGGCGATCCAGCACCGGCAGGCGACCGGGTTTGGTCAGGAAGTGCGCATCCCGCTCAGCGATGTCGCGATCGGCACCGTGGCCAATCTGGGATCGATCGCCGAAATGCGCCACACCGGCGCCAATCGCGAGCGGCTGGGCAATGCGGTGTTCGGGGCATTCGGCAAGGATTTCGTTACCCGCGACGGCGTGCGCGTGATGGTGATGGCGATCACCCCCCGGCAATGGGCGGGCCTGATCGCGGTGCTCGATATGGCGGCCGATGTTGCCGCGATCGAGCAGGCGCGCGGCGTCAGCTTCGCGCAGGATGAGGGGCTACGCTTCCAGCACCGCGACGCGCTTTTTCCGCTAGTGGCGGGCAAGATCGCCGCGCGCGATTATGCCGAGCTGAAAACTCAGTTCGATGCGCATGGCTGCTGTTACGGCCCCTATCAGACGATGCTCGATGCAGCGCATGATCCGGTCCTCGTCGGCAGCAACCCGATATTCGGCGAGGCAGCCAACCCCAGCGGCGTCGCCTATCCGGCGGCGGGGGCCTTCGCGACGATCCCGCAGCTCGAACGCGGCGCGCCCCGCCCCGCGCCCCGGCTCGGTGCGGACAGCGATGAGATACTGGAGCGCGTGCTCGGCCTGTCGTCGGGCCAGGTCGCGACGCTCCACGACAAAGGGCTGGTCGCGCAGGCGTGACGGCGGGGCGCTACCCGCACAAGGGACAGGACAGACGATGCACGATTATGCCGACATTCGCGAGGAAGTGGCCAAGCTCTGCCAGCAATATCCCGGCGACTATTGGCGCGCCAAGGATCGCGAGCGCGCCTACCCGACCGAATTCGTCACTGCACTGGCCGAGGCCGGCTATCTCGCCGCACTGATCCCCGAGGAATTTGGCGGTGCCGGCCTCCCCATTTCGGGCGCGGCTGCGATCCTGGAGGAAATCCAGCGACAAGGTTGCAATGGCGGCGCCTGCCATGCGCAGATGTATATCATGGGCACGCTGCTGCGGCACGGATCGGACGCCCAAAAGGCCGCGTATCTACCGCGCATCGCGACCGGTGAACTGCGCCTGCAGGCATTCGGCGTGACCGAGCCGACCAGCGGCACCGACACGCTGGCGCTCAAGACGACAGCCAAGCGCGACGGCGACGATTATGTCGTCAACGGCCAGAAGATTTGGACCAGCCGCGCCGAACATAGCGACCTGATGCTGCTGCTCGCCCGCACCACCCCGCGCGAGGAAGCCGCGAAACGCACCGAGGGCCTGTCGGTGTTCCTCGTCGATATGCGGACAGCGGTCGGCAACGGCCTCACTATCCGCCCAATCGAAACGATGATGAATCATTCGACGACCGAGGTTTTTTTCGACAATCTCCGCGTCCCCGCCGCCAATCTGATCGGCGACGAGGGCCAGGGCTTTCGTTATATCCTGTCGGGCATGAACGCCGAGCGGCTGCTGATCGCGGCGGAATGCGTGGGCGATGCCAAGTGGTTCATCGACAAGGCAAGCGGCTATGCCAAAGAGCGCGTGCTGTTCAACCGCCCGATCGGCCAGAACCAGGGCGTGCAATTCCCGATCGCACGCGCCTATGCGCAGATGCGCGCCGCCGAGCTTATGGTGCAGGAGGGTTTGCGCAAATATGAGGCTGGCGAGGCGGTCGGCGAAGAGGCGAACATCGCCAAGATGTTGGCCGCAGAGGCAAGCTGGGCCGCGGGCGAGGCCTGTATCCAGACGCATGGCGGCTTCGGCTTTGCGGCCGAATATGACATCGAGCGCAAGTTCCGCGAGACGCGGCTCTATCAGGTCGCGCCGATTTCAACCAACATGATCCTCTCCTTCATCGCTGAGCATGTCCTCGGCCTGCCCCGGAGCTATTGATGGGCGCTTGGGATGCCTGGATCGGTGGTGAGGAGACTCGCGCTGACCAGCTGACTCCGGCCCTGCTCGCCCGATTCCGCGCTACGATCGACAGTGAAGCGACCGGCGACACTGCGCCGCAGGGCATTCATTTCTGCCTCTGCACGCCCGATACAGCCACGGGCTATCTTGATGCCGACGGTCATCCCAGGCGTGGCGGCCTGCTGCCCCCGGTGCCGCTGCCCCGCCGCATGTGGGCGTCGAGCAAGATCGATTTTCTCAGCCCCATCCCCGCAGGCGCGGCGATCACCCGCCAATCCACCGTCGCCGACATCCAGGAGAAAACCGGCACAGCCGGCGCGCTTGTCTTCGTGACGATTGAGCATCTCACCCATGCCGAAGGCGTCGCGGCGGTGCGCGAGGAACAGACCATCGTCTACCGCGCGGCATCGACCGACGCGCCCGCGCCGCGCCCGGCGGATCAGCCGGTCGACCTGTCCGACTGGCCATGGCGCCGCCCGCTCACCCCCGGCCCAACGCTGCTGTTCCGCTATTCTGCGCTGACCTTCAACAGCCACCGCATCCATTACGACCTGCCCTATGCGGTGGAAGAAGAGTGCTATCGCGGCCTCGTCGTCCACGGCCCGCTCACCGCGACTTTGCTGCTCGATCTGGTCGCGCGCGAAATTGGGCACAACCGCCTCCGCCACTTCGCGTTTCGCGGTGCGGCCCCGGCCTTTGCGGGCGAGCCGCTGCATCTGGTCGGCAGGCAGACAGGCGACGCCATCACGCTGTCCGCGCTGGGCGGCGATGGTCGCACGATCATGACCGCCGACGCAGCGCTATGAACCGCCGCCAGCCTGTCGCAAATTACCGGCTAATCTGTCGCATTCCGCCCCGGATTATTAGCCGCGCCTTCCTGTATCACGCCCACTGAAACCACTTTGTTCGGGAAATTCCATGCAGATTGAAGGTGCCAAGGCAATCATGGTAGGCGGCGCATCGGGCATGTGCCTCGCCACCGCCGAGCGGTTCGTGGCGCGGGGCGGCAAGGTCGCGATCCTCGATCAGGAAAAGTCCGACGGCGCCGCCGTTGCCAAGCGGCTGGGGGGCACCTTCCACCCCTGCCACGTCGCCTATTACGACGCGATGGCGAAGGTGATCGATGAAGCGGTGGCCGAACTGGGCGGGGTTCATTTCTGCCTAAACACCGCGGGCGGCGGCGTGCAGACGAAGACGCTGTCGAAGGACGGCAAGATGCACCCGATCGAGACCTTCGAAGGCGTGGTTAAGCTCAACCTCGTCGCCAGTTTCAACATCAACACCAATGTCGCACGTCACATGGCGCTGAACGAACCCAATGAAGATGGTGAACGCGGGGTGATGATCAACACCTCCTCGATTGCCGCGTTCGAGGGGCAGATCGGGCAGGTTGCCTATACCGCCGCCAAGGCAGGCATTGCCGGCATGACGCTGACGATGGCGCGCGATCTCGGCAGCCTCGGCATCCGCGTGATGACGATCGCGCCCAGTCTGTTCGCGACCGGCCTGACCAAGGGCGTGACCCAGGAATTCGCCGACAATCTGGTCCGCGATGCCGCCTTCCCCAAGCGAATGGGCAAGCCCGACGAATTCGCGATCATGGCGATCGCGATCTTTGAAAGCGCGATGATGAACGGATCGACTTTGCGCGTCGATGCCGGCCAACGCTTCGCGCCGCGCTGAAGGAAGAGCCATGACCGTGAAAGCCTTTGTCGGCGGTGCCGCGATGATCGAGTTTCGCAAACCCGGCGACGGCGATCCCTATGACGTGATGGGTGGCAACGCCGTGCGCGCCGCGCTTGCCGATGCCGGGATCGGCCTGGACAAGGTGCAGCAGGCCTATGCCAGCTATATCTATGGCGATAGCGCCTGCGGGCAGAAGGCGCTGTACGAAGTCGGCCTGCCCGGCATCCCGATCTTCAACGTCAACAACAACTGCTCGTCTGGCTCATCGGCGATCTTCCTCGCGCGCCAGGCGGTCGAAGCAGGCATGGCCGATTGCGTGCTGGCTTTTGGATTCGAACAGATGCAGCCCGGCGCGCTCAAGGCGCATTGGGATGACCGCGTCTCGCCCGGCCGCCTCGTCCTCAACGCGCTGTTCAAGTCGCGCCCCAACACGCCACCGCCGGGGGGCGCGGCCATGCTGTTTGGATCGGCAGGGTTCGAATATCTCGAAACCTATGGCGCGACCCCCGATTTGTTTGCCAAGGTCGCGGTCAAATCGCGCCGTCACGCCGCCGCCAATCCCTATGCGCTGTTCACCAAGCCGCTGACGGTTGAGGACGTGATGGCGTCCCCGGTCGTCTATGGCGACAGCCTGCACCGGCTGATGTGCTGCCCGCCGACCTGCGGTGCTGCGGCGGTCATCATCGTCAGCGAAAAATTCGCCAAGGCCAATGGCATCTCCCGACTGGTTGAGATCGCCGGGCAAGGCATGGCGACCGACACCGCGACGCTGTACGATAATGCCCGCAACGTCGTGGGTCAGGACTATGGCCGCCGCGCCGCCAACATCGCCTATGAAGCCGCCGGAATTGGCCCCGAAGACGCCGATTTGGTCGAGCTCCACGATTGCTTCACCCCCAATGAGGTCATCACCTATGAAGCGCTCGGCCTGTGCGGCGAGGGTGAGGCGACACGCTTCGTCGATGATGGCGACAACACTTATGGCGGCAAGATCGTCGTCAACCCCTCGGGCGGGTTGATGTCGAAAGGGCATCCAATCGGCGCAACCGGCGTGGCGCAATGCGTCGAGATCGTCTGGCATTTGCGCGGCGATGCTGGCCAGCGCCAGGTCGAGGGCGCGCGGATTGGCCTGCAACATAACATCGGCGTCCCCGGCGCGGCGGTCGTCACCATCTACAAGGCCGCCTGAGGTGACCGACCGATGAATTTCGATTTCTCGCCCGAACAACGCCAGTTCGGCGATCAGGTCGCCCGGATGCTGACCGATCTTGCGCCCGTCGCCGAAGCGCGGCGCGTGCTGGAGGGTGACGCCGCCTATAGCGCCCCTGCATGGCAGGGGCTGGCTGGGCTTGGATTCCAAGCGATCATGATCCCCGAGGATCAGGGCGGGCTCGGCATGGGCGCACTCGAAATGTGCATCGCGGCGGAACAGATCGGCAAATCAATGGCTCCGGTGCCGTCGCTGTCGTCGGCCTATATCTGTGGAGAGGCGATCCGGCTGTACGGTGATGCCGAGCAACAGGCGCGCTGGCTGCCGGGTCTGGCGGATGGCAGCATCATCGGCACCTGGGCCGCCGCCGAAGCACCCGGCGAACGCGCGACCAGCTTTTCGGATGGCATGCTGACCGGGCACAAGTTGCCGGTGCTCGACGGCATGACCGCCGACATCGCCCTGGTCATCGCCACCGCACCGGGCGTGGGCGCGGTGCTGACCCTCTGCCCGCTTTCCGGTGACGGCGTCACGCGCCACGCCGTCGCCAATGTCGATCCCACCCGCCCGGTGGCCGATATTCGCTTCGCCAATGCCCCCGCCGAACGGCTCGGTACGGCGGGTGCTGCCGAATGGGCGCATCTGCAGGACCGCGCGGCCGTGCTGCTCGCTTTCGAGCAAATCGGCGCCGCCGACCGCGCGCTGTGGATGGCGCGCGACTATGCACTCACTCGCAAATCCTTTGGTCGGCCAATCGGCTCCTATCAGGCGATCAAGCACAAGCTCGCCAATATCTACGCCAAGAACGAGATCGCTCGTTCGCATGCCTATTACGGCGCCTGGGCGCTGGCGACAGGCGCACCCGAACTGCCCCTGGCTGCGGCGGGTGCGCGCGTTTCGGCATCGGAGGCTTTGTCCTTTGCCGCGCAGGAGAATATCCAGACGCACGGCGGCATCGGCTTTACCTGGGAATCGGACTGCCATCTGTTCTATCGCCGGGCGCAGCAGCATGCGTTGATCCTGGGATCGGTACCGGTCTGGAAAACCCGTATCCTCCAGCAGTTGGAGCGTCAGGACCGGGAATAGCGCCATGGATTTCAACGACACCCCCGAAGAAGCCGCCTTCCGCGCCGAAGTGCGCGACTGGCTCGCCGCCAATGCGGTCCTGCGCAGCGATACGAAGGACCTGACGGCCGTCGGGCTTGGCGCGCATCTCGACAAGGCGCGCGCATTCCAGCGCAAGAAGGTGGCCGCCGGATTTTCGGTCATCACCATGCCGCGTGCCTATGGCGGGCGCGGCGGCACGCCGATTCAGCAGCTCATCTATCTGCAGGAAGAGGCGCGCTATGAAAATTGCGGCGTGCCCGAAATCTTCGGGGTCGGGCTCGGCATGTGTCTGCCGACGATCCTGCACCACGGCACCGATGCGCAGCGCGACCGCTATCTGGGGCCGGGTATCAGCGGCGATGAAATCTGGTGCCAGCTTTTCTCCGAACCCTCGGGCGGGTCGGACGTGGCCGGTGCCCGGACGTCGGCGGTGCGCGACGGCGACGACTGGATCTTGAACGGCCAGAAAATCTGGACATCGGGCGCGCATTACTGCGATTTCGGCATCATCACCGCGCGCACCGATCCCACAGCGCGCAAGCATCGCGGCATGACGATGTTCATCGTCGATATGAAATCGCCGGGGATAGAGGTCCGCCCGATCCGGCAATTGTCGAACACGTCGGAATTCAACGAGGTGTTCTTCACCGACGTCCGCGTGCCCGACGCCAACCGGCTCGGCGCATTGAACGATGGCTGGAATGTTGCGCTGTCGACGCTGATGCACGAGCGCGTCAGCATCGGCGCCCGATCCGAAACGCTCGACTGGCGGCGCCTGCTCGACATTGCGCGCGCGCAAGACATTGGCGGCAGGCCCGCGATCGAGGATGCGCGGGTCGGCGACCAGATCGTCGACAGCTGGCTGATCGAATTCGGCGCGCAGCTGACATCCTATCGCGGTCAGACGGCGCTTTCGCGCGGCGAACAGCCCGGCCCCGAACAATCGGTGCTGAAAATGCTCAAAGCGCCGCTGCTCCAGCAAAACGCCTATCGCGCGATGGAAATGGCGGGCGAGGCCGGCATGCTAACCCATATCGAACCCGGCGACGCCTGGGACGATGTGATCAATTCGCTGCTGTTCAGCCCCGGCATCCGCATCGCGGGTGGTAGCGACGAGATATTGCGCAACATCGTCGCCGAACGCGTGCTCGGTCTGCCGCAGGATGTGCGGCTGGACAAGGATGTGCCGTTTAATGAGATCCCGGTTTAGGGGCGCATTGGGGGCGATACTTGCAGCGATCTTCACCCGTGAAGTGCTCAACCGCCACCGTCGCCCCGCACTTGATGCGGGGCTTGGCTATTCTTTGATGCCAGCGTGCGGGGCGCGACCCGTCAATCCTCGTCTTCACGTTCAAACGGATTGACCAGCTTGACGCCCATACCGGCAAAATCGCCGACATTGCGCGTTGCCAGGGTCAATCCGGCATTGATCGCTGTCGCGGCTATCCAGGCGTCGCGTTCGGACTTGGGATCGGGGATGTGCAGACCGGCGCAGACCAAGGCGACCTCGCCCGACAGCGGCAGAATCCGGTGCTCAAAGGTCGTCATAACCTGATCGACGAGCCAGCGCCGCAACATCAGGCCCTGCACCCGGTCGCGGCGCTCCAACTGTTGTACGCCGCGTTCCAGTTCAAAGATGGTCATCGCCGACAAGAAAGTCTGCTCGGCATCGATCCCGTCGAGCCAAATTGCCGCAACTGGATCGACCCGCGACGTGCCCAGCTTGCGGCCTTCCGACACTACGTTGGTATCGAGAAGGTACATCAATCGGCAAAGTCGGGTGCGCGGCCTGCAATGCCGGACCGTGTCGGTTCCCAATCGAAATCCTGCGACTCGATCGGCGCAAGTGCCTGCGACAGAGTCTTGCGCTGCGCCGCCATGCGTTCGAGCGCCTCCTCGATGATATCGACCTGGCTACGCCCGCCCGCCCCGAGCCGCCGCAGCAGGGCGGTTGCGCGGGCCGAACGAATGGTGATCGGCGGCTGGCGGCGACGAGCGGCTTCGGTCATTGTGCATCCCTCCGATGCAGCCTTTAATGTTGTACATGCACATATGCAAGTACGTAGCGTGAATAGCGATGCTGGGTGACGAACGGCGGGATCATCCGACACCCATTCAACCCATGCCCCCTACCTCCAACCGCACGCGGCGCAATTCACTCCGCCGTACCTTACCGGCATCGTCCCTCACCGGCTCCGTCACAAATTCCACGCTGCGCGGCACTTTGTAGCGCGCCACCTGCGTGCCGACGAAGTCGATCAACGCCTCCGCCACCATCGGTGCGAAGCAATCGACGATGGCGTGGACCCGGTTGCCCAGATCATCGTCGGGCAGGCCGATCACCGCGCTGGATCGCACATTCGGGTGCGCGTCGATCGCCGCTTCGACCTCCGCCGGATAGACGTTCGCGCCGCCCGAAAGGATCATGTCGGTGCGCCGGTCGGCGATGTAGAGATAGCCATCGGGGTCGAACCAGCCGAGATCGCCCAGGCTTTCGAAGCCGTCGTGCGTCGCGCGCGCCTCTGCGCCGACATAATGATAGGTCGTCCCCGCCCCCGCCTTGGGCCGCATATAGATTTCGCCGATCTCACCCGCCGGCAGCACCTGTCCATCCTCGCCCAATATCTTCATGTCGAACAGGTCGAGCGGTTTGCCGACCGATCCCTTGTGTTCGAGCCATTCGTCGCCGCGGATCAGCGTTGTCCCTTGCGCCTCGGTGCCGCCGTACAACTCCCAGATCTTCTCCGGGCCCAGCCAGTCGATCCAGGCCTGTTTCAACCATGCCGGGCACGGCGCGGCCATATGCCACAAGGTCTCGATCGACGAGACATCGAACGCCGCGCGGACTTGCGGATCGAGCCGCGAAATCCGCGACATCATCGTCGGCACCATCAGCACCCAGCCGACGCGGTGCCGTTCGATCAGCGCCAGCGCTTCTTGCGGGTCGAAACGCTTCATCACCACCAGATGATGGCCGCGCGACAGCCCGATCATCGACAGCGAGAAAGGCGCATTGTGATAGAGCGGCCCGGGCACCAGCTGCACCTGATCGCGCGTCATCCCCATGAAGGGCGCATCGGGGTCGAACGCCGCCGGGCTCTTGGCGACGATCAGCTTGGGGCGACCGGTGCTGCCGCCCGATGTCGGGGCCTTCCAGTGGCGGGTAATTTTGTCGGGCAGCGGCGCATCGCTGATGTCGGGCGCGGGCACGAACCCCTCGGCCACATGCGCACGCCCGCCAACCACCGCGCGCGCGGTGCCGACGATCAGCGCGGGCTTGGCCAGTTCGACAATCGCCTGCAACTCCGCATCGGGCAGTTTCGCCGACACCGGCTGCGGCGTTGCCCCTAGCTTCCAGATCGCGACCGCCGCCTGATAGAATTCGATGCCATTGGGCAGCGCGATCGTGACAAGATCGTCCTCGCCCACGCCAAGTGCCTGATAGGCGCGCGCCAGCCGGTTGGTGCTGAGGTCGAAATCGCGACGCGAGATGCTCTGCCCTTCGCAGGTGATCATTGGCCGGTCCGGATCGGCATCGGCGTGCATCTTCAGCACCGCGGCCATCGACATCACCGCCATCTACGGTATCTCCTCGCCCCAGCGCCGCAGGATCAATCGACCCGGTCTTGGTGAAAAGTTCGCGCACCAATCATATAGAGCACGCCGCCAACGGTCAGCGCGATCGGGGTGAATTGCAAGGCGGCTTTGAGCGATCCATCGCCGTAGAGCGGGACAAGCTGCGTGCTGATGTATCCGATCGCCCAAGGGCCGACCCCCTGTCCGATGAGTGCCGACACGAACATCGTGATCGACACCGCGACACCACGCATTCGTGACGATACCGTCGACTGGATTGCCGCCGATGCAGGCCCAAGGATCGTCCCGAGTAGGAAGGTTGCCGTGCCCAGTGCCGTCAGCGTGATTGCCAGCGAACTGGTTGAAAAAGCCAAAACATAGCATCCAGTCACCAGAAAATTGGCGATCCCGGGCAGCCACATTTCCCAGCGCCGATCATGCTTCAGCAGCGGAGAAGAAATTGTCGCCCCCACCAGCATACCACCGACAAAGGCAAGGCCGATGATCGTGCCATAGACCACGCCGACGTCGCGGATCGGCATATGGTATGAGCGGATCAGCAGCGTCGGCACCCAATACCCGATGCCCTGCAGCCCAAACACCGTGAAGGAATAGGCCAATACGATGAACATCAGCGTCTGGTTTGATCGCAGTGCCCTGATCGTTTCTCCCAGGCTGGGCGCATGGGCTGTCTGTACCGCCATGCTTTCAAACGTGCCGCGCACTGGCTCCCTCACCGTCAGCAGAATCGTCAATGCCAGCAACGCGCCCGGAATCCCGAAATAGACAAAGGTCATCCGCCAGCCCACCGCTTGGGCAAGGACGCCGGCGATGATCAATCCAAGGATTGCCCCGATGCCAAGGCCGGACTGGATCAGCGCCAGCGCACTCGCGCGGTGTTCCGGGCGAAACTTGTCGCCGATCAGCGAATATTTCGTGGGAATGCCGCCTGCATCCCCCACGCCGACCGCGACCCGCGCCAGGAACAGCTGGGCGAAATTCATCACCATGCCCGACATCACGGTGCCGACGCTGAACAGACCGATAGCAATCGCCAGCAATTTGGTTCGCGACCGCGTGTCGGTGAGGCGACCGATCAGCAACCCGAACAGCGCAAAGAAAATGGCACCGGCAAAGCCCAGCAGCCCGACCTGGCTATCCTGAAGCGAGAATTCCTTGCGGATCGGTTCGAGCAGGATCGACAGGATGGTGCGATCCATCGTCGCCAGCAGATTGGCGAGAAAAAAGATGAACACAACATAGTATAGATAAGGCGACCCGAACCCACGGGGCTTGGCAATGTCGGGTTGATCGACGCCGCCGACAGGGTCAACCGCGTGCAGCGCATCGCTCATGGCTCAATCCATCCTTGCTTTGATATAATCGCCGATCGCGCCAATCGCCTGGGCAGCATCCTCGAGTTCGGTCGCGAACCAGTGCCAGACATGGGTCTGGTGCGGCCAGACCTCGAAGGTCACGTCCACGCCCTCGCGCCGCGCCTTGTGGGCGATGGCGATGCCGTCATCGAGCAACACCTCGCCTCCGCCCACCTGAATGAGCAGGGGCGGCAGGCCGGTCAGGTCGCCGAACAGCGGCGAGACATAGGGGCCCCTGGGATCGCCCTCACCGACATAGAGCTTGGCGCCGATGAACAGCGGCGTGGTGCTGGCGATGTCGCGACCGACATTGGTGGTCAGTGTCTTATGGTCCATCGTCATGTCGATCCAGGGCGAGATCGGCACGCCAAGCGCGGGCATTGGCAAATCGCCATCGTCGCGAATCTTCATCAGCGCGGCGATCGTCAGCCCGCCACCCGCTGATTCCCCGGCAAGGATGATGTGCTTCGCGTCATACCCCTGGGCCAGCAGCCATCGGTACGCCGCCAGCGTATCGTCGAGCGCGGCGGGAAAGGGGTGTTCGGGGGCGAGCCGGTAATCGATATTGAGGACCCGCGCGTCCGCCGCGCGCCCAATCCGCGACGCGCATTCGCGCACCGTGACGGGCGATCCAGAAATATAGCAACCGCCATGAATGTAGAGGATCACCCGCTCGGTACGGGCATTGGCGGGCACCACCCATTCGGCATGCACGCCACCGGCATCGACCGGGGTGACGGTGATGTCGTCGCCCAGCGGATAGCGATTGTCGAACGAGGCGATCGACAGCCGGACATGTTCCAGCGTCTGGGAAAACCTTTCGCGGATATCCTTTTCCGCATCGCGGGCGCGCATGTAGTTCTGAAAACTCTCGCTCTGCTGCACGACCCGCTCTCCCCTTTCGATTGACGCATACGCTACACAGGGTATATATTTTTTCCCGGTAGTAAACATCGACCGTAGCTCAGGATAGCGCGGCGGATCGGGCAGAAACCAAGCAAAACCGGCCATTACAGGCGGGATAACAGGCCAGTTTATGGCCTGAAGACAGGAAAGGGTGATGATGGCGGACCACCGACAGGCGCTGCGCGATTATGTGCGCCACTGGTATGAGGTTTTTCCGCGCGGCGACGCGGCGGCGATGGCCGCGCTCTACACCGACGACGCACGGCTGATGCTCGCCAATCTGCCCCGCGTGCACGGCAGCAAGGCGATCGGCGCAATGATCGGTGCCTTCCCCGGCTATGCCGAAATGGACTGCCGCCACGAAGTCACCGATGTCGATATGCTGAGCGATGATCTGGCGGTCGTGACGGGGTCGGCCTGGGTCGATGTCACCCCGCGCGACGGCAGCGCACCGAGCCGCGACGCATCACGCTTCGTGATGGTGATGAAGCGCGATCCCGACAGCGGCGACTGGCGCTGCCATTACGACGTGTCGCAGCACACCCCCGATGTCAGCTGACTGACAGTGACGATCGACCGGGACAAAATCGCGGCGGAAGCCTTTTTCCTGTACGCCGAAACCTATTTGCCGAGCGAGCAGACCCGGCAGGAAACGCTTGCCGCGTTGCAACTGTGCGCCGACGGCACCGCCCGCGCCACGCCCAGCGTCGCGACCTATGTCTTTCGCCCCTCCGCCCTGTCCGCCGTATTGGGCGAGCGGGTCTATCCCGGCTCGGTCGCGCTTGAATCGACCGAATTATACCTGACCAATCAGGGGTTTCGCGACCACCTGACCACCGACGAATTCCGCACCGGCCTGCGCGCGATGTACAAGGGGACGAGGCGACTGGGCGCGCGGCTGTTCTGGATCGGTGCCCGGCCCCCCAGCGACATGCTGCACAATATTTTCCGCTCCGACCGCGATGCCCGGCCAATCGCGACGGTGCGCGAAAAGCTGTTCGACGCCGATGTCCATGCCGCGTCGGACAATCGCGATGTCACCATCGTGTCGGTGCTATGCCCGATCGAAAGCGGCAAGGGAGCGGTCGCGATTGATCTGGTGGATGCCATTGCCGACCGGCTGACGGTGATTTCGTTCGCTGCCTTTTTCCATCCGCTCGCGCCCGATCTGCTGCGCGTGTTGATGATCCTGCCCATTAACGACGCGCAGCCTGCAAGCGTGATTGCCGACAGTCTGGCGCCGCTTGGTGACCTCGTCGCCGCACCGGGCCGGATGCTCGGCACCTGCCAGACGCACCGCGACCGCGCCGACCTTGCCGAAACGCTGGCCGCCGCGTTCGCAACCACCAACGCCGATTGGCAAGTCATGTCGGACGGCTATTCTGGTTATGTTAGCCATCCCTTGGTCGCGACCGACGCCAATGGCTGACCATCTGCCCGAAGGAGACCCCGCATGAAACGGATCGTCACCGGCCATGACGCGAACGGCAAAGCCATCTTCGTCTCGGTCGCCGAACCGACCCATGTCGTCGAAGTGACGGCGATGCAGTGGAATGAGGTGTGGGCGACCTTTCCGGACGATACGCTGCCGGTACCCGACCCTGCTCAGGAACCCTCGCGCGATCCACGCTGGACCTCGGTCTTCCCGCGCACGGGCGAAAGCCGCTGCCGGATCATCGAATATCGCCCCGAAGAGGTGACGCTACCGTTTGAAGGCGAACTGTGGTCCGCCGACGAGATCGCCACGGTCCAACGCGACCTGCCCGGAACGCTGGAGGCGCTAGAGCCCGAGCATTTCGGCATGCACACCACCGACACGGTCGATTATGGCATCGTCCTGTCGGGCCGGATCGAGCTTGAGCTCGACGATGGCGCAACCGTCATCATGGAAGCGGGCGATGTCGTCGTCCAGAACGGCACACGCCACGCCTGGCGCGCGCTTGAAAATACCAAGATCGCCTTCGTCCAGATCGGCGTCGATCGTCGCAGCGATGCCGCAACAGGAACGCCCGCATGACCGACTTCGAGACCATCGCCTATCAAACGCCCGCGCCCGGCGTCGTGCGCATCGCGCTCAACCGCCCGGACAAGCGCAATGCGCAGAATACCCGGCTGCTTTACGAACTCGACGGCGCGTTCCGGCGGGCGGCTGAGGATGACAGCGTCAAGGTTGTTATCCTTGCTGCCAACGGTCCGCATTTTTCAGCCGGGCATGATCTGAGCGAGGACGACCGGCTGGGCAACATGGCCGATTTCGATTCGGTCGGCCTGTGGTGCGGCTATGCCTGTGAGGGGGCCGAAGGACATATGGGCTTCGAGAAGGAAGTCTATCTCGGCTTCAGCGAACGCTGGCGCAATTTCGCCAAGCCGACCCTCGCCGAGGTGCAGGGCAAGTGCATCGCCGGCGGGCTGATGCTCGTGTGGCCGTGCGACATCATCATGGCCGCCGACAATGCCGAATTCTGCGACAATACCGTCAATATGGGCATTTGCGGCGCGGAATTCTTCAATCACCCCTGGGAATTGGGGGTGCGCAAGGCCAAGGAATTCCTGTTCACCGCCGAAACCTTCAGCGCCGTAGAGGCGCACCGGCTGGGCATGGTCAACCATGTGATCCCGCTCGCTGAGCTGCAAGCGGCGACCCTCGCGCTAGCCGTGCGGATCGCGGCCAAACCGATGTTCGCGCTCAAGCTGCTCAAGGAGGCGGTCAACACCGCGCAGGACAATCAGGGCCGCGTCAATGCGATGAAGACCAGTTTCGCGCTGCACCAGCTATCGCACAGCCACAATATGGAGCTGTACGGCATCCGCGCCGACCCGAGCTTTCTGCGCGATTCAGGTTTCGCGGCGAAGAACCCGCGGTTCGCCAAGGCCAAGTGATGCAGAAAGTAAGCTTCGAGGGGCAGGTCGCGATCGTGACGGGGGCGGGCGTCGGCATTGGCCGCGCCTATGCGATGGCGCTCGCCGCGCGCGGGGCCAGGGTGGTGGTCAATGATCTCGGCGGCAGCCTGAACGGTGTCGGCGCCGATGCATCGGTGGCGCGAGCGGTGGTCGATGAAATCCGGGCCAAGGGCGGCGAGGCAGTCGCCAATGTCGGCAGCGTCGGGGATGAGGCATCGGCGCGCGGCATCGTGACGCAGGCGCTCGACACCTATGGCACCATCGATGCGGTGATTTGCAACGCGGGGAATGGCCGGTTCGGCGCGTTCGACGCGCTGACGCTCGACGATTTCAGGGCGGTGATCGACGTGCATCTGTTCGGCACGATCAACGTCGTACACGCCGCCTGGCCGATCATGAAGGCGAAGCATTATGGTCGGGTGGTCATGACTGCCTCGGCGGCGGGGCTGTGGGGCGTGCATGAGGTCGCGCCCTATTGCGCCGCCAAGGCCGGGATCATCGGGCTGGCCAAGAGCCTGGCGCATGAGGGCGAACCGGTCGGCATCAAGGTCAATGTCGTGTCGCCCGCCGCCAAGACGCGGATGTCGGCGCATTTGTTCGAGGGGCGATCGGGCTGGACTTGGCGGCCCGAGGTGGTCGAGCCGATGGTGACCTATCTGGCCAGTAATCAGTGCTGTCACAATGGTCGGGTCTATTCGGCGATGGGCGGCAATTTCGCGCGGGTGGAGGCGATGCAAGGCTATGGCAAGTCGCTCGATGCACGCCATGACATCAGCGTCGAGGATATCATCGCGCAGCTCGATGCGATCGACGACATGACGGGCGCACGCTGGATGGCACATGGCCGCGACGCGGGCGCGGCGATCTATGACGTGCCGGTGCAAGAGGGCGCATGATCGACATTAACGCCATCGACCCCGACCTGCGCGCGGCGCTCGAACAGTCGCGCGCCGGGCGCTTTGCCGACCAGTCGTTCGCGCAGGCGCGGGATGGTATGGATGCAATGCTCGCAAAGATAGGGCCGTTGGTCGATCCTGCGCTGTTCGAGCGGGTATCGGTCAACACCGGCGACCGCGCGGTCACCGGCCAACTCTATCGCCCAACCGAACGCAAGGAAAGCGATCCGTTGCCGGTGATGCTGTGGTTCCACGGCGGCGGCTTCTTCATGGGGCGGCTGTCGAACGGCGATCCGATGTGCCTCGACATCGCCAATCGATCGGGCTGCGCGGTGCTGTCGGTCAATTACCGGCTAATCCCCGAGCATCCCTATCCCGCCGCGATCGACGATGCAGTGGCGATGCTCGCATGGGTGCAGGAGCAGGTCAGCGCATTGGGGCTGGATGCCGGGCGTCTCGCAGTCGGCGGGGTCAGCGCGGGCGGCTGCATCGCGGCGGCGCTGGCGCTGCGCGCGCGCGATCAGGGGCTTCCCCCAATCCGTTTTCAGTTGCTGATGATCCCGGTGATCGACCACCGCCTGGAGACGCCGTCGGCGCTGGTTACGACCGATCCACGCGTGTGGAATCGCAATCTCTCGCAGCGATCATGGCAGAGCTATCTCTCGCAGGTGATCGGCGAGGTGCCCGGCGATGCCTCCCCGGCGCGCGCCGCTGATCTGTCGGGCCTGCCCCCGGCGTTTATCTCGGTCGAGGAACATGACCTGCTGCGCGACGAGGGGATCGATTATGCCCGACGGCTGATGCAAGCGGGTGTCACTACGGAATTGCATTGCTATCCCGGCACCTATCACGGCTCCTTCGCCTTCACCCCGCAGGCCGATGTCAGCCAGCGGCATATGGGCGACGCCATCCACGCGCTGGCCAAGGCGATGAGGTGCGAAAGCACGCCCGCATGAATGCGATCAGCCGAGCGATTACCGACTCCGATAAAGTCGCGTTCCACCTAATTGGTGGCGACGCGTTGAGCTACCGCGCGCTGGAGGATCTTTCCTGCCGTACCGGCCATGCATTCCACGCGCTGGGGCTGCGGCACGGAGACCATGTCGCAATGATGATCGAGAACCGGGCGGCGCTTATCGCACTCGTCTGGGCGGCGCAGCGATCCGGGCTCTACTATACGCTGATTCCCACCCACCTGATGCCGGACGAAGCGGCATACATGGCCAGCGATTCAAGCGCACAGCTCATTGCCACCAGCGACCGGTTCATTGATCTTTGGCGATCGGTTCGTGCGGGACTGGGGACGGTCCGACACTGGCTGACGGTGGACGCGCCGCAGGACGGTTTTGCGGCGTGGCGCGATGTGATCGCTGACTATCCTGCCACCCCGGCACCCGATGCGCTGGAAGGATCGGCGATGCTCTATTCGTCGGGCACGACCGGGCGGCCCAAGGGCATCAAGAAAGCAATCGGTACCGTCCGTTTCGGAGAGGAACCACTCGCGGCCATCTATCGCGAGCGGCATGTGATGGACGAGCACACCGTCTATCTCTCGCCCGCCCCGCTCTATCATGCAGCACCTTTGCGCGCGGTCCTGGCGGTCAACCGGCTCGGCGGCAGCGTGATTGCGCTCGCCAAGTTTGAGGCCGAACCCCTGCTCGCCGCAATCGACCGATACCGGGTTACGCACGTCCAATTGGTGCCGACCATGCTGCGCCGCTTGCTCGACCTGCCCGACGCGGTGCGCGCACAATATAACGTATCGAGCCTGCGCCGCGTGATCCATGCTGCGGCCCCCTGTCCAATCGATCTGAAACAGGCGGCGATCGACTGGTTCGGGCCGATCGTGACCGAATATTATGGCGGCACCGAAGGCATCGGCGCGACCTATATCGACAGCGAAGAATGGCTGACGCACCCCGGATCGGTCGGCCGCGCGATCATGGGCGAGCTGCATATCGTCGGGGAGGACGGCGCTGAGCTGCCGGTCGGCGCGGTCGGGGATGTCTATTTCGGCAATGGCCCGCGATTCGCTTATCACAACGCGCCCGAGAAGCTCGAGGCGGCAACGCATCCTGAGGGTTGGGTGACGCTCGGCGATATCGGGCGGGTCGATGAGGAGGGTTATCTCTATCTGGTCGATCGCAAGAGCTTCGTCATCAATTCGGGCGGTGTGAACATCTACCCGGCTGAAGCCGAGGAGGCACTGCGCAGCCACCCCGCCGTCGCCGATGTCGCCGTCATCGGCGTGCCCAACCGCGATTTTGGCGAGGAGGTGAAAGCAGTTATCGAGCTCCGCGCAGGAGTGCTGGCGTCGGAAGCCCTGAGGGATGACCTGATCGCCCATTGCCGCGCGCGGATTTCGGCTGTCAAATGCCCGCGTTCGGTCGATTTCATCGATATCATGCCGCGATCGGATGCAGGCAAATTGCTGAAAGGCGTGCTGCGGCAGGATTATTGGGGACGGGATACAGCCTGATGCCAGACGTCGGAATTACGGGCTATGGGACCTATCTCCCGCGCCGTCGCCTGTGCCGCAAGACCGTGGCTGAGGCGCAGGCCTGGCTCGCGCCGGGGCTAAAGGCAAATGGCAAGGGCACACGCGCGCTTGCCGGGTGGGATGAGGATACGGTGACGATGGCGGTCGAGGCGGCGCGCGCCTGTCTCGGCCCCGGCGATGACCGCGCGCACATCGGCGGGCTGCACTTCGCCTCGACCACCCCCGTGTTCATCGATCGGCTGAACGCCGGGATCGTCGCCGCCGCGCTGACATTGGGTGAAGAGATCAGCGCCAGCGACCAGACCGGCACCCGCCGCGCCGGGACCACCGCGCTGCTGCAGGCGATCGACAGCGCGGCGGCGCGCGGTGGGACATCGCTGGTCGTCGCATCGGAAAAGCGCAAGGCCCGCGCCGCCAGCGCGCAGGAGCTGGCCTATGGCGACGGTGCGGCCTGTATCACGGTCGGCACCGGCCCGGTCATCGCCCGGCTGATCGGTCGGCACAGCCTGACGATCGATTTCGTCGATCGCTTCCGCGCGGCGGGGGCGGAGTATGAGTATCTCTGGGAAGAACGCTGGGCGCGCGAGGAGGGCTATGGCGAGTTCGTTCCCCGTGCGATCGCCGCCGTGCTGCGGGATGCCGGGATTGCTGCCGACCAGATCGTAAAGCTGATTCTGCCGTGTCCGTTCCGGGGCCTAGCGGCCACGCTCGCCGCCAAGGCCGGGCTGTCAGGCGCGACCGTCGTTGACGATCACAGCCTCGCCATCGGCGATCTCGGCACCGCCAACGCGCTGATGCTGCTCGCCGCCTCGCTGGAGACCGCGCAGCCGGGCGAGAAAATCCTCGTCGTCGATTTCGGCCAGGGGTGTGAGGCGTTCATCCTTGAAGTCACCGACGCCATTGCCGGGTTCCGCCCCGCGCGCCGCTTTGCCGATCAACTGGCAGGCGGCGTGCTCGAACAAAATTATCTGCGCTACCTCACCACCCGCGACCTGATCGACTGGGACAAGGGGCCAAAGGCGGAGCGCGACACGCGCACCTCGCTGTCGGGCCTCTATCGCAACCGGGCCATGCTGCTCGGCTTTGTCGGCGGCCGCCACCGCGAGACGGGCGAGGTCCAGTTCCCCGCCAGTCGCATTGCGCTCGGCGAGACCGGGCACGCTATCGACGCGCTGGAGCCCTATAAATTTGCAGAGCGTCAGGGCCAGATCCTCTCCTGGTCCGCCGACCGGATGGCGCTGACGCCCGATCCGCCCAATTACTACGGCATGATCACTTTCCCTGAAGGCGGGCGGCTGATGATGGACATCACCGACGTGCTCGGTGCCGATGTCCAGACCGGCATGGCGGTGCGGATGGTGTTCCGCATCAAGGACGTCGACGCGCCGCGCGATTACACGCGCTATTTCTGGAAAGCGACTTTGCTCCAGCCGGACGGGAACTGATCAATGGCCACGGGCATCAAGGACAAGGTGGTCATCCTCGGCGCGGGCTGCTCGCGCTTCGGCGAACGCTGGGACTGCAGCGCGGAGGATTTGCTGGTCGAGAGCTTTACCGAAGCGATCACCGATGCAGGGATACAGAAGAAGGATATCGGCGCGGCCTGGTTCGCGCATCATGACGACATGGTCGGCATGGGCAAGGGTGGCGCGCCGCTCTCCGTAGCGCTCCGCCTGCCCAACATCGCCGTCACCCGCGTCGAGAATTTCTGCGCAGGAGGTTCCGAGGCCTTGCGGGGTGCCGCCTATGCGGTGGCAAGTGGCGCGGTCGATATTGCACTCGCGATCGGGGTCGAAAAGCTGAAGGACGTGGGCTTTGGCGGCCTGCCGCCGCGCTATCCCGGCGGTCTTGCGCCTATGTGGGCGCCGAGCGGCTCCAACGCCGGCAATTTCGCGCAGCTCGCCACCGCCTATTGCGCCAAGCACAGCGTCGATGCCGCCGATCTCAAGCGCGCGATGGCGCATGTTTCGGTCAAGAGCCACGCCAATGGCGTCGGCAACCCCAAGGCGCATCTGCGGAAAGCGGTGACGATGGAGCAGGTGCTGGCGGCGGGCATGATCGCCCAGCCGCTGGGCCTCTATGATTGCTGCGGCGTGTCGGACGGGTCAGCGGCGGCAATCATCACCACGCCCGAAATTGCCCGCGCGCTCGGCAAGACCGATCTGGTCGCGATCAAGGCGATGCAGCTCAGCGTCTCCAATGGCTTTGAATCGCAGAGCAATGGCTGGGACGGCAGCTATTTCCACACCACCCGAATCGCCGCGCGCAACGCCTATGCCGAAGCGGGCGTGACCGACCCCGGCGCGCAGATTGACCTGATGGAGGTGCATGACTGTTTCTCCGTCACCGAACTGGTGGCGATGGAGGATTTGTTCATCTCCGCCGAAGGCGGCGCGGTGCGCGACGTGCTTGACGGGCGCTTTGATGCGAGTGGGGCCAATCCCTGCCAGATCGATGGTGGGCTGAAATGCTTCGGCCACCCGATCGGCGCGAGCGGGCTCAGGATGATGTATGAGGTCTATCTGCAACTGCTCGGCCGCGCCGGCAGCCGCCAGCTTGCCAGCCCGTCGCTCGGCCTCACCCATAATCTGGGCGGCGAGCCGTCGATGAACGTGTGCAGCGTCAATGTTTTCGGGCTGCACGGATGACCCGGAGCGCCGTGCCATGCCGATAGATTACGCCGCCGCCATGGCCGCGCATGATGACGACCTCGCTTATGCCTATGATGATGCGAAGACGATGCTCTACGCGCTCTCGGTCGGCATGGCGCGCGATCCGCTCGACGCGCAGGAACTCGCCTTCGTCTATGAAAAGAACCTCGTCGCGCTGCCGACGCTCGCCACCGTCATCGCATCGGGCGCACGCGATGTCCGCACGCTCGGCGTCAACTATGCGCTGATCCTGCACGGCGAACAAAAGCTGACGCTGCACCGACCGCTGCCGGTCAGCGCCAGCCTGCTGGTCAACACGCGTACCAAGGGCGTGTACGACAAGGGTGCCGGCAAGGGCGCGATCATCGTTTCCGAAATCGCGATCCGGCTCGCCGATACGGGCGAACCGCTCTGCACGCTGGAAACCACGCATTTCGCGCGCGGCGATGGCGGCTTCAGCGCGACAAGCGGCGACAGCGGCACCGCGCCTGCGCCGCACCCCCTGCCCGACCGCGCGCCCGATCATCGCTGCGTGATGCCCACCACGCCCGTCCAGCCGCTCTTCTACCGGCTGCTGGGGGACCGCAACATCCTCCACGCCGATCCGGATGCCGCGCGCGCCGCCGGGTTCGATCGGCCGATCCTGCACGGGCTGTGCACCTACGGCATCTGCTGCCACGCGATCGTCAAGACGTTGTGCGATTACCGCCCCGAGCTGATCCGCCAGTTCGACGTGCGCTTTTCCGCCCCGGCCTTCCCCGGCGAGACCCTCGTGGTCGAGATGTGGCGCGATGGCGACACGATATCCTTCCGCGCATTGGCCGAAGAGCGTGGCGTGGTGGTGATCAACAATGGCCGCTGCCTGATCGGCCAGCCCTGATGGAACTTGCGGGCAAAACCGCGATCATCACGGGTGGTGCATCGGGCATGGGCCGGGCGGTTGCGCAGCGGCTGCACCGGCAGGGGGTGGCGGTGGCGATCCTCGATCGCAACGCGGTACTCGGCACTGCGCTGGCCGGTGAGCTGGGCGACCGGGCGTTATTCCATCAGGCCGACGTCACCAGCGAAGCCGATGTCGCCGCTGCGATCGAGGCGACCGCCGCCAGCTTCGGCGACATCCAAATCTGCTGCAACTTTGCCGGTATCGTGTCGCTCAAACGCACCATCGGCGATGATGGCGCGATGCCGATGCGCGCCTTCACCCGCAATATCGACATCAACCTGACCGGCAGCTTCAACGTCGCGCGGCTGTGTGCAGATCGGATGCGCCACAACGCCGCGCTCGACGCCGACGATAATCGCGGCGTCATCATCAACGTCTCGTCGGTCGCCGCCTATCAGGGGCCGTCGGGCACCGTCGGCTATAGCGCGTCGAAGGCGGCGATCACCGGCATGACATTGCCGCTCGCCCGCGATCTCGCCCCGTTTGGAATTCGCGTCAACACGATCGTGCCCGGCCTGATCCTGACCCCGATGACGATGGGCAACGACCCCGCCAAACACGCCGACGCCGAACGCCGCGCCGCGCAATCGCTGGCGCATGTGCTCTACCCGAAGCGTTTCGGCACTGCGGAAGAGGTGGCGCACCTCACGCAGTTCATCATCGAGAATGACTATATCAACGCCGAATGCATCCGCATCGATGCCGGCAAGCGGGTTTGAGATCGCACGCTATTTCTTCCCGAACCCCGCCAGCCGCGCCTTCACATCCGGGCCGACCCCTTCGGTCTCCATGATTTCCCATTGCAGCCCGGCATCGAGCGGGTCCATGTCGGTCGCCTCGATCAGCCGCTTGTTGGCCGCGTGGCTGAAAGACGAATTGGCGAGGATGCGCCGCCCGAACGCCGCGACCTCGGCAAAGAAGCTCGCGTCAGGAAACACCGCCTCGCACAGCCGCATCCTCAGCGCTTCATCGGCGCCCACCGTTTCCGCCGTGAACATCAGCCGCTTGGCGGTCGCGACCCCAACGCGGCGGGGCAGGCGCTGACTCATGCCCCAGATCGGCGTGAAGGCCCATTTGGCATGGGTGTCGGCAAAGCGCGCCGTGTCGCTCGCCAGGATGAAATCGGCGGCCAGCGCCACCTCCAGCCCGCCGGTATAGCAATGGCCGTGTACCGCCGCGATCACCGGCTGGGGCAGCTTTTCCATCAGCCGCAGTGTTTCGGAATGCCATCCGCGCGACGGCGGCTGCTCGCCCAAAATGTCGTTCAGATCATGCCCGGCGGAAAAGCATTTGCCCGCCCCGCGCAGCACGACGCAGCCGACCGTATTGTCCTTCTTCAGCGCCTCGACATGGCCGCGCAATTCGCGAAACAGCTCGACCGTCAGCGCATTCAACTTATCGGGCCGGTTGAGCGTCAGCCAGCACAGCCCGTCATCGTCCTCGCGCGTCACCAGCATCGTCATAACGTTTCCTCCGCTCGCCACTCAATCAAAGACTGCGCGCGATAACCTCCTTCATCACCTCGTTCGATCCGCCATAAATGGTCTGCACCCGCGCATCGACATAGGCATCGGCGATCGGGCTCTCCATGATATAGCCATAGCCGCCAAACAGTTGCAGGCACTCGGCGACCACCTCGTTCTGCATATTGGCCAGCCACAATTTGCCGATCGCCGCCGTCACCGCATCGAGATCGCCCGCGTGCAGTTGTGCGATGCAGTGATCGAGAAACACCCGCCCGATCGTCGCGATCGTCTTGACCTCGGCGAGCTTGAAGCGCGTGTTCTGCATCTCGATCAGCTTCTGCGAAAACAGCTCGCGGTCGCGGCAATGCGTGATCGTCATCTCCAGCGCCGCCTCGATCGCCGCCTGCGCGCGGACCATGATCATCGTGCGTTCATAGGGCAGATCGGCCATCAGCTGGAAAAAGCCCTTGCCCTCCTCGGTGCCGAGTAGCTGCGATTGCGGCACCCGCGCGCCATCAAAGAACAGCTCGGCCGCTTCCTGCCCCTTCATCCCCATCTTGTTGAGCAGCTTGCCGACCGCGAAACCCGGCAGATCCTTGGTCTCGACCAGAATGATCGACATGCCCTTGGCACGCAGGCTGGGATCGGTCTTGCACACCAGCCCGACCAGATCGGCGCTATAGCCATTGGTGATGAAGGTCTTGCTGCCGGTGATGACATAGTCATCGCCATCCTTGATCGCGCGGGTCTGGATCGATTGCAGGTCCGATCCCGCCGCTGGCTCGGTCATCGCGATTGCGCCGATCATCTCGCCGCGCGCCATCGCGGGCAGATAGCGCTGCTTCTGATCCTCGGTGCCGTGGCGGGCGATGTAATTGGCGAGGATGCTGTGGACGGCGCGGCCCCAGGAGGTACTGTTGGCCTTGGTCAGCTCCTCCGACAGCACCACTTCATAGCGGAAGTCGGCGCCCATCCCGCCATAAGCCTCGGGGATATCGGTACAGAGAAACCCCGCCTCCCCGGCCAGCCGCCAGAAATCGCGGTCGACATGTTTTTGCGCGCGCCAGCGTTGCTCGTTGGGCGTCACCTCGCGCTCGATGAAGCGCAACAGCGAATCGCGGAACAGGTCGAGTTCTTGGTCGCGCCAGGGTGATCGATAATCCGCCATCGTCATTCACGCTTTCTATTGGAAGCAGCTCAGCCGTGCATCATGCCGGTCAGCCGCGCGGCAATGATCGCCTCTGCCTCCGCCATGATGCGGTCGATCAGTTCCTTGACCGTCGGGATGTCGTCGATCAGGCCCTGCACCATCCCCGCCGACCAGATGCCGCCATCGACATCGCCATTGGCCATTGCATTCTGGCCACGCACCCCCGCCACCAGCGGGCGGACATCATCGAAGGTCGCGCCCCCGGCCCGTTCGATGGCGATCACCTGCTGGCTGATCTCGTTGCGCATCACCCGCGCCGAATTGTGCAGCGTGCGGAAGATGATGTCGGTCTGCCGTTCGTCATTGGCGACCATCTGGCGTTTGAAACTTTCATGGATCGGCGCTTCCTGCGTCACACAGAAGCGCGTGCCCATGTTGATGCCGTCCGCCCCCAATGCCAGCGCCGCAACCAGCCCGCGCCCGTCGCCGAAGCCGCCCGAGGCCAGCATCGGGATTTTCACCTTGTTCGCCGCCGCCGGGATCAGCACCAGCCCCGGCACATCATCTTCGCCCGGATGCCCCGCGCATTCGAACCCGTCGATCGAAATGGCATCCACCCCCATCCGCTCTGCCGACAGCGCGTGGCGGACGGCGGTGCATTTGTGGATCACCTTGATGCCGTGCTGCTTGAAATGGTCGACATGCTCCTGCGGCTTGTAGCCTGCCGTCTCGACGATGGTGATGCCGGCCTCGATGATCGCGTGGCGATATTCGGCATAAGGTGGCGGGGTAATGGTCGGCAGGATCGTCAAATTCACGCCGAACGGCTTGTCGGTCATGTCGCGCGTGCGGGCGATCTCCTTGGTCAGCGCCTCGGGCGTCGGCTGGGTCAATGCGGTGATCAGCCCGAGCGCACCGGCATTGGCGACGGCGGCGACCAGTTCGGCCTTGCCCACCCATTGCATGCCGCCCTGGACGATGGGGTGTTCGATGCCAAAGGCTTCGGTGAAGCGGGTCTTCAACGCCATGTTCTGTCTGCCCCTGATGTACTGAAATTCATGTCACGATCCGTGCCGCGACCAGTCGGTCAAAGGCCGCATCATCGATGCCGAGTTCGGCGAGCACGGCGCGATTGTCCTCGCCTTTGTGGCGCGGTGGCCGGGGCGGCGCGGGCGGCGTCCGGCTGAAGCGCGGCGCGGGCGCGTTCTGGCGGTGATCGCCGACATCAACATAGACCCCGCGCGCAACATTGTGCGGGTGGTGCTGCGCCTCGTCATGCGTCAGCACCGGCGCGAAGCAGACCTGCCCGCCCTCCAGCTGCGCGCACCATTGATCGCGCGTCTTCTCGCGGAATTTAGCGGCAACGATCGCCTTGAGCTCGGGCCAGCGCGGGTCGTCCTGCGCGCGCGGGCGGAACACGGCGTCGCCAAATAGCGCGGGGTCGAGTGCCAATTCCTCGATCAGGGCCTTGTAGAATTCTGGATCGAGCGATCCGATGCTGATATATTTGCCGTCGCTGGTCTCATAGGTATCGTAATAGTGCGCGCCCCCCGCCAGCGGCGCGGTGCCCGGCCGGTCATCGTTGAACAAGCCGACCGCGCGATAAAAGGTGAAGGCCGACATCAGCGACGACACCCCATCGACCATCGCCGCGTCGATCACCTGCCCCTTGCCAGATTGCTTCGCTTCCAAGAGCGCGGCGAGAATCCCGAACGCCAGAAACAGTCCACCTCCACCGAAATCGCCGAGCAGGTTGAGCGGTACCACCGGCTTGCCGCCGACCGGGCCGATCGCGTGCAGCGCACCGGTCAGCGCGACATAGTTGATGTCATGCCCCGGTGCCTGCGCCAGCGGGCCATCTTGCCCCCACCCCGTCATCCGCCCATAAACCAGCCGGGGATTGCGGGCGAGCGCGACATCGGGGCCAAAGCCCAGCCGCTCCGCCACGCCGGGGCGGAACCCCTCGGTACAGGCATCGGCGCTTTCCAGAAGCTTCAGCACCAGTTCGATCGCGTCGGGCGATTTCAGGTTGAGCGCGATCGACCGTCGATTGCGGCTGTGCGGGTCGTTGCGGATCGGCGTGTCGCCGGGCTCCGACGCGCGCTCGATACGGATGACATCGGCCCCGAGATCGCCGAGCAGCATCCCGCAATAAGGCGACGGCCCAATGCCGCCCAACTCGATCACGCGAAATCCCTGCAACGGCCCCGTCATTGTCTCTCCCTTACACCCGTCGCGCCCTTCAGGCCCGATCAGTAACCCGAACGCCCCGCCATGATCTCGGCAAATCGCGCGGCGTCTACCGGTAGGTAGCGCCGCGTCTTCGGATCGAGCATGAACAGCGGCTCAGTGACCTTGGCGGGGTCATAGCCCTCCTCGACCACGCGGGTTTTGACGATCTTGTGCGTGCCGGTCAGCTCCAGCCCCGCGCTCACCCGGATGAAGACGGGCCGCGCGTAATGCGGCAGTGCCCCCTCGACATAATCAGCGAAGCGATCGAGATCGAGCGGCCCCGCGTCTGCCGCCAGCGCCACCGCCGCCATCCCGGCCTTGCCGTCGGTCCCCGGCACCGCAACGCCATAGACACACGCGATCTCGATCTGGTCGAACTGGCACAGGATTTCGGCGACCTCGTTAGTCGACACATTCTCCGCCTTCCAGCGATAGGTATCGCCCAGCCGGTCGACAAACTGGTAGTGCGGAATGTCGAAAACGAAGCCGACATCGACCTGTTTGAGCAGATCGCCGCTGTTGAACCAGCAATCGCCCTTCTCAAAAGCATCGCGGATCAGCTTGGTTTCCGACTGTTCCTTGTTCTTATACCCGTCGAAGGAAGTCGCGCTGGTCGGGCTAACCTCGAACAGCAGCAACCCCGGCTCGCCTGGCGGCACCAGTTTCAAGAAGCCGTCCGCGCCCCGCACTGCCGTGGCATCCTCAGTCGAATAGTCCACAAGGCGGCACGTCGCGCCGGTCATCCCGATCGTCTCGTCCTTGTTGAAGACGTTCATGAAGCCGCCATTGGCCTCGCTCGCGCCCCAGAATTCGGTGATCCGCCGCAGACCAAAGCGCTTCTTGAAGGGCTTCCAGATATCGGGGCGCAGCCCATTGCCAACAGCGCGCGTAATCCGCGTCTTGCGATCGAGCGGGTCCTCGGGCGTGCTCAGCAGGTAGCGGCAAAGCTCGCCGATATAGACGAGGATGTTGCAGTGATATTCATTGGCCTCGCGGATCAGCGCCGATGCCGAGAATTTGGGCCGCAGGAACATCGAGCAGCCGGCAAAGATGCAGCCGCCCCAGCCGACCATCAGGCCAGTGCCGTGATAGAGCGGCAGGCAGTTATAAACCCGGTCGTGCGGGCGCGCGCGCAGGCCGAACACCGCATTGCCCGCCGCGCCATAATAGAATTTCTGATGGGTAATGATCGTGGCCTTGGGCAGGCCGGTGGTGCCCGAGGTGAAGATGTAGAGTGCCCAATCGCGCCCCAGCACCGGCTCGCAGACGGGAAGGGCATCAGAAGCCGCTGTGAGCAGCTTGTCGCCGTCCGCGAACCAATCCGGGTCCTCTACCTGCCCCGCACCAAAGTGGATAACCTCTGCGCCTTCTGGGACGGCTTTTCGATAGTCTTCGGCGCAGGCGGCGATTGCAGCGCGGGCCCGACCATCGACCAAGCTGACCCGCGCTTCAATCTGCCCGACGCAGTGGATCAGCGGTGTGCCGACCAAATTGGTGTTGATCAGCCCAACGACGGCACCGATGCGGCTGATACCGACTACGCACGCGAGGAACAGCACGCTGTTGTCCATGTTGAGCGCGACCGCATCGCCCTTGGTCACGCCACGCGCCAGCAGCAGGTTGGATACCCGGTTGGCAAGCCTCTGAAACTCGCGCCAGGTCGTTTGGCTATCCTGCGTGACGAGCGAGACCGCATCGGGCCGGATCGCGACCTGCGCATCGATCAGCGAGGCAATGGTCGCTGGATCGTCGGGGCCGACGGTCGGCACGCGGTCGCGATTGGCCTGGACATAGTGCATCTCGCGTTCGGCGGCGCGTTTACCCCTGGGCTCCGTCATCCCCGATCTCCGACTTTAGATGGCCGCCTTACTGGCATGAACTTATCCAGCCCGGCTGAGATTGGCGATGACCGGGACTGACGCCTCGCGCACCGTCGCCGGGTGGCCGGTCTCGTCGAAGCTGCACAGCTGTTCCCAGGCGTCGTCAACGGTCTCGGCAGTGATTTCGGTGGCAGGATCGAACGACACGCCGCGCGTTCGTTCCCAGCGCAGCTTTGCCATCCACCCTGCCGCGAGTTCGAATAGCGATCCACTCTCGCGGTTATGTTCGGCGCACAGCCGCACCACCAGGGGCGTCACATATTCGGGCTTCAGCGCCTCAACCATTTCGGGAGCCGAAATCGTCTCCAGCAGACGCGACCCCGCGATCGGCGCAATGGCGTTGACGGTGATCTTCTTGGCCGCCCCCTCGATCGCCAGCGTCTTGGTAAAGCCGACGAGCCCAAGCTTGACCGCCGAATAATTGGCCTGCCCAAAATTGCCGTAAATGCCCGCTGCCGAGGCGGTGTTGACGATGCGGCCGTAAGTCTGCGCCTGCATATGCGTCCAGGCCGCCTTGGTGACCTTGAACGCGCCGAAGAGATGGACTCGGTAAACCCGCTCCCAATCGTCGTCGGTCATCTTCTTGAAGCTCAGGTCGCGCAGCACGCCGGCATTGTTGATCAGCACATCAACCCGGCCAAAGGCGGCGATAGCGGTGTCGATGATCCGGTCGCCCTGTTCGACCGAATCATAGCTGGCGACGGCCATGCCGCCCATCGCCTCGATCTCGGCCACCACCAGATCGGCCGACGTCACGCTCTGCCCGCCGCCACGAATGTCCGCGCCCAGATCGTTCACTACCACCTTTGCGCCGCGCGCCGCGAATTCAAGCGCATAGGATCGCCCAAGCCCGCCACCCCCGCCAGTGATGACGACCACCCGGTCGTCGAAGCGTATCGCTGTCATGACCTGCCCCCCGTGCGCCCGATGACGAGTCCGTTCGCCACCGCCGCGTCGCCATCCTGATTGAGTACCCGGAAAAACACTTGCGTCTCGTCGCCCGACTGCCGCTGCGCCAGTATCTCGACAGTAATGCTGGTGTCGGCCAGCACCACTGCGCGCAACTGGCCGTAGAGCCGGGTGATCCGCGTTGGATCGCCATCGAAGCACTGCGCGATGATTACCGACATCGCAATCGACTTGGTCGCGCTGCCGTGCAGGATGATGTCCGGAAAGCCAGCGCGCACCGCAACGCGGCGATCGGTGTGGATCGGCGCGTAGATGCCCGAACCGGCGGTATAATGGTGCAGTGCGCGGCGGGGCACGAACAGCGCGATGCGGGCCTCGGGCTCGGTTGCTTCGGGCTGTTGCGGGCGCGGCGGCAGCGGGTCGAGGTCGATATCGCCCCCGCCTAGCGCGGCCCCGCGAATGATCAGGTTGAAATCGACCTCGGCGATCAGCGCACCGGCATCGTCGATCATGCGGTAGCGTTCGACATTATAGACGCCCGACCGTATCTGACGCCGCGCCACGACGCGTCCCTGCGTTGTGATCGCCTGCCCCAGCCGGAAGGGCTGATGGAACCGCAAATCGGTTTCGGCATGCACCGCGCCCAGCCAGGCCTCGGCCGATCCGCTCGCGGTGCTCACCCCCGGAAACCCTTGCGCGTTGAATTGCAGCACGAACGCGATGCCCGGATGGACCAGCGGCTCTTCCCCACCCAGCAGCGCATCGCCGACCTCGCCCAGCCCCGCCGTGAATCCCAGCACCCGCCGCGCATCGAGCAATTCGGTGCTGGCACGCGTGTACCGCCCGACTCCTGCCGAATCGATGACAAGGCGGCCGGGCTCACTCAAGTGAAGCTCGCTCCCGCAGTCAGCTTCTCGGCGATGATCGCGGGCGCGCGGAACCGCTCACCATAGCGCTCTGCCAGTTCCGCACAGCGGTCGATGAAGCGCTGGAGGCCAAAGGTGTTGACGAACTGAATATAGCCCCCCGTCCAGGCCGGTGCGCCGATCCCCAGCAGCGATCCGATATTGCCCTCGGCCACCGAGTGCAGCACGCCTTCCTCCAGGCATTTCAGGCTTTCGATCACCGCGCTGAACAGCATCCGGTCCTTGATGTCGTCATCGCTGATCGTCAGGTCGGCGCGGTAATAACGGCTGACCAGCTCAGGCCAGATGTGCTTGCCACCCGCATCATAATCATAATAGCCGCCGCCATAATGCCGCCCGCCGCGCCCTTGCGCCACCAGCTCACGGACGAGGGCGGTGGCCCCTGTGCGCGGATTGTCGCTTTCCTTGATCAGCCCCATTGCGAGCTGCGTCTCCTGCACCTCGACCGAAAGACGCTGGCTGATCTCGTCATGCAGCGTCAACGGGCCGACCGGCATGCCGAATGCCTTGGCAAGATTGTCGACGCGGATCGGGTGCACCCCTTCCGCGACCAGCTCGATCCCTTCCCATAGCTGTGCGCCGATCGTGCGCGAGGTGAAGAAGCCGACCTTGTCGCTGACGACGATCGGCGTCTTCTTGATCTGCCGCACGAAATCAAAGGCCTTGGCGAGCGCTGCATCGCTGGTCGCCTCGCCCCGGATGATCTCGACCAGCGGCATCTTGTCCACCGGCGAAAAGAAATGCAGCCCGACGAAGCGCGACGGATCAGCGGCGGCGCTGGCCAAGATGCTGATCGGCAAGGTCGAGGTATTGCTCGCCCACACGCCGCCTTCCGTCAGCAGCCCTTCGGCCTCTTTCGTCACCTGATGCTTCAGCTCGAGCTTTTCGAACACCGCCTCGATGATCAGTTCGCACCCGGCCAGGTCTTCGGTGCGGTCGGTCGGCGTGATCAGATCGAGCACAGTCTGCCGCCGCGCATCATCGATCTTGGCCTTGGCGACCGCTTTTTCGAGCAGCGCCGCGCTATAGCCCTTGCCCCGCTCGGCGGCGGCAAGCGACACATCCTTCAGCACCACCGCCACGCCAGCCATGGCCGCCGAATAAGCGATGCCCTGCCCCATCATCCCCGCACCAATCACGCCGATGCGGCTCACGGTGCTGCGCTCAAACCCCTTGGGACGGCTCACCCCCCGCCTGATCTCCCCCATCTGCAGGAAATTGGCGCTCATCATGTTCTTGCCGATCGGCGACACGATCAGCGTCACCAGCCCGCGCCCCTCGATCTTGAGTGCGGTGTCGATATCCAGCTTGAGTGATTCGACCGCGATATCGAAAATGAGCTGCTGGTTGGGCAGCAGGCCGCGCGTCTGCTCGAACAGCTTGAACGCAAATTGATGGACGAACCCGCGCACCACCGCGTTGTTGAGATCGCCACCGGGAATGACATAACCGGGCCGATCCCAGGGCTGGATCGCCGCATCGGGGTTATCCTTGTTCGCCAAGATCCATGCCTTGGCGCGCGGGATCAGCGCATCGAGCGTGGGGGCGAGCTCGTCGATCAACCCCTCGGCATGCGCCTGCGCGGCCGGTATGATCCGCCCTTCGAGCAGATAGGGCAGCGCCTTCTGGATACCGAATTTCTTGGTCATGCGCACGATGCCGCCACCCCCCGGCAACAGGCCGAGCGTCGCCTCGGGCAGGCCGATCAGCACCGACTTGTCGTCCCACGCCACCCGGTAGTTTGCCGCCAGCGTCAGCTCGTAACCGCCACCAAGCGCAGCGCCGTTGATCGCGGCTGCGACCGGCACCTTCAACCGTTCCATCGCCCGGATCATCGTGCGCCCGCGCGCAATCCCCTCGGTAATCAGCTGATTGAAGCCGCCCTTGGGCGCCGCCGACATGCTCTTCACGTCGCCGCCGGCAAAGAAGGTCGGCTTGGCCGAGGCCAGCACTACCCCCTTCACCGCCGCATCCTGCGCGATCGTCGCAAAGGTTTCCGCCATGCCGGTCGTGAAGGCGTCGTTCATCACGTTCACCGCGCCGGGCATGTCGATCAGGATTGTGGCGATCCCGTCCTGGTCGGTGGTGTAGGGAAATGCCGTCATATCACTGGGTCCAGCCTGGCCGTCACAGCCGCTCAATGATCGTCGAAATGCCCATGCCGCCGCCGACGCACATCGACACCATGCCGCGCTTCAGCCCGCGTCGTTCGAGCTCGTCGAGCATCGTGCTCAGCAGCACCGCTCCGGTCGCGCCGAGCGGATGCCCCATCGCAATCGCGCCGCCGTTCACGTTGGTTACCTCGGCATCGATGTCGAGATCGCGCATGTAGCGCATCGCCACCGACGAAAACGCCTCATTGATTTCCCACAGATCGATATCGGCCTTGGTCATCCCCGCGACCTTCAGGCATTTCTCCGCCGAGGGGCCGGGGCCGGTGAGCATGATCGTCGGCTCGTTGGCGATGATGACCCCGGCAACGATCCGCCCGCGCGGCTCCAGCCCCAGCGCCTGACCGATCTGCTCGGAGCCGATCAGCACCGTCGCCGCCCCATCGACGATACCGGAGGCATTGCCCGCGTGATGGACATGGTTGATCCGGTCAAGCTGTGGATATTTCGACAGCGCGGTCGCATCCATCCCGTTGGTCGCGGCATAGGCAAAGGAGGGTTTGAGCCGGGTAAGCCCCTGCATGCTGGTATCGGGCTTGATGAAATCGTCGCGCTCCAGGATCGTCACGCCGTTGCGGTCCTTCACCGGCACGACCGATCGATCGAAATAGCCGCTGTCGCGCGCATGCGCCGCGCGGCGCTGCGATTCGACCGCAAAGGCATCGACATGCTCACGGTCCCAGCCCTCAATCGTCGCGATCAGATCGGCACCCACGCCCTGCGGCGTCGCGGCCTGGCCCATCAGATACTCCGGATCGAACACGACGACACCGCCGTCGGAACCCATCGGCACGCGCGACATGCTCTCCACGCCGCCGGCGACGACCAGTTGCTCCCAGCCCGAAATGACCTTTTGCGCGGCGATGTTGACCGCCTCCAGCCCGGAGGCGCAGAAGCGGTTGAGCTGGACCCCGGCGACGCTGTCGTCCCACCCGGCATATTGCACCGCGCATTTGGCGATGTTGGTACCCTGGTCCTTCACCGGCGTGACGCAACCCAGGATCACGTCGTCGACACAGGCCGTGTCGAAATCATGCCGTGCCTGCAATTCGTTGAGCAGCCCGGCCGCCAGCGCGATCGGCTTCACCTCATGCAACGCGCCATCGGCCTTGCCCTTGCTGCGCGGCGTCCGGATCGCGTCATAGACAAAAGCGTGGCTCGACATCATGGTCCTCGCGGGGCCGACCGACGGGCGGCATGAACAGACCATTGGGGTAGCAGCCCCACACCGTGGCGTGGCTGGCAAACCGCGCCAATGATGCCGGGATTTCGTGCCGCTACGTCGTGCTGCTACAGGGCCGTCGGAATCGCGCTGAACGCCATGCCCTTGTCCACCCGCGGCTCTGGCGGCAGGCCCAGCACGCGCTCGCCGATGATGTTGCGCAACACCTCGTCGCTGCCGCCTTCGATGCGGTTGCCGATTACGCGCAGAAAGGCGAAGTGCAGCCCCATATCCTGCCCGCTCGCCAATGCACCGCTGCCCATGTCGAGCAGGTCGAGCAGGTCGGACAGATATTGCTGGCGTTGCGCGGCCAGCATCAGCTTGCCCGCCGATGCTTCCGGCCCCGGCATCTTGCCTTGCGAAATCGCCGATTGCAGGCGCAAGCTGAAATTCTTCAGCCCCCGGTGCCAGACATACCAGTCAGCGAGCAGGCCGCGCACCGCCCCGTCGTCGATCGCCCTGCCATCACCGCGCGGGGTTTCGCGCGCGATGCGCCAGACATCGTCGAAATTGGTTGGGAACACACTGGAAATCGCCGCCCGCTCGTTCATCAGCGTCGTCAGCGCGACCCGCCAGCCATCGCCTTCGTCGCCGACCCGATTGGCGTCGGGAATGCGGACATTGTCGAGAAACACCTCGTTGAAATCGCTGCCGCCCGACGCCTGCTTGATCGGCCGCACCTCGACCCCCGGCGATTTCATGTCGAGCAGGAAGTAAGTCAGCCCCTTGTGCTTGGGGACGGTCGGGTCGCTGCGCGTGACCAGGATCGCCCAGTCAGCGAAATGGGCATAGCTGGTCCACACCTTTTGCCCGTTGACCACCCAATCGTCACCATCGCGCACCGCGCGGGTCTTGATGCCGGCGAGGTCCGATCCGGCGACGGGTTCGCTGAACAATTGGCACCAGATTTCCTCTCCGCGCGCGATCCGCATCAGGTGGCGATCCTTTTGCTCCTGCGTCCCGCAATGGATGATGGTCGCTGCCGCCATGCCGATCGTGATGCTGTTGGCAACGGACAGGATGCTGATCCCGGCGGCTTCTTCTTCCTGCGAGAAGATCACATTCTGAATGGGCGTCGCGTCCTGCCCGCCATATTGCTTGGGCCAGTGCAGGCAGCCCCAGCCCGCCGCCTGTTTGATCCTCTGCCACTCACGGATGGTGTCAAACCCGTCGCGGACGCGGGGAAAGTTGCGAAAATCGAACTTGTTCGCAGCGATCCAGTCGCGCGCTTTGGCGCGGTAGGCGGCTTCCTCGGGCGTGTCGTCGAAGTTCATTGTGAATCCCTTCCCTCAGGCCGCGACGCTGTTGCTGCGTTCGAGCACGCGGATCAGCTGTTCGCGCCAGCGCGCCGGTCCGCCGATGATTCCGCCGAGCAACCGCGAGCGGCGATAATGGAGATGCGCATCCAGATCCCAGGTGAAGCCCATGCCGCCATGGACCTGGATATTCTCCTTGGCGCAGTTGAAATAGGCGCGGGTGACCCCGATCATTGCGACCGCCGCAGCCTCGTCCAGACTGGCATCGTCGGTGGAGAGCGCCCAGGCGGCGTAGTAGCAGTTGGAACGCGCCAGCTCGAGTTCCGAGAACAGATCGGCCAGCTTGTGCTTGATCGCCTGGAATGATCCGATCGCACGACCAAAGGCGAAGCGCTCCTTGGCATAGGCGACGCCCATCGCCAGCGCGGCATCCGCCCCGCCCAGTTGCTCGAACGAGAACAGGATGGCGGCGCGGTTGAGCAAGGTTTGGAGCGCGGCCTCGCCGCCCGCCAGCTTCTGCGCGACGGCATCGGTGAAGGTGAGGCGCGCGAGCTTGCGGCTGTCGTCGATCCCCGGCTCGGCCACGCGGGCGACGCCGGGCTGGGCCAGCTCGACCAGATACAGGCCAAAGCCATCCGCGCCATTTGCAGCGACGATGGCGATATCGGCGGCCAACCCGTCAAGCACCGGCCATTTGGTGCCATTGAGCCGGCATGCATCGCCCAAACCGGACGCCGTCACTTGCAACCTGCTCCATGAGGGCGAACCGACGCCCTCCGCCAGCGCCAACGCACCGACAGCCTCACCGGCCGCGAGTTTCAGCAGCCATGCCTGTTTCTGCTCGTCGCTGCCGAACTGCAGCAGCGCCTCGGCGGCCAGATAGATGCTCGATGCGAACGGCACCGGCGCAAGCGCGCGGCCAAGTTCCTCGGCGATCACGCACAGCTCGAGGTAGCCGAGCCCCAGCCCGCCGAATTCCTCCGGGATCGCAACGCCCGCCCAACCCAGCGCCCCTATTTCCTGCCACAATGCCGCATCATAGGGCTGATCGGACTCGAGCACGCCGCGCACCACGGCGCTGGTCGATTTGTCGGCGAGAACCCGCCGCACCTCGCCGCGCAGCATCTCCTGTTCTTCGGAAAAGTCGAAATTCACCTGCCGCTTGTCCTTCCAACGCCCCGCTGCTCAGCGCATCGTGCCACAACATCCATCCGTTTGCCCTGAGCTTGTCGACGGGCTGCTTTTTCTTCGTGCCTCAGCGCCTGCCGCTCGAAGAACAAGGCGGGGCTTCGACAAGCTCAGCCCCAACGGAATTTAACGATTCCAGTCGAGGAACGAAGCTCTAGCGATCTATGAAACGCCACCCCCGCCGTCGCTGGCGAAACATGACGACCCACCAAGGGAATCGCGACAGACCGCGCGCCGCGCCTACCAGGTATCGATATGGCTGCGTTTCTTGGCCGCTCGCGGGCCCTCTGGCGGGCGTGAGCGCAGCGCGCTCATGATCCAGCGACGGCTGTCCGCCGGGTCGATCACATCGTCGATCTCGAAATGCGCAGCGGCATTGGCGGCCTTGCCGAAGGCATAGGCGGCGGCGACCTGTTTGCGGTAATAGGCCTCGCGCTCCTCCAAATCCTCGATCGCTTCCAGCTCTTTGCGCAAGCCAAGCTTGATCGCGCCCTCCAGCCCCATCCCGCCAAACTCGCCATTGGGCCAGCTGACCGTGAAGGCGGGGATTTTCGATTGCCCCGCCAGCATCGCCATCGCGCCCAGCCCGTACGCCTTGCGCAGCACGATCGCCATCACCGGAATGCTCATCCCCGCGGCCGTCACGAACAGCCGGGCAAAGCGGCGCACCGTCGCGGTCTTCTCGCTTTCCGGCCCGACCATGAAGCCCGGCGTGTCGCACAGCGACAGCAGCGGAATGTCATGCGCGTCGCACAACTGCATGAACCGCGACGCCTTGTCGGCGGCAGGCGCATCGATCGCGCCACCCAGATGCAGCGGGTTGTTGGCGATGATGCCGATCGGCCGACCCTCGATCCGGGCAAAGGCGGTCAGGATGCCCTGGCCATAGCCTTTGCGGATTTCCAGCACGCTGCCAGTGTCGGCGAGCCCGGCGATCACGCTGCGGACGTCATAGGCGCGCACCCGGTCTTCAGGGATCAGGCGGCGCAGGATACGCTGGTCGGGCGCTTCCCACTGCGTCTTGGTGCCCTGAAAATAGGAGAGATATTGCCGCGCCACCGCGACCGCCTCCGCCTCGTCCTTCACCGCGATGTCGACAACGCCATTGGGCACCTGCACCGACATCGGCCCGACCTCGTCGGGCGCATAGACACCCAGCCCGCCGCCCTCGATCATCGCCGGGCCACCCATGCCGATCGTGCTGTTCTCGGTCGCGATGATCACGTCGCAGCAGCCAAGGAGCGCCGCATTGCCAGCAAAGCACCGGCCCGAATTGATACCGATGAGCGGCACCAGCCCGCTCAGCCGCGCGAGGATCTGGAACGAGGGCACTTCCAGCCCCGTGACCGCGACAATATCGATGTCGCCCGGCCGTCCGCCGCCGCCCTCGCTGAACAGGATCACCGGCAGCCGCTGCCGCTCGGCCAAGTCGAACAGCCGGTCCTTCTTGCGGTGGGTGTGGTGACCCTGGGTGCCCGCCATCACGGTGTAATCATAGGACAGCACCGCACATTGGCTCGCCGCCTCGCCAAAATCGGCACCGTTGACCTGGCCGATACCGGTGATGATGCCATCGGCGGGCGTGTTGCGGATCAGATCGTCGAGCGTCCGCCGCTTCTTCTGGCTGGCGATCGCAAGCGCGCCATATTCGACGAAGCTGCCCGCGTCGCACAGATCATCGATATTCTCGCGCGCGGTGCGCTGCCCGGTCTTGCGCCGCCGGGCGACGGCTTCGGGGCGCGCCTCGTCCTGCCCCAGCGCGCGGCGGGCGATCAGCTCGGCGAGATCGGGGCGGATATGGTCGGGGTCGATTGCGGTCTCATCGGCCATCATCGCGCCGCTGTCGCCCTCATCGGCCTCGATCACCAGCAAGGGCACATCGGCCATCACGATCTGGCCGACCGTCACGCCGATCTGCACGACGATCCCGGCGCGTGGCGCGGTGATGGCGTGGACCATCTTCATCGCCTCCATCGTGGCGAGCGTCTGGCCGCGTTTCACCCGGTCACCGGGTGCGACCTCCAACCCGACGATCAGCCCCTGCATCGGTGCTTCGACCAGCATTGATCCCGGCGAGAGATCGATATCGAGCACCGCCCCCGTAGCCGCAGTAGCGGTATCCGCTTCGGGTGCGTGGCGCGCCTTCACCTGCGCACTGGCCGACGCGACCAGTTCGGGCAAATGATCGTCAACGAACCGGGTATAGACCCCGCCCGCCGCCAGTTCGGGCCGGGCGAGCAGCGCCTGCAGGAAGGTGATATTGGTCTCCACCCCGGTGATCCGGCAATCGCCCAGCGCCCGCCGCGCCTTGGCCAGCAGCGCGGCAAAATCATCGCCCGGCACATGCACGATCAGCTTGGCGAGCAGGCTGTCGTAGCGCGGATTGATCGCATAGCCGGCATAGCCATAGCCATCGACCCGCACCCCGCGCCCGGACGGCAGCGCATAGCTGCCGATCACGCCAAGCGACGGTCGCGCCTCGCCCGCCGCCGTCATCACTTCCATGTTGATCCGCGCCTGCAGCGCAAAGCCGCGCGGATTGACCCGGCGGTCGAGCCCCAGATCCCCAAGCGTCGCGCCCGCCGCGATCAGCAGCTGGGTCTGGACCAGATCGACGTCCATCACTTCTTCGGTAATGGTGTGCTCGACCTGAATGCGCGGATTGGCCTCCAGAAAGAAGAAATCGGCGTCATCGGGTCGATCGCGCATCCCCTCTGCATCGACCAGAAATTCGAAGGTGCCGATGTTGCGATACACCGCCGCGCTCGCCAGCCGCACCGCCGCTGCCGTGATCTTGTCGCGCAGCACTGGCGAGAGATCAGGGCATGGCGCAATCTCGATGATTTTCTGGTTACGCCGCTGAAACGAGCATTCGCGCTCGCCCAGATGGATGACCCCGCCCTGGCCATCGGCAACGATCTGCACCTCGATATGCCGCGCGCGCGGCATGAAACGCTCGACGAACAGCGCGTCGTCACCAAAGGCGAGCCGCGCCTCGGCCTGACAGGCGGCATAAGCATCGGCGATGTCCCCGACTGCCGAGACGATCCGCATCCCGCGCCCGCCACCGCCCGCGACTGCCTTGATCATCACCGCCGCGCCCACGCCGAGGCCAGCGTAAAAGGCCTGCGCCTCGGCCAGCGTCACGCCGCCCCCGGAACCCGGCATCACTGGCACGCCGCTCCTCTCGGCCAGCGCCCGCGCATTGGCCTTGTTGGCGAACAGGTCGAGCGCGTCGGCAGACGGCCCGACAAACACGATTCCCGCCGCCGCGCACGCCCGCGCGAAATCGGCATTTTCCGACAGGAAACCATAGCCGGGGTGGACTGCATCGCACCCATTGGCCAACGCAACGGTGACCATCTGCGCGATGTCGAGATAGGCCGCCGCGCCCGTGCCGGACAGCAGCGCGCTTGCGTCCGCCTTGAAGCAATGCAGCGACTGCGCGTCGTCCGCGCTGTGCACCGCCAGCGTCGCAATGCCGAGATCGGCGGCCGCCGCCGCGATGCGGATCGCGATCTCCCCCCGGTTGGCGATCAGCAGTTTGGCAATGGCCATGTTATCGCGTCATCCCCTAGCGTCATCCAGACCATAGGCCAGCAGCGCCGCTTCGCTATCCAGATTTTCGACGATGAAGGCATGGTCGCGCAGCACCATGCTGGGGCGGGTGTCGGCTGCATAGGTCGGCCAGTACGGCAAATCGCCGCCATTGGGATCGCCGGTGCGCATGAAACGGGCGAAGCTGTCGGTCCACAAATCCATCAGCTTGCGATTGACATCATTGTTGGGGTGGAAGCCCAGCATCGCCCCCTCCGCAACCTCTTCGTCATCGAACAGATTGAAAGAAAACGGCATATCGCTCGCGTGCGTCGGGCCATACTCATGGTCGGTCGGCACTTCGAAGCTATAGACCCAGGCGGGCATGCCGATCGCGGTACAGGCATCCGCCGCGCGCACGGTGGGCGATCGGAAATAATCATACCACAGCCGCGTCATCCGTTCGCGCAAACTGCCACCCGGAATCAACGTGTCGAGGAAGTGCATATAGCGCTCGCCATCCCCCGCACCGATGGTGACGGCGATGCCGGCCAGTATCTGCTCGAGCCCCTCTAGCCCCGCTTCCTCCACGGCAGGGGTCAGCATTGTGCCTTCATCGATACAGGCGCCGATGATCAGCGGCACCGGGTTCACGCGGTTGCGGATCGCTTCATGGCAAGTCGCAACGATCACCGTGCCATCGACGGCGGTGACCGCCGCCATGCTGCCCTCCGACTGCAGCTTGAACAGCTCTTCGCTCGACAGGCCGCGAAGATGATCGAAGAACGCCGTCTCGCTCATGCCGAAGGCGGCGGCAAAGGGCGTAATGAAATCGGGCGCGCTTGGCGCAATTTCGCCGGGGCTGAAGGCGATCGCCTTGTGAAACAGCCCCCTGGCGCTGGGTGCGCCCATCAGCGCGATCACCGATCCGGCCCCCGCGCTCACCCCGCTGATCGTGACATTGTCCGGGTCGCCGCCATAATCCGCGATATTGTCGGCCACCCAGCGCAGGGCTGCGATCTGGTCCTGAAAGCCCAGGCTGCCGCTGCCGACATAGTCGGGCCCGAACCGGCTGAGATCGAGGAAACCAAACGAGCCAAGCCGGTAGTTGATCGCCACCATCACCACATCATGCTTGCGGGCAAAGGGCGTGGGATCGAAATCATTGGCCGAGCCGACGGTGAAGCCGCCGCCATGGATATAGACCTGCACCGGCCGACGCTTGTCATCGGCGGCGGGGGTGTGGATGTTGAGGTAGAGCATGTCCTCGCTCATCGCGCCGGGGATATCACCCCGACGCAGCGATTGCGGGAAGGGCAGCTGAAAACTGCGATTGGGATACAGCGTGGCATCGAACACGCCCTGCCAGGGGGCCGCAGGCACCGGCGGCAGCCAGCGTCGCTCGCCGACCGGGGGCGCTGCATAGGGCAGCCCCAGGAAGGACATGCTCGAGGGTCGGTCGATCCCCCGCACCTGGCCAAGCCGCGTGTCGATCGTCACCATTACATCCGCTCCCTTCGCCGAAACCGTCGAAGAAACAGCCCGCGCTCGCCATGGCAAGGCGCGCCAGCCCCGCCAGCAATTCAGGACGATGGCCGCCCCGCATGGCATGAAATACCAGCCAATTTGTCCCGTTTCGCCCCGGACGAATACCCCGCCAATCCTATAGGCCAAGCGGTATCAGGGAGGACCAGATGCCGGGCTATACACGCGAAACAATCAAGGCCGTGATCGGCACGGAGGTTGGCCTCTCCAAATGGATCACGATCGACCAGAGCATGATCGATCGCTTCGCCGACCTGACCGACGACCACCAGTTCATCCATGTCGATGCCGAACGCGCCGCCAAGACGCCGATGGGCGGCACGATCGCGCATGGCTTCCTGACGCTGTCGATGCTCGGCGGGCTGGCGACCGTCGCCGATATCGGCATGGCGGGTGCGACGATGGGCTTCAACTATGGCTTCAACAAGATCCGCTTCATCACCCCCGTCCGCTCGGGTAGCCGGGTGCGCGCGCGCTTCACGCTGATCGATATGGAGGAGCGCAGCCCCAATCAGTGGATGGCGACGATGGGCGTGACGGTAGAGATCGAAGGGCAGGACAAACCCGCGCTCACCGCCGAATGGCTTACCCTCACCATCACCGCCGCATAACCAGCAAGCAAGCGAGACCAGCCATGTCGATCCGTTATGACAACCGCGTCGTCATCATCACCGGGGCCGGCGGCGGCCTGGGCCGCGAGCACGCGCTGCAGTTCGCCGCACGTGGCGGGCGCGTTGTCGTCAATGATTTCGGCGGCGCGGTGGACGGGATGGGCGGATCGTCCGAACCGGCCGAGCGGGTCGCGGCGGAAATCATCGCAGCGGGAGGCGAAGCCATTGCGCACGGGGCAAACGTCACCAATCCCGATCACGTCGCCGACATGGTCGCGCAGGCAATGGCGAAATGGGGCCGGGTCGACATCCTGATCAACAATGCGGGCATTTTGCGCGACGCGAGCTTCGGCAAAACCACGCCCGATTCGTTCCGCGCAGTTACCGACGTGCATCTACTCGGATCGGCATTCTGCGCGCTCGCGGTGTGGCCGCACATGCGCGCGGCCGGCTTTGGCAGGATCGTGATGACCAGCTCGTCATCGGGCATTTACGGCAATTTCGGCCAGGCCAATTATGCCTCTGCCAAGATGGGTGTCGTCGGGCTCATGAACGTGCTGCATCTGGAGGGCGCGAAGAACAACATCCGCGTCAACACGCTGGTGCCCGCCGCTGCCACGCGCATGACCGAGAACCTCACGCCACCAGCGATCCAGGCGCTGATGAAGACGTCATCGGTGACCCCAGCGGTGCTGTTCATGGCCAGCGACGACGCGCCCTCGCGGGTTATCCTGGCGGCCGGCTCGGGCGGCTATTCACGCGTCTATGTGGTGGAGAGCGAGGGCATTTTCCTCCCCGCCGACCAGCAAACGCCCGAAGCCATCGCCGCGAATTTCGATGCGATCTGCGACAAGGCGACCTTGCACGAATATGGCGATGTCAGCGGCCAGACGATCAAGTTCCTGAAGAAGGCTGCCGCCGATGCGGGGGTGGATTTGAAACTGTCGGCGGGCCAGTAGCGCCCCTACTTCATCGACAGGCCCTACTTCTTCAACAAGGTCGCAAAAATCGCCAGCGCTTCGGTCGATGCTGACCGTTCGGCAATCCGCCGAAATTCCTCGGTCACGCGGTCGGTGAGCGGTTCGGTGTCGCGTCGCAGCAATCGCTTGGTTGCCTGTAACGAAATCGGTGGCTTGGTGGCGAGCGAAGCGGCGAGCGCCATGCCCCGCGCCGTGCCCTCGCCTGCGCCCACCACTTCGGACACCAGCCCAAGCGCCAACGCCTCAGGCGCTTCGATCCGTTCCGAAAGGAACAGGATGCGTGCCGCCTTCAGATAGCCGACCCGTTCCTTGAGCAGCAGCGACGATCCCGCTTCGGGCACCATTGCCAGATCGACAAAGGGGAATTTGATCCGGGTGTCGGGCTCGGCCACGATGAAATCGAAATGCAGCAGCATCGTCGCGCCAAAGCCCACGGCATTGCCCTGGATGCAGCCGATGATCGGCTTGTCGGTTTCGATCAGCACATGGACAAGATCGATGCTCGGTGTCTTGCGCCCGACGATGCTTTGCGGGTCGAGCCCGGTCTTCTCGACCACATCGCCGAAACGCTGGAAATCGCCGATATCATTGCCCGCGCAGAAATCGCGCCCCTCACCCCGGATCAGGATGACGTTGATGCTGTCATCCGCCTGATAGGCGCGCAGGGCATCGGCAATCTCGCCATACATCGCGGATTTCAGCGCGTTGCGGCTTTGCGGCCGGTCGAGCACGATGATGCCGATCTTGCCGTCCTGTTCGCGGCGGATGAAGCCGGTTGGTTCGGTCGCGGTCGCTGCCGCCTGGGGGGCCGTGCTCATGCCAGTCGCTCGATGATGATGGCGGGCGCCATGCCGCCAGCCGCGCACATGGTAACCAGGCCGTATCGCCCGCCCGATCGCTCAAGCTCGTCAAGTGCGGTACCGATCAGGATCGCGCCCGTCGCGCCGATCGGGTGGCCAAGCGCGCAGGCACCGCCGTTGATGTTCACCTTGGCCCGGTCGAGCCCCAGATCCCGGATGAACTTTTCGGCCACCACGGCAAAGGCCTCGTTGATTTCCCAGACGTCGATGTCGTCCACCGTCAGCCCCGCCTTGGCCAGCACCTTGCGCGCGGCGGGCACCGGCGCGTTGAGCATCAGGGTGGGGTCGTCGCCGATATTGGCATAAGCGACGACGCGCGCCCGCGGCTTCATGCCGTGTTCGGCGACATAGTCCTCCGACGCCAGCAGCACCGCTGCCGCGCCATCGACCACGCCCGAGCTGTTGCCTGCGTGATGCACCCCGGTCCAGTCGAGATCGGGATAGCGGCGCTTGATCTGCTTGCGGAAGCTGGTGCCCGCCTGATCGACATCGGCGACCACGTCGAACGAGGGCTTGAGCCCGGCAAGCGTTTCCGCCGTAGTCTGCGGGCGGGGAAATTCCTCCCGGTCGAGTGCGACGGTGCCGTCCTCATTATGCACCGGCACCACCGACCGGTCGAACCGCCCCTCGCGGATGGCGACATCGGCGCGCGCCTGGCTGGTCAGCGCCAGCGCATCGGCTTCCGCGCGGCTGATCCCCTCCATCGCGGCGATGGCATCGGCACAGACGCCCTGCTGCGATTGCGGGTGGAGTTCGTCGAGCGCCTTGTTACCGGCGTTCATCCCCAGGAACGGGATGCCCAGCGCGATCTCCTTCTGCACCACATCGTTGACGTGCGACATCATTTCGCACCCGCCCGCGATCACCAGATCCTCCATGCCAGCCATGATCGATGCGGTCGCGAAGTTGACCGCCGAGATACCGCCGCCGCAGAAACGGTCGAGCGTCGTGCCCGATGCCTTCACGTCGTAACCCGCCGCCAGTGCCGCCATGCGGCCCAAGTCAAAGCCCTGCTTGCCCTTTTGCGTCGAAGTTGACCAGACGATGTCATCGACATCGGCGGTATCCAGATGATTGCGGTCCTTCAGCGCGCGCAGCACCGTCGCTGACAGATGCTGCGGGTGAAGATGCGCCAGCGCGCCCTTGCCGGTCTTGCCGATCCCGCGCGGGGTGCGGACAGCGTCGATGATATAGGCGGTGGGCATGCGCAACTCTCCACGGGCAAATCTCGGTGGACCCTAGCGTAGCACGATGTTTCTGCGCCGTGGCCAAGCGCGACAGATCGACCGGCAAAACCGGACATCGCCGTGCCGCCGCCGAGCGATTATCGAGGTGCCGGATAGTCCTGCCGCCGTACGGTTTCGGCGAGAAGCGGCTTGACGAGACAAATGTTCAGTGGTCATTCTCCGGCCAGAGCTCCTTGAAAGGAGCCATGGTTTTTGGTCTTGCCCAAATGGGGTTTAGGAGAAGCTGGCGGTGGGCGCATTTATCGGTCGAATTGCGCGATCGGAAGCAAGCGAATTGCCTCCGGCAAACGGCTGCGAGCTCGGCCCCTATTACATCCGCGGCGTGCTGCAGGGGGCGGTGCGGAAAGGCTATGCAGTCGAGGATATCCTCAAGGCCGCGCAGATCGATACCAATGTCTATACCGATCAAAAGGCGCGGCTCGACGGGGAGCAGTTTCAGCGCCTGGTGCTGACGACGCGTGCGGCGATGAACGACGAGTATATGGGCTTTCTCGACATTCAGGGAAAGCTGGAGATGGGCCATATCATCGGCCGCGCCTCACTGAAATGCCAGACGCTAGGCCATGCGGTGCGCAAGATGACCAATCTCGTCAATGCCATCCGCAACGACGTCGAGATCAAGATCGTGTCGGATCGTGCCGAGGGAACGGTGTCGATCATCCACAATGTCACCGGGCTCAACGATGCGGCTGATGAGCACCTGTTTTATTGGCTGACTTTTTACTGGGCATATAAGTTCAAATGCTGGTTGATCGGCCAACCGATCAAATTGGTCGACGCCCACTTCACATCAAGCCGCCCGCCCAATGCAATCGACTATGATCAGGCATTTAACTGCCCGGTGTATTTCGATAGCGCCGACAACAGGGTCACCTTCCACCTCCACTATATGGATGCGCCGATCGTCCGCACCGAAGTGGAATTTTTTGAAGGCTCGTTCCTCAAAGACCCGGCCGACTGGTTTACCGTTTCGGGCACGAACCAATCATTCTCGGGCCGGGTGGAACAGCTCGTCATCGATTTTTATCGCGAGGGTGCGCGCACACCCTCGCTCGATGTGCTCGCCGATATCCTCTGTTGCAGCCCACGGACATTGTCTCGCAAACTCGCCCGCGAGAATGAGACGTTTCAGCGGATCAAGGACAAGGTTCGTTGCCATATCGCGCGCAAGCTGCT
>JAIETY010000098.1 GCA_019744885.1 Sphingomonas sp.
ATGCGAAGCTCGTGCCGTTGTCGGACGGCAAGTTCGATCTCGACGATTATATCGATTACATCGTTGACTATCTTGAGCATATCGGCCCCGGCGCGCACATGCTCGCGGTCTGCCAACCGTCGGTGCCTTGTTACGCCGCTGCGTGCCTGATGAGCGCCGACCAACATCCGTGCCGCCCCAAGACGCTGACGATGATGGGCGGGCCGATCGACACGCGCGAAGCGCCGACTGCGGTCAACACGCTCGCGACCAAGCGCCCGCATGCCTGGTTCGAGCAGAATGTCATCGCGACGGTGCCGATGACCTATTCGGGCGCCGGCCGCAAAGTCTATCCGGGCTTTCTCCAGCTCGCCGGATTCATGTCGATGAATCTCGGCAGCCACATGGTTTCGCACTGGGAAATGTTCAAACATCTGGTCCAGGGCGATGACGACAGCGCCGATCTGACCAAGGATTTCTACGAGGAATATCGCTCGGTCTGCGACATGACCGCCGAATTTTACCTCCAGACGATCGAGGTCGTGTTCCAGAAGCACGCGATTGCCAACGGGACCTACACGCACCGGGGTCGCCCGGTCGATCCCGGCGCAATCACCGACATCGCCCTGCTCGCGATCGAAGGCGAGCGCGACGATATTTCGGGCCTCGGCCAGACGAAGGCGGCGCTGTCGCTGGCGGCGAATTTGCCCGTCGCGAAGAAGCGCTATCTGATGGCCGAGGGTGCCGGGCACTATGGCATCTTCAACGGCAGCAAATGGCGCACCAAGATCGCGCCGGTGGTCGAGGAATGGATCACCGCGCACGGGTGATTGATACCGACTACCGCCGGGGCGGTTTCGATTTCGCTCGAAACGTCGCAACAAATTCCGCGAGCGCCGGATCATTGATCCGTTCGAGCGCGATCGCGTCGATTATCGTCTTTTCCGATAGCTGACCCTTGCGCGCGAAAAAGACATAGAGGTTCCCGGACTTTCCGAAAGTTGTGTCACCGATGCCCATCGGACCGCAACTGGTGTTGGCGCGCCGCAGCTTGAACATATCAGTGACCCGCGGCCCCCGGAACCAAGCGATTGGCTTGTAATTGGAGGGTGCTGGATAGGGGACCGGCTTCAGCCGCGGGAGAACTGGGCGACCATTTCGTGATGTCGGTCGCGGCGCGGGCCACCAAACGGTCTCACGCGCGATGAAGATCAAGTCTGCACCTTGCAGGCCGTTGGTCTGGCGATCTTTAAGCCAGGCTGCTTCCTGTTCCCGGTGCAGCGCAGAGATGCGCGCGTAGTAGGCAGTGATGCTCTCGCCTGGGCGTGGCGGGTCCGGGGGAGACACAGTGCACGGATATGCTGGCGCTGCCACCATTACGGTGAGGTACACCGCCAATCCGAAACGCCAGACCATAGCCTCCTGCCGCCGTTCCTACCCGACAACATATCCTATCATCATACACGGGTCGGCACACTGATAAAAAGGGGGGGGGGCGGCGAATTGTATCGCGTCTTTGCTGCAACCGGGGCGGCGTTGCTTTTTGGCGGTGCGGGCGCTGACAGTGATACTTCGGCATGGCTGCCGACTTCCTGCGGCTTGATCGTCCCGCCGAACAACATCTTGAACTGGCCGGTCAGCGACACATCGCTCTGCCAGATTTCGGCATCCTCCAGATCATAGCGCATCAACAGCAGATTGGGGTCGGCCTTGCCTTGCGGAAACCAGGCCTCGACCTGCTTCGACCAAAGCTGGTCCACCATTGCGCGGTCGTTTTCCGGCGTCAGCGTGCCGTGCAGGCAAGCGAACAGATCGTGCCCCTTGCCGACATATTGCGCCATTGCCGGACCGCCGATCGACAGCTTGTTGTCGCGGCCCATGAAGAACCAGATCGCATGGCGCGCGCCGTCGTCGTCGAGCAGCTGCGCGGTCATCGGCTGGCTGTGGTCGGGCGTGTCGTCGAGCCCGATCATGATGAAGCCGCTGCTGCGCAGAGCCTTGAACAGATTGTCGGTGATCTGCTGCGGGTCGTTCATGCGGTCTCTCCTCGAAATGGTGGAGAGGAAACGGCGCGGGCCAAGAATGGTTGCCGCAGTCTGGCGAAAAGCAACCCGGTAAACGCAATCGATTTACCGGGTGAAGATAACATCGCTTCCGCCTATTTTGCCCGCGTCGGCAATCACGCCGACACATCGAAAGGAGAACACAATGTCATTCGCAGACTTGTGCCTGCTGCTCGGTGCGATGTTCGCTTTTGCGACCTTGATCCTCAAGGTCGTCGAAGTGTCTCGTAAGGAGTAGCGCCACACGGGCGGGGCTCGGGCTGCAACCCGGGGCCCCAAACGATTTGAGCCCCAGCTGCTGCAACAGCCGGGGCTCACATCGAAAGGCACAATGTCATTCGCAATCGCTAGATACGCGATTGCGGTAAAAATTTCAACCTCACAACACCTCGAACAGCCCCGCTGCACCCTGGCCGCCGCCAACGCACATCGTGATCACGACGTACTTGGCGCCGCGACGCTTACCCTCGATCAGCGTGTGGCCGGTCATGCGCGCGCAAGACATGGTTGCGCGGAATGCGTCGACCGTCACCGATAGGAGACGACCTCATATTCGATCCCGTTATCGTCGAGAAAGTAGAAGCGCCGACCGGGATCGTAATCATCATGCCCAAAGGGGATTAGGCCGAGTGCCATAACCCGGGCCTCCACATCATCCAGATCATCTACCTGGACGCCGACATGGTTGAACGGCTCGCCCTTTGGATAGCGGATGTCGCGGTGCATGCCATCCGGCCCCGTATAAAAGGCGATATAGCCGGTATCGCTGCCGACATGGATCGACAGGCCGCCGTCGCGCGATGGCCCGCGCCACCGCTCGTGCCAGCCGAACAGGCTTTCGACCATTGCCGCCGACTGCTCAGGGTTGCTGACGGTCAGGTTGATGTGCTCGATGAAGGGGGACGTCATTTTTCGGCTCCTCGCTGGTCGATTCGGCTTGACGTCGTAGCTTGTGCAACCTCAACCTAAGTTGAGGTCAAGGGTTTGTTGCGGGAGGCGCGAATGAGGGCGAGTGATGTCATCGCGATTGGCGACCTGGCCGCGCGTGCCGGTGTGTCTGTGTCAGCGATCCGCTTTTACGAGGCGCGCGGGCTGCTCAACCCGTTTCGCAACAGCGGCGGGCAGCGGCGGTTCTTGCGTTCGGACATAAGGCGGTTGAGCTTCATCCTGATCGCGCAGCAACTCGGGCTGTCGATTGAGGCAATTCGCGCCGAGCTTGCCAAACTCCCGGATGGCCGGACCCCGACGGCGAAGGACTGGACGCGGATGAGCCAAGGGATCCGCGCGATGATCGACGACCGGATCGCGACGCTCACGCGGACGCGCGATTTGCTTGATGGGTGTATCGGCTGCGGCTGCCTCTCGCTGGAGCGCTGCAAGCTCTACAACCCTGAAGACCGCGCCGGAAAACGGGGCGCGGGGCCGCGCTACGTGCTGGGGGATGCGGTAGAGGTGGCGGACCAGGGCTAACCCGGTCCGCCGCCAACCAAGTTAAAGAACCTCGAACAGCCCCGCTGCACCCTGGCCACCGCCGACGCACATCGTGATCACGACGTACTTCGCGCCGCGACGCTTGCCTTCGATCAGCGCGTGGCCGGTCATGCGTGCGCCCGACATGCCATAGGGGTGGCCGATCGAGATCGCGCCGCCGTTGACGTTCAGCAGCTCGTTCGGAATGCCGAGGTGATCGCGGCAATACAGCACTTGGACGGCGAAGGCTTCGTTCAACTCCCACAGGCCGATGTCGTCCATCTTCAGGTTGAAGCGTTCGAGCAGCTTGGGGATCGCATAGACCGGGCCGATGCCCATTTCATCGGGCTTGGTGCCCGCCGACGCCATGCCGATATAGCGGCCGAGCGGGGTGAGGCCGCGCTGTTCGGCGAGCTTTTCCTCCATCAGCACGCTGGCCGAGGCGCCGTCGGACAGCTGGCTCGCATTGCCGGCGGTGATCGTCTTGTCGGGGCCGAGCACCGGCTTCAGACCATTGAGACCGATCAGCGTGGTGTCGGCGCGGTTGCCCTCGTCCTTGGTCACAGTCACTTCGTGATGCGTGACTTCCTTGGTTTCCTTGTTGGTCATCGCCATCGTCGCGGTGACGGGGACGATTTCGTCGTCGAACTTGCCAGCGGCCTGCGCGGCGGCGGTGCGCATCTGCGACTGATAGCCATATTCGTCCATCGCCTCGCGGCTGATATTGTACCGCGCGGCGACAACTTCAGCCGTTTCGAGCATCGACATATAGACATCGGGGTACATGGCGACGAGTTCGGGGTCGCCGGCCACGCGCATCTGCGGCGTTTGCACCATCGAGATCGATTCGCAGCCGCCACCGATCGTGATGTCCATATTGTCGACGATGATCTGCTTGGCGGCTGTGGCAATCGCCATCAGGCCGCTCGCGCACTGGCGGTCGATCGACTGGCCACCGACGCTGATCGGCAGCCCGGCGCGGAGCAGCGCGTTGCGACCGATGTTGCCGCCCTGCACGCCCTGCTGGAGTGCGGCGCCCCACACGACGTCCTGCACTTCGGCGCCGTCGATCCCGGCGCGCTCGACGGCCGCCTTGATTGCGTGCGCCGAGAGCGTCGGCGAGGGGAGGTTGTTGAACCCGCCGCGATAGGCGCGGCCGATCGGGGTGCGGGCAGTCGAAACGATGACGGCAGAGCGCATGGCTTATTCTCCTTCAGGCGGCGGGGAAACGGGCCGCAGTGGCTTCGAGGGGCAGGTCGAGCGCGCCGCAGATCAGCGACACGCCGTGGTAAAATCCGATAAGCTGGATGATTTCGAGCACTTGCGGCTCGTCGTAAGCAGCACGCAGGGTGGCCCATTCGGCGTCGCTGAGCTTCTTGCGATCGATCAGCGCATCGACGGTCGCGATCAGCACGGCTTCGGCGGGGTCGGTCCAGGCCGGGTCGCTCGCGTCGCCGAGCACGGTCGCGCGAATCTGTTCCTCTGTCAGGCCGATGTGCGGCGCGAAGCCCGCGATATGGATGCCCCATTCATATTCATTGCCGCATTTGGCGCAGGTGCGGTCGATCACGATTTCGCGCACCCGCATCGACAGCGGCGATCCCTTGTCGAGCAGCGAGCCGCCGCTGAACTTGGTCCAGGCGCGCTCGTTGGTGGCAAGCGTCGTGAACAGCACCAGCGGCTCGGCCCCGCGCATCAGGACCTTCATCCGCGCTTCGAATTCTTCCGGGTAAGGTTTGGCGAGCGGGGCGATGCGGGTCATGCTGATTTCCTTCTAAAGCCCCTCCCCTTCAGGGGAGGGGTTTGGGGGTGGGGGCCCTCCCCATGCGTGTCGGTCTCGATGAGATTGACAGTCCCCACCCCAACCCAGTTCGGGCGCCCTTGGTCCCGTCCGGGGGACGGGACTGCGCCCGAACTCCTGAAGGGGAGGGGCTTTGATTGCTCAAACGAAAATCTGGCTGATCCATTCGGCGATCATCGCGGGCTTGTCCTCGCCTTCGATTTCGACCGTGAATTCATTGGTCTGCTGCCACTGGCCGGGGCGCTTTTCCACCAGTTCGAGCAGCTTGAACCGCCCGCGCACGCGCTTGCCCGATCGCACCGGCTGCAGGAAACGGACTTTGTTGCCGCCGTAATTGACGCCCATCTTGACGCCCTCGATCTTGGGCGCGTCGGTGATCTTCGACGACAGCAACGGCATCAGCGACAGGGTGAGGAAACCGTGCGCGATCGTGCCGCCGAACGGCGTCATCGCGGCCATCGCCGGATTGACGTGGATGAACTGGTGGTCGCCGGTCGCATCGGCGAATTTGTCGATCATTTCCTGGCTGACCTCGACCCAGTCGGAAACCTGTTCGGTGCCGACGCGCGTCGCCATTTCCTGTATCGTGATCGTGGTCACGGCATTCCCCTCCAGCCTATTTGCTTGCATAGCGCGGCGCTGAGATAGGCCCGCAAGGCTGGTTCCCGCAAGTCTTGCAAGACCGGATAATGGAAGATGTTGGCTGACGTAACGTCCACCCCCCGCGAAACCATGAAAAAGCTCCACCGCGCGAGCGAACCCGATGTTCTAAAGGGCCTGCTGGAGCGCGCGGCGGCGACCCCCGACTCGCGCAACCGGATTCTGGGGCACGCGTCCGGGCTGCTCGCGGACCTGCGCGCGGCGCAAGGCAAGGGCTGGGTCAACCGCTTCCTGCAGGAATATCGGCTGAACTCGTCCGAAGGCGTCGCGCTGCTGTCGCTGGCCGAAGCGTTTCTCCGCGTGCCCGATCCCGAGACCGCCGATCTGCTGATCGCCGACAAGCTCGGTGACGCGGACTGGCGCGCGCATACCGGGCAATCGTCGTCGGCGCTGGTCAACACCGCGACCTGGGGGCTGGTGATCGGCCGCGCGCTGGTGGGCGAGGGCGAGAAGCAATCGGCGCTCCGCCGCCTGATCGCGCGCGCGGGCGAGCCCTTTGTGCGGCAGGCCGTCGGCGCGGCCATGAAGATGATGGGCGAAATCTTCGTGATGGGCCGCAGCATTGATGAAGCGATGCGGCGAATGGCCAAGCCCGAACATGCGGGCTTTACCGCCAGCTTCGACATGCTCGGCGAAGCGGCGCGCACGACCGCTGATGCCGAGCGCTATTTCCGCAGCTATGTCCAGGCGATCGACGCCGTCGGCGGCAATGCCAAGGCGGGGCATTCGATCTCGGTCAAGCTGTCCGCGCTGCACCCCCGTTACGAAGTCGCGCGCTGGGACGATTGCGTGCCCGCGCTCACCGAAATGCTCGAGGCGCTCGCGGTGCAGGCGGCGGGCAAGGGCATCGCGCTGACGGTCGATGCCGAGGAGTCCGAGCGGCTTGAGATGAGCCTCGACATCATCGGCGCGGTCGCCGCGCTCCCCGCGCTCAAGGGCTGGGACGGCTTCGGCATGGCAGTCCAGGCCTATGGCAAGCGCGCGCGGCCAGTGATCGCCTGGGCGAACGACCTTGGCCGGGTGATGAACGTCCGGCTGGTCAAGGGCGCCTATTGGGACTCGGAGATCAAGCGCACGCAGGTCGAGGGCTTGAGCGACTATCCGCTGTTTACGCGGAAGGCGGCGACCGATGTGTCCTACCTCGCCTGTGCGCGCGACATGCTGGAGGCAGAGAACATCCGCCCCGCCTTCGCGAGCCACAATGCACTGACGGTCGCGACGATCATCGACTGGGCGGGCAATAGCCGCGACTTCGAATTCCAGCGGCTGCACGGGATGGGCGACGGCCTCTACGAGCGGCTGGTGCGCGAGCATGGTTACCATTGCCGCATCTATGCCCCCGTCGGCGGGCACCGTGATCTGCTGGCGTATCTCGTGCGGCGGCTACTGGAAAATGGCGCCAATTCAAGCTTCGTCCACCAGCTCGCCGACGAACGGCTAAGCGAGGACGAGATCCTCGCCGATCCGGTGGAGAAGATCGCCAGCGTCGGCGGGACGCGGCATCCGAGCATTCCGCTGCCGGTCGATCTGTTCGGCTCGGGGCGGCGCAATTCGAGTGGAATCGATCTGGCGGATCGAGTGGCGCTGGCTGATATCGCCAAGACCGTTTCGAAACCCACCCCGTTCGTGTCGAGCGAAGTCGAGACACAGGCCACAGGCGAGTCGCGTGGGGCCGGTCCCTCGACTGCGCTCGGGACCAACGGGGGAGGGGGCGTGCACCAAGTTGGCCATGCAATCACCCGCTCCCACGCAGCCTTTCCCGCATGGTCGACGACGCCGGTCGCCGAGCGCGCCGCCTGCCTCGACCGTCTCGCTGATCTTCTCGAACAACACAGCGAAGAATTGATGGCGATCTGCGTCCAGGAAGCCTTCAAGACGATTCCCGATGCGCTCGGCGAAGTGCGCGAAGCCGTCGATTTCTGCCGCTATTACGCCCAACAAGCCCTCGACGGCTTGCAACCGATCGAGCTGCCCGGGCCAACGGGCGAGCGCAACGTGTTGCACATGGCCGGGCGCGGCGTCTGGGCAACGATCAGCCCCTGGAACTTTCCGCTGGCGATCTTCCTCGGCCAGACGGTCGCGGCGCTCGTCACCGGCAATACGGTGGTGGCAAAACCGGCACCGCAGACGCCGCGGATCGCCGCTAAGGCCGTGCAGTTGGCATGGCGAGCAGGCGTCCCGGAAGACGCCCTCATCCTCGTCCCCGGCGGACCCGAAGTCGGCGCGGCGCTCACCGCTGACCCGCGCGTGATGGGCGTCGCCTTCACCGGATCGACCGCCACCGCGCGCAAGATTGCGCGGGCCCTGCTCGACGACGACACCCGCCCGATCGTCCCGCTGATCGCCGAGACCGGCGGCATCAACGCGATGATCGTCGATTCGACCGCGCTGCCCGAGCAGGTCGTGCAGGACGTCGTCACCAGCGCGTTCCGCTCGGCGGGGCAGCGTTGCTCGGCGCTGCGGCTATTGCTGTTACAGGAGGAAATCGCCGACAGCGTCATCGACATGCTGTCGGGTGCGATGGACTTGCTGATCCTCGGCGATCCCGCCGATCCGCGCACCGATGTCGGCCCGGTGATCGACCGCGCTGCCTATAACAAGCTGATGGCCTATCGCGCCGAGCAAGAGCCCCGCATCATCAAGACGCTCGACGCGCCGACGACGGGGCTGTTCGTGCCGCCAACGCTGATCCGGCTCACATCGCCCGAAGACCTCATGCAGGAATGGTTCGGCCCCATCCTCCACGTCGCCACCTGGCCCGCGGGCAAGCTCGCCGAGACGATCGAGCGCGTGAACGCCAAGGGCTATGGCCTCACGATGGGCCTTCACAGCCGCATCGCCCGCGCGGGCGAACTCGCCGAGGAACGCGCGAAAGTCGGCAATCTCTACATCAACCGCTCGATGATCGGCGCAGTGGTCGGCTCACAGCCCTTCGGGGGCGAAGGCCTGTCGGGCACCGGGCCAAAAGCGGGCGGCCCGCATTACCTCGCCCGCTTCTGCGTCGAGCGGCTCACCTCGACCGACACGACCAGCGCAGGCGGCAATGCAACGCTGCTCAGCCTTGACGAAGGCGCCTAGGCCCGCTCGGGCGCACTCGGCAGCGCGTACGGCATGACCATTGTCCCGTCGGGCGCTGCCGTAAAGGTGGTCTGGGTCGGATAGGCAAAGGCGATCCCCTCGGCAGCGAAGCGCTTCAGGATGGCGATGCCGACGTCATGCCGCGCCTGATACCACGGGTCGAAGGCCGGGCTCGGCGTGTCATATTCGAGCTCGACGTCGAGACTGCTCGCGCCGAACGCGGCAAAGCCCGATTGCACGAACACTTGCCCACACCCTTCGACTTCCTCGCGCAGGATCGCGGGCAGCCGCGCGATCACATCGGGTGGTGTCTGCGACACCAGCCCGAGCACGAACTTCTGCCGCCGGTGTTCGCGCCGCGTGATGTTGCGGATTTCCTTTTCGAGCAACTGCTTGTTGGCGATGATATGCTCTTCGCCCGTCGTTGGCCGAACGCGCGTCGATTTCAGGCCGATTTCCTCGACCGTGCCAGTGGTCTGGTCGAAGCTGATCACGTCGCCGACGCGAAAAGGGCGGTCGAGGATGATCGCGATTGCCGCGAACAGATCGGCGAAAATCCCTTGTGCGGCCAGACCGATCGCGATGCCGCCGACGCCCAGCCCCGCGATCAGCCCGGTGACGTTGACGCCGATATTGTCGAGCACCACCACCAACGCGATCGCGAACACCGCGAAGGTCACGATGATGCGGATGATGTTGATCGCGCTCGACAGCGCTTCGCCATTGCTGCGCTCTGGCCCGCTGTGATGTTCGACCGCGCCGATGATCAACTCGCGTGCCCAGAGTGCCCCCTGGAAGACGGCAGCGACCGTGAACAGCGTCTTGATGACGGCGGCGACACCGCTCGGCGGGCCGGCGATTCCGCTCGCCAGTTCGATCCCGGTCATCACGATGAAGACATTGCCCGTGCGCGATAGCGTCCGCCCGGCGACCCGCCACCAGCCGACATCGCCCGGCCGGTCGCGGTTGCACATGCGCACCCCGAAACCGCGAATGGCGCGCAGCACGATGATGGCCAGCACCGCGACACTCGCCGCCACGCCGATCAGCACCCAGTGATGCTCGATCCAGAACAGGCTGTCGGCATAGAGCTGCGCCAGGTCGAGGTCGACCTCACGCATGTTGGTTGCGCGCGTCGGCGCGGGGGCAGAAGAAGTGGCCATGATGCTCCTCATCCGCATCGCTTACGGCGCCGACAGCCGGTCGGGAAGGGCTAGGCGGTGCGGCAGGGGGGAGGATCGCGGACCTTCCAGTTGTTCAGCAAGCGTTGCGCGGGCCGTTCGACCCCGTGGAACAGCCATACCGAACTTGCCAGCACCATCGCCAGATAAAGCGCAATCAGCGCAAGCGGCACGTCGCTCGCATCGCGCACGAATGCCAGCTTGAACGCGAAGAACAGCAGGTAATGCGCCAGATAGGTCGAATAGCTGATCTGGCCGAGATAATGGAGCGCGCGCCCCTCAAGCGGATTGCCCCGCGCGCCCGACGTCAGCGCCAGCGCGAGCAGGGCGGCAGCGAACAGCAAGGGTACGGTCAGCGTCTCAGGCATGCCGAGCGCCCAACCGCTCGCGGCGCCAACCGCGACCAGAAGTGCTGCCACCGCAGCATCGCGGCGGTCCCGCCAGCGCTGCCACAGCGCCGCCACGGCCGTGCCTGCACCGAATTCGGCGAGGCAGCGGACGACCCCGAAGCGGGTGATATCGGTGCCGAGCGTTGTCGCGCCGCCAGCCTGCAGGATCAGGTGCAGCAGCGTGATCATCCCCGCGACCGCGCCAACCACCGCCCACCCCGGCAGCCGCCGCCAATCGACCGCGAACACGGCCCAGGGAAAGACCAGATAGGCCGCCAGCTCACAACTGATCGACCACGCCGGATCATTCCAGCCCAGGGCGTGCGTGAACCCCCAATTCTGGAGTAACAGCACATGCAGCGGCAGTTCATCGAACGGGAAGCGCGTCGGATCATGCCGCCCGGTCACCGCCAGCAACAGCGCGAGCGCGACGCCCGCGCCCAATATCACCAGATGCAGCGGCCAGATCCGCGCGATTCGCCGCCACAGGAAGCGCGGCACGCCCGCCGGCCCCTCCACCCGCAACCGCTCGGCATAGGTCAGCCAGATCACAAAGCCCGACATCAGAAAGAAGAAATCGACCGCCAGATAGCCCTTGGCGAGCACGGCTTCGACGGCGCGCGGCAGTCCTGCGATGCTGCCCCTGATGTGGAACAGCACGACAAACCACGCCGCCAGCCCGCGCACGCTGGTCAGCGCGCGAAGTTCGGGCGCGGTCATGCCGCCGCGACCGGCGGTGCGGTCGGACGTTTGCGTCGGAACGGCTGCCACAATGTCTCCGCCCGTTTGCGTGCGAGATAGATATCGAGCCCGATTTGCGCGCCGATCAGCATGTAAATGAACGGCTGGAACGCGATGGCGACGAAGGCCGCGCCGAGCAGATAGACGATATGCGCGGTTTGCAGCGCGCTCGCCAATTGCACGGCCCAGGCGAGCTGTTCTTCCTTGCGATGGCGTTGCCGGATCACTTCCATCCGGAAGATGCCCGCAACATTGATCAGCAGCCACAGCCCGAGCCCGAAATAACCCTGTTCGCCGAGCATTTCGAAATAGGCGCTGTGGTAAGCGCGCGCCTTGTCGATTTCGAGCTTGCGTTCGAACGCAATGTTGTTGCCCTCGCCGGTCGCCTTCACCGTTTCGAAGCGGATGTGGTTGCCGCGATAGGCCTCAAACCCGCCGCCAAACGGATGCGTTTTCACATAGTCCGCCGTCCATGCCCACACCGCGACGCGCGTCGACGCCGAACTATCCCCCTGATAACCTTTGATCGTCTGCATGCGTTCGATGAATGACGGCGGCAGGAAGGGATAGATCACCACCGGCGACGCGGCGATCAGCGCCAGGTACATCAGGCGCCGCTTGGCATCGCGCAGCATCAGCGCGGCGAGCAGGATGATGCACAGCAAGCCCGTGCGCGTTGAGGTGCCGATCGGGATCAGCAGGCAGGCGAACACCAGCGCATAGCAATAGACCGAGACCTTCCAATTGGGCGGGAAGATCGTCCCGTGCCGCGTGAACCACAGCACCAGCGGCACCATTGCCACGGCGACCGTCGAAATCGTGCTGCCTTCGTACAGCCCCGAATTGCTTGTTACGATCAGGTTGAGCGCGCCATAGCCGCCGCCTGAGAAGACAGTCTTGATGCCGCCGACGACGATGATCGATGCCGCCGACAGGATCATGAACAGCAGCATCGCCTCGATCCGCAGCCGCGTGCGCAAGGTGAGCGGCAGGAAGATCGCAAAGGCGAGCGCTTTCCACACCCAGTCCCATTTGCCGGCGGCATCGACCGGGAAATCGGCGTATTGCGTGGTCACCGCGCAGTAGATCAGCATTGCCAGCAGCATGATCTGACGCGGGGCGACGCGCGTGTCGCGCTTGTCGTCGGCGACCAGCCAGCCGCCGACCGCGAGCACCACCGCAATCAGTGAAATCGGCACCGAATTGAGCAGCAAATAGGTCAGCCGCTGCGGCGAGACGAGATCGATATAGACATAGGAAAGCACGAACAGGAACGGCCGACGAAAGCCGAGGCCGAACAGCGCAAACAGAAAGCCGACAAAGACGAGATCACGCACGCGGATCGTCCTTCGGCGCCGGGTCTTCCTTATCGAGATCGGGGCGGCGCATCAGGATGATCGCCGCGATCATCATCAGCAAATGGCTGAGCCCGAGCGCGAAATTGTCGATCATGGCCCTGCCTGTCGCCTGGGGGGCGGCGACCGTGCCGCGCCCTTTTTCCGGCATAGGCCCGGCCGGGTTGACGCGGCGTTAAACACTCGCGTGGCAAGGCGCTGGCCATGCGGATTCTGCATATTCTCGACCATGGTCTGCCGCTGCATAGCGGCTATACCTTTCGCACCCGTGCGATCCTGAAAGCGCAGATCGCGCGCGGCTGGCAGGTCGCGGCGGTCACCGGTCCGCGCCACGGTGACGCGCCTGCGTTGGCAGAAACCGTCGATGGTATCGACTTTCACCGGACGCCGCCTACGGTCCCGGCACGCGCACCGCTTGGCGAGTGGCGCGAGATCAGCGCCTTTGCTGATCGCATCGGCGACGTGATCGCCGATTTTCGCCCCGACATTCTGCATGCGCATTCGCCCGTGCTCGACGCGCTCGCCGCGCTGCGGGCGCGCAAGCGGTTCGGCTTGCCTTTGGTCTATGAAATCCGGGCGTTCTGGGAAGATGCGGCGGTCGGCAATGAGACCGGCACCGAAGGATCGCTGCGCTACCGCGCGACCCGGCTGCTTGAGACCTGGGCCGTGCGCCGCGCTGATGCGGTTGCGGTGATCTGCGAAGGGCTGCGCGGTGATCTGGTCGCGCGCGACATCGATCCGGCGAAAATCATGGTGTCGCCCAATGGCGTCGACCTGACGCTTTTCGGCGATCCCGCACCTTATGACGCCGCGCTCGCTGCACAGCTTGGCGTGACCGGCGACGAAGTGATCGGCTTTATCGGCAGCTTCTATGCCTATGAAGGGCTCGACGACCTGATCGCGGCAATGCCCGCGCTCGTCGCCGCACGCCCGCGCGCGAAGCTGGTGCTGGTCGGCGGCGGGCCCTGCGAGGAGGCTTTGCGCGCGCAGGCGGCGGCGTCGCCCGTGGCGGGGCATATCCATTTCGTCGGGCGCGTGCCGCATCAGCAGGTCGAGCGTTATTACAGCATCATCGATGTGCTGGCCTATCCGCGCAAGAAGATGCGGCTGACCGACCTCGTCACGCCGCTCAAGCCGCTCGAAGCGATGGCGCAGGGCCGACTGGTGGCGGCGTCCGACGTCGGCGGCCACCGCGAGCTGATCGAAGACGGCGTCACCGGCACCTTGTTCGCGCCCGATGACCCGGCCGCAATGGCCGCGGCGCTTGCGGCCTTGCTCGCGGATCGCGACGGATGGGACGCGCGCCGCGCACGCGGCCGTGCTTTCGTCGCTGCCGAGCGGAATTGGGCCGTCAATGTCGGGCGTTATGAGCCTGTTTACCAAAAGCTAACCGAAAAAGCCGATACGCTGAAGCCATGGTCTCGTCCTTCCGCCGCTCGCGCCTGACGCTGCCCGTCGCGCCCACCGCCGCTGTCCTGACCGGACTTGCCACCGCCGCAGCATTTGCGTTCATTCCCGGCGACACGCTCGAACGGCTGGTGAACGCAAGCGGGCTACCCGCCGTGGTCGCTGCGGCCGAACCGCCGCTGGGCGGCAACGCCAGGGCAGTGCTGATCATGCTCGGGGGGGGCTTTGTCGGCCTGCTCGTCTGGCTCGGCCTGTGGCCGCTGCTGGGCAGCCGGAGCATCACGTTGCGCTGGCCCGCCAAGCGGCAAGGCGACGAGGCAGACATGCCGCCGGTGCCGGTCCTGCGCCGGGGCGATGCCCATCCCGACGCCCCACCACGCGCGCCGCTGTTCGCCCGCCGCGAGCTTGGCACGCCTTTTCTCGACATCCACGCCCGGCTGGTGGCCGGCCCGCTCGATGCCGTCCCCGATTCGGTCGCAGCGATGGACGAAGAGCGCGAAGTGCCCGACGATCTCGACATGCCGCTGGCGGCGTTTGACCCGGCCGCCTTTGCAGCAGCGACGGGCGAGCCCGTGCCGCTGCCGCGCTTTGCCCCCGGCGAACGCATCGAAACATTTGAACTGACCCCGATCCGCCGCGATCCGGTGCCGATGTTCGCGCAACCGCTGTCGCGCGATGCCGACACCCCGCGCCCGGCGGTGCGTGATACCGAAGCAACGATCACCGCGCTGCTCGAACGGCTCGAACGCGGCGTGTCGACGCGGTCTGATCGCGTGCCGCGCGCCAGTGCTGATGCGGCGCGCGGCGCGCTGCGGCGGATCGCCACCGGCAGCTAATCCGCTTCAACCGTCAGCACTTCCAGATCGACCTCGACGCGTTGAGGCGCGCGGCGGACGGCAGCTACGGTCAGGTCTGCGACGAGATGCCCCGGCATCGGCACATCCAGGTCGCCCAGCCGCCCAATCCAGTTCTCCAACGCAGCGGACGGCGATCCCGCCAGCGACAAGCGGTGGCGCGCCCCAGTGAAGGTCGCGCTCGCCCAGCGCCGCCAGTCATTGGCCGTTACGTCAATTGAACATCCTGCATGCGCCGCGGTGCCCGCCAGACCGCGCGTCAGTGCCGCCCCGACATCGCGCGCCATCACGCTTGCTCCGCGATAAAGGCTTCGATCCGCGCGATCGTCGGAGGACGCAGGTTTCGTCCGCGCCGCAGATCGGGGATCAAATTCGGATCATTGACGGCGAGCCGCCCGAATCGCGCCGCGCTCATCCCACTCGCCCGCAAAAACCGATCCACTTTCACCAACATCGCCATGTCTCACTCCCGACTCGCATCAATGTTCACTTTGTGTTCTCACTTTTCCGACTTGTCTAGGAAAATTCCTATGGCTAGAAAAGATCATGCAGAGCGATGATCCGCGCGCGGCCCTGAACGCGCTGGCAGCCGAACGCGGCGCGAGCCTCGCGGCGCTGTCGCGGCTGATCGGGCGCAACGCCGCCTATCTTCAACAATTCGTGCAGCGCGGGTCGCCGCGCCGCCTTGCCGAAACCGACCGACGGCTGATCGCGGCCTATCTGGGGGTCGACGAAGCCCTTCTCGGCGGCACCGATCGCCCGCCGCCGCTCGTGCGCGTGCCACGGATCGATGCGGCGGCGTCAGCGGGGCCGGGCGCGCTGGTCGATGAGGATCGGGCGGCGGGCGGTGAAGCGATCGACCCGGCACTGCTCCGGCGGCTCGGCGTACGTGCGGAAAATCTCTCGATCGTGACAGCGCGCGGTGACTCGATGCTACCGACGATTGCCGATGGCGATGAATTGCTGGTTGATCGCGCCGATTGTGCGCTGGGCAGCGGCGGGCTGTTCGTCGCGCGCATCGACGGCGCGTTGGTCGTTAAGCGCCTCGCAAAGGGGCCGCAGGGCGTCGTCGTCAGCAGCGACAACCCGGCATATCCGCCGCTTGCCGTCGCCGCATTGGAGGTCGTTGGCCGGGTCGTCAGGCTGACGCGACGCCTGAAGTAACCGCTTAGCGCGCGCGGTCGAGCAGCCAGATTCCCGTTGCCAGCACGATGCCGATGCCAAGCCCGATCAGGAAACCGATGGTCGGCTGGCCCCGGGTCGCACCGGCAAAAGCGCCGAAAACCGCGCCGATCGCGATCAGGACACCACCCGCCATTGAAGCGGGACGGGGGGAAGGGGTCGTCATGACGGCGCCCTGCCATGATCGCGCGGCGAGCGCCAGCCCGACAATTGCGCCACGACATGGCTTTCGCGATGTTTACCAATACGCGTAATCGGAAGGTGGGAAGCTGTCGCTTAAGGCACGGCAATGATTGCCGATCCCTTCGATCCCTTTCCCGACGAATCGCGCCTTGCCTGTTACATCGCCGATCGCGCGACGCTGGAGGCGGCGGTGACCCTGATGTCGGACCACGGGAATCTCGCCAGCCTCGAAGCCGCCGCGCGCGCCGACGCCAGCCGCAACCGCGGCAATGTCGCGGGCTTTTGCCGCTGGCGCCAGATTGAGCGGCTGATCGAAACGCTTTCCGCACCGCGCGACGGCACGTTGCACTGATCCCTCGGCGCGTCCGGTCGCGCCCGATCGTTGCACCACCGGGCCTGTTGCTGCGCGTACATGCCCGCTAGAGCGGGGCGCATGACAGGGCGCATCGGATGGCATGAGGGCCGTGGCTTGGCCGCGATGATGTTGGCGCTCGCCCTGCCCGAAGCCGCCTGGGCACAAGCCGCCCCGCCACCGCCGCCAGCCGAGCCTGCGCCGCCCCCGCCGGTGCCCGACTCGCCGATGCTCGATCCCAACGCACCACTCGCGCCCCTGCCGGGATTGGGCGTCGACTGGCCCGATCTGAGCAAGGTCGCCGCGACCGGCGCCGAGGATGCGACGGCCAAGACCGACATCACCGAACTGACCCGCTACGACTATCGGATCGAGGGGATCGACGGCATCACCGATGCGCTGTTCCTCCAGCGCTTCAACGGCCTGTCGGCGCTGAAAGCTCATGCCGGCGATCCGTCGAACGCGGCGCAGATCGATCGCCGTGCACGCGAGGATGTGACGCTGCTCCAGATGTTGCTGCGCGGCATCGGCTATTACGACGCGCGGATCAGCAGCAGCATCGCAATCGAAAGCGGCAAGCCGCGCGTGACGTTGCTGGTCGAACCCGGCACCCAGTATAAGCTTGAGAGTGTCGCCGCGCCCGGTCTGGCGTCGGCGGGCGATCAGGCATCGGCGCTGCGCGATGCCTTCGCCGTCGGGGTCAATGCCCCGGTCGACGCCGACAAGATCGCTGGAGGCACTGCCGAATTGCGCGCGCAACTTGGCGAGCGCGGTTTTCCGTTCGCGCAGGTCGAGGAGCCGAGCGTCGTGATCGATCACGCGACCGGCAAGGCAACGCTCAGCATCGCGGTCGACCCCGGCGGCGCGCGCGTCTTCGGCCAGGTCATCGCGCCGCCCAACAAGCTGTTCAACGCCCGCCACATCCAGCAGATCGCGCGCTTCAAACCCGGACAGCGCTATAACACCACCGCGCTCGACGATTTGCGCCGCGCGCTGATCCAGACCGGCATCGTCTCGTCGGCGGAGGTCAAGCCAGTCGAGGGTGCGAAGCCGGGGACGGTCGATATCGCCGTCGCGCTTCAGCCCGCGCCGCCGCGCACGATTGCGGGCGAGCTCGGCTATGGCACGGGTGAGGGCATTCGCGCCGAAGTCGACTGGACCCACCGCAACCTGTTTCCGCCCGAAGGTGGGCTGACGCTGCGCGGCGTCGCGGGCACGCAGGAACAATCGGGGTCGGTGATCTTCCGCCGCAACAATTTCAATGGGCGCGACCGTATCCTGACCGCGCAGGTCGCGCTTGCCAATCTCAACCGACCGGCGTTTCGCGCGACCACCTTCTCGCTCTCGGGAAGGCTCGAGCGCCAGACGACGATCTTCTTCCAGAAGAAATGGACCTGGTCGTTGGGGGCCGAACTCGTCGCGTCGGACGAGCGCGACATCATCGAGGCGACCGGCGAGCCGCGCCGTCGAACCTTCTTCATCGGCGCGCTGCCGACCAGCCTGACCTATGACGGATCGGACGATCTGCTCAACCCCACCAAGGGGTTTCGCCTGGGCGGGCGGCTGTCGCCCGAAGTGTCGCTGCAAGGGTCGACGTTCGGCTACGCCAGCATCCAGTTCGACGCGAGCGGCTATAAATCGCTCGGCAGCCGGGTGGTGCTGGCCGGAAGGGTGCGGCTGGGCACGATCCTCGGCGCGCCGCGCGACGCCATCGCACCGTCGCGGCGCTTCTATGCCGGCGGCGGCGCCTCGGTTCGCGGCTATGGCTTTCAGGCGATCGGCCCGCGCGATCCCAATAATGATCCGATCGGCGGCCGCAGCCTGACCGAATTTTCGCTCGAAGCGCGGATCAAGGCCTTCGGCCCGTTCGGCATTGTCCCCTTCTTTGACGCGGGCAACATCTACACCGCCGATCTGCCCAAGTTCAGCGACTTGCAATATGGCGCGGGGGTCGGCTTGCGTTACTATTCGAGCTTCGGACCGATCCGCATCGACGTCGGCACGCCGATCAACCCGCAGCGTGGCGACCCGCGCATCGCGGTCTATGTCTCGCTGGGGCAAGCATTTTGAGCGACGCGGCGCCGATCAAGCCGCGCCTGCATTGGGGGCGTTGGGTGGCCGCGCTGGTCGCGCTGTTGCTGGTGGCGGCGGGCGTCGGCGTCTGGTTGATCGACACAAGCATCGGCCACCGGTTGATCGCCGATCAAATCGCCGCGCAACGCCCCGCAAGCGGCCTGCGCTTTTCGGTCGGGCGGATCAGCGGGTCGGTGTGGTCGAAGGCAACGCTGAGCGACGTGCGTGTCAGCGATCCGCAGGGACCGGTGCTGGTCGTGCCGCGCGCTGATCTCGATTGGCGACCGCTGGCGTGGCTGAACAACCGGCTCGACATCAACGCGCTCGACATCCCGACCGCCACGCTGATCAAGGCGCCAACGCTCAATCCCGGCCAGAAGCGCGGGCCGATCCTGCCCGGTTTCGACATCCGCGTCGGGCGCTTGGCGATCGATCGGTTGGTGGTCGGGCCGCGCGTGACGGGCACCCAGCGGGTCGGGCGCATCGTGGCGAGCGGCGACGTCCGCAAGCGCCGCGCGCTGGTGAAGCTCGCCGCGCGGGTCGAGGGCAGCGACGATGTGAAGCTGATGCTCGACGCCGCGCCCGACAACGACCGGTTCGACCTCGATCTGCACGCGACTGGCGCCGCCAATGGCCTGCTCGCGAAGCTCAGCGGCATCGGCAAGCCGGTGTCGCTGGCGGTGGCAGGCGAGGGCCGCTGGGCGCGCTGGCGCGGTACTGCCAAGGGGCAAGTCGCAGGCGCCAACGCGCTCGACCTGACACTCGGCAATGATGTGGGGCGCTATACGGTGGGCGGCACGCTGGGGCTCGACGCCGTCGTCGGGGGCAAGGCCGCGCGGATGTTCGCGCCGCGCGTGACCGTGCAGGGGGCGGGGACGCTGGCCAACCGCGTGCTCGACGGCACTCTCGTGCTACGCTCGCGCGCGCTCGCGCTCGACACCACGGGCGCGATCGATCTTGCGACGAGCGGCTATCGCAATGTCCGCACCCGGCTGCGCGTGCTCGATCCCGCCAGCGTGATCGACCGCGCGAGTGGCCGCAATGTCGAGCTGCGCGCGGTGCTCGACGGGACCTTCGACAGCGCGCGCTTCGACTATCGCCTGACCGCTGATCGCCTGCAATTCGGCGGCAAGGAGGGATTCGAGGTCGTGCGCGCGAGCGGCGGCGGGCGCCTGTCGCCGCTACCGATCGCGGTGCCGGTAAAGCTCGAGGTCGCGCGCGTCACCGGTGTCGATGCGATGATCGGCGGCATCCTGCGCAACCTGTCGGCGCAAGGGCTGCTGCGCGCGAGCGGCAGCCAGATCACCGGCGACAATATCCCCTTCCGCTCGGACAAGCTGCGCGGGGGCATCAACCTGATCGTCGACCTGAAGGCGGGGCGCTTCAATGTCGGCCTTACCGGCGCGCTCCAGAAATTCCTGATCCCCGGCCTTGGTCTCGTCGATGTCGGCGCCAAGCTTCAGGTCGTGCCCGCGCCCGGCGGCCATGGCGCGCTGATCACCGGCACGGCGAGCGCGCAGCTCGCACGGCTCGACAATGAATTTTTCGCCTCGCTCGCCGGCGGGCTGCCGCGCGTGACAACCGGGCTGCGCCAGTCGACCGACGGCATTTTGCACTTCAACGATCTGGTGCTGACCGCCCCCGACATCCGCATCACCGGCAACGGCTATCTGCGGCGCGACGGCAGTGTGCATTTCGAAGGTGCAGGCACCCAGCGCCAATATGGCCCGCTCAGCCTCACGCTCGACGGGCGGATCGAACGTCCGACGGTCGACCTGAAATTCGCCCATCCCAACGAAGCGATGGGCCTCAGCGATGTCACTGCGCATCTCGACCCGACGCCCGACGGCTTTTCCTTTACCGCCAGCGGCGGATCGACGCTCGGCGCGTTCAATGGGCGCGGGGCGATCGTGCTGCCGAAGGGCGGGCAGGCGACGATTACGATTGCCGCGCTCGATGTTGCCGACATGCACGCGAGCGGCAGTTTGCGCGCGATAACGGGCGGTTTCGACGGGCGGCTCGATGTGACGGGGTCGGCGCGCGGCACGCTTGCCTTTGCGCCGGTCGGCAAGATCCAGCGGATCGAAGCGCATCTCGAAGCCACCAACGCGCAAGTCACCGACGCTGCACGGCTGCGCCGTGGCAAGCTCGACGTCGTCGCGCTGCTCGACCCCGAGGGCGTCTCGATCGAAGCCAAGGCCGACGGCGCGGGATTGCGCCAGGGCAGCCTCGTGCTCGGGCGCTTCACTATCGCCGCATCGCTGCGGGACGGCACCGGCAAGGTGACAGCGCAACTCAGCGGCACGCGCGGGCGCGCTTTCGACATCCGCCTTGCCGCCGATGCGACGCCCGATCACTACACCATCACCGCGTCGGGCACGATCGACCGGCGCCCGATCACGCTGCTGTCGCCCGCCATCGTGACGCGGGTCGGCGACGGCTGGCGGCTGGCGCCGACGCGGCTCAATTTCGCGGGCGGCGAAAGCGAGTTGAGCGGTCAATATGCCAGCGACCGCCTTGGAGTCGATGCGACGCTCGCGCGGATGCCGCTGTCGGTGCTCGACATCGGCTATCCCGGGCTCGGGCTGTCGGGCAGTGCCTCGGGCAAGCTCGCCTTTGCGCAGGGCGGCGGCGGCGCACCGACCGGGCGGATCGACATGACGGTCAAGGGCCTGAGCCGCGCGGGGTTGGTGCTCTCCTCGCAACCCGTCGACATGGGGCTCGCGGGTGTGCTCGACGCCAACAGCATGGGGCTGCGCGCGATCATGGCATCGGGCGGCAAGACGATCGGGCGTGCGCAGGCGCGCCTGTCGCCGCTGGGTTCAGGCGATCTCGTCAAGCGGCTCGCCAATGCCGGTCTCTTCGCGCAAGTGCGTTACGACGGCCCCGCCGATACGCTCTGGCGGCTGACCGGGATCGAGCTGTTCGACCTGTCCGGCCCCGTCGCGATTGGCGCCGACCTGACCGGCAAGGTCAACGACCCGCGCATCACCGGGGCGCTCCGGGCGAAGGGGGCAAGGCTTGAAAGCGCGCGCACCGGCACCGTGCTTACCAATGTGCAAGGGTCGGGCGTGTTCGCGGGCAGCGTGCTGCGGATCGATGATTTCACCGCCGATGCGGGCAAGGGCGGGCGCGTCGCGGGTAGCGGGGCGTTCGATTTCGCCGCCGTCCACGGTTTCGGCATCGATCTGAAGCTCCAGGCGGAGCGCGCGGTGATGATCAACCGCGACGATATCGGCGCGACCATCACCGGGCCGATCATGATCCATTCCGACGGCGACGGCGGGCTGATCACCGGCGATGTGGTGCTGAGCGCCAGCCGATACCGGCTGGGTCAGGCGACGGCCGCCGCCGCCGTGCCGAAGCTCAACATCCGCGAAATCAACCTGCCCGGCGCGGAGGACGAAGCCGATACGCTGCCGATCAAGCCGTGGCGGCTCGATGTCCGCGCCCGCGCGCCCGACAACCTCTACGTGACGGGCCTCGGCCTTTCCAGCCGCTGGTCGGCGACGATGCAGCTCGGCGGCATCGTCGAGGAGCCGACGATCTCCGGCCGTGCCGACATCATCCTTGGCACTTATGAATTTTCGGGCCGCGCGTTCGCCATCAGCCGTGGGACGATCCGCTTCCCCGGCAATTCGCCCCCCGATCCGGTGATCGACATTGCCGCCAATGCCGACACCCCCGGCCTCAACGCGACGATTCGCGTCACCGGCCAGGCGACCAAGCCCGAGATCAGCTTTGCGAGCACGCCTGCGCTACCGCAGGACGAATTGCTCTCGCGGCTGTTGTTCGGCACCTCGATCACCCAGCTTTCGGCGCCCGAAGCGCTCCAGCTCGCCTCTGCGGTGGCGGCACTCCAGGGCGGCGGTAAGGGCCTGAATCCGATCAACACGCTGCGCCGCGTGGCAGGGCTCGACCGATTGCGCATCCTGCCCGCCGACAAGACCGTAGGCCGCACCACCTCATATGCGGCGGGCAAATACATCACCCGGCGGCTCTATGCCGAGGTCATCACCGACGGGCAGGGCTATTCGGCGACCCAAGTCGAATTCCAGATCACCCGCTGGCTGTCGATCCTGTCGACGATCTCGACGCTGGGCCGCCAGAGTGCCAACATCCGGGTGTCGAAGGATTATTGAGTCAGCGGCGCCGCCACTGCGTCCGCCAGCTTGCCCGGCACATCCTCGCCGAAATCGATGTAGAGATCGGGTTCGATCGCTTCCAATTCCATCAGCGCGAGCGATCCGTCGGGCAGGCGGATGAGGTCGACGCGGGCGTAGAGCGGCGCGACGGAGAGCGCCGCCAGCGTGCGCGCGGCGACCGCGTGCGCCTCGGCATCGGCTTCGATCGGGGTGGTCTCGCCGCCGAACTGCGGCTGGATGCGGAAGTCGCCGCCTCGCGCGACTTTGCGCACCGCATGGCTGAACGCGCCGCCGATGTAGAGCAGCGATAGCTCACCCTCATCGCCCACGGCGGGGAGGAAGGGCTGGATGATCGCGTCCGCCAGCGGCTCAACCGCGTCGCCGCGCCGGATGCGATCGGTACGATAGCTGCCGCCCGAAATCTGCGGCTTCACGACCAGCGTCTCCACGCCGAAGCGATCGAACGCCGCCGCGACGCTCGCCGCATCGGCATCGCCGAACCAGCTCGGCACGATCGGTACCCCCGCCGCCTCAAGCGCGGCGAGATAGGTCTTGCGCATGTTCCAGCGCAGCAGCGCGGGCGGGTTGAACAGCGGCACGCCGTCCGGCCATCTCTCCAGCACTGCCGCCCAACGCACGGGATCGACGTGATAACCCCAGGCGAACAGCGCGAGCGCCGCCACGCCACCACCCGGCCCCTCGGTCCACGACCGGGGGGCCAGGGCCATGCCGCGCGCGGCAAATGCTGGCCGATAATCCTCGACCATGTCCGCCGCTTCCGCTGCATAATCGCTGTCGGCGGCGGGCATCAGCACATCGACGACGCGCATCGGATCAGGCAGGCGCGCCGACAATCGTCTTCACTTCCATGAAGTCGGTGAGGCCGTATTTGCCATTTTCGCGCCCATTGCCCGATTGCTTGTAGCCGCCAAAGGGCGCCGCGCCATCGGGGCTCCAGCCGTTGATCGTCACCAGCCCCGCGCGCAGCCGCGGCGCGACCTTCGCCGCTTCGGCCGCATCGCCCGAGATCGTCGCCGACAAGCCATAAGGGGTGTCATTGGCGATCCGCACGCCTTCGTCGAGGCTGTCATAGCGGGTGATCGTCGCTACGGGTCCGAAGGTTTCCTCCTGCGAAATCCGCATGTCGGGGGTGGCATCAGCGAACAGCGTGGGCTTGATGTAATAACCCGAGTTGCGCCCGTCGGGCCGCCCGGTGCCGCCGGTCACCAGCGTCGCGCCTTCGTCGATCGCCGACTGGATCAGCCCCTGAATCTTGTCGAACTGCGCCTTGTTGACGACCGGGCCGATATGCGGGCCCATTTCGCTCGGGTCACCGACCGAGGCGCTTTCCATGATCGCCTTCGCCACCGCCGTTGCCGCCGCTACTTGCGAGCCGTGGACGAGCAACCGAGTCGGCGCGATGCAGCTCTGGCCGGTATTGGCGAGCACGCCCATCAAGGTCGGCGGCAACACCGCTTGCAAATCGGCGCCTTCGAGCACGAGATTGGGCGCCTTGCCGCCCAGTTCCTGATGCACGCGCTTGACCGTCGCGGCGGCGGCCTGCGCCACCGCAATACCCGCGCGGGTCGAGCCGGTGAAGCTCACCATATCGACGTCGCCGTGGCTGGAGAGCGCCGCGCCGACGCCGGGGCCGTCGCCGTTGACGAGGTTGAAGACCCCCGCCGGCACACCCGCTTCGTGCAGGATTTCGGCGAGGATGATCGCGCAGCTTGGCGCTTCTTCGGACGGCTTGAGGATCATCGCATTGCCCGCCGCGAGTGCGGGCGCGACCTTGGCGGTGATCTGGTTGAGCGGCCAGTTCCACGGCGTGATCATCGCGACCACGCCCACAGGCTCATGCACCACCTTCGCGCGGCCGAGCTTTTCCTCAAACGGAAACTCCGCCAGCGCCTTCAGGGTCGAGATGAAATGACCCAGCCCCGCAGGCACTTGCGCGGCGCTCGCAAAACCGATCGGCGCGCCCATTTCCTCGCTCACCGCCTTGGCGAGATCGGGCATGCGGGTCTTGTACACTTCGATGATGCGGGCGAGCAGCGCGCTGCGCTCCTCGATGCTCGACTGCGACCAGCTTTCGAACGCGCGGCGGGCAGCCGCGACGGCCTTGTCGACATCGGTGGCGCTACCAAGCGTAATCTCGGTGCAGGGCGCTTCGGTGGCCGGGTTGATGACGTGGTGGCGGGTGCCGCCGTCGCTATCGACCCATGCGCCGTCGATATAATGCTGCAGATAGCTGTTCATCGCCTTGCTCTCCATCTGGGCCTCTGGTTTTTCGAGGTCACGGTATGGCGGATAGATGGCGGGGGGCGGGGCCGGTTGCAAGGCGAAACCGTTAGGACGTAGTGCGCTTGCACGCGGTACGGGATGGCCGAGGCAGCAGCCGTTGCAGGCTGCTGCCTCGGGAGACTCAGGCTGCGCGCCGTACCCCGCGATCGGGCATCATGTGGCGCTTGTCCTCGAAATCGGTGCCCTGGTCGAAGCGGAAGCGGCGCGTCAGCGCGCTCAGGCGCTTGATGTCCGTGGCAAGCGATTGGGTTGCCGCGCTCGATTGTTCGGCCATTGCGGCGTTTTGCTGGGTGACGCCGTCAATGTTACGGATCGCGACGTTGACGGTGTTGATCGCTTCCGCCTGCGCGTCGGTTGAACCAGCGATGTCGGCGATATGGCTGCGCACTTCGGCAAAGCGATCGACGATGCCGCGTACCGTCGCACCAGCGCGTTCGACAAGCTCAACCCCGCGGTCAATCTGGTCGGCGCTGGCGCCGATCAGTTTCTTGATCTCGGCGGCTGCCATGCCGGCCTTTTCGGCGAGCGCACGCACTTCTGTTGCGACCACCGCAAAGCCGCGCCCGGCATCGCCGGAACGCGCGGCTTCAACGCCCGCATTGAGCGCCAGCAGCGTCGTTTGAAAGGCGATGCCGTCGATCAAGCCGACAATATCGCCGATTGCGTCCGAGGAACGCGCGATTTCGGACATTGCGGCCTTCGCGTCTGAGACGATCTTGTCGCCATCTTCCGCCGCGGCAAAGGCCACACCGAACAGCCGCTCGCTTTCGGCAGCGCGGACCGCGACGTCCTTGACGGCGCTGCTCGATCGGCTTGCGGCGGCTGCGGTGTGTTCGAGCGTGGCGGCCTCCCGCTCGGTGCGGCTGGCAAGGTCGCCGGCGGCCTGGGTGATTTCGATCGTGGTCCCATCGATCCGGTCAACCGACTCGACGAGCGCGCGCATCATCGCTTCTAGCTCGGTGATGGCGTCGTTGAAATCGAGCCGCAGCGGTTCTTGTTCGGCATCGAATTCAGTGCCGATGCGCACGGTAAGGTCGCCATCGGACAGCCGGGCAAAGGCCGCGCGCACGTTGTCAATGACCAGCCGGTGGCGCTCCTGTTGAACGTCTGACGCGGCCTGAAGTGCGGCTGCGGCATCGATGGCGCTTTGGGACTGACCGATCAGGAAGACGAGCTGATTGGCGGTCCACATCAGCACACCCGCTTCGACCAGCACGATAACCGCATGCAGCACGACGCGGCCGAGGCCAGGGTCGGCGCCGAACACGAACACGGGTGCCGCAAAATTGAGGATCAGGTGGTGCAGCGCGGTCACCAGCGTGCCCGCCAGGATCGCGCGCCAATCGCACAGCGCCACCAACACGGCGAGCATCGCAAAGAACGCCATGTGGATGTCGATCTGCCACGGATGGCCCGAAAGCACCGCCAGCAACGCGGCGGGGATGAGTGGCGCAGTAATGCCCATCACGATGCGGGCGGTGGAATCGATGCGCCGCTGGATCACCTGCCACAACGGCAACGCCAGCACGACGACGCACATGATTATCGCAGGGATCGTCGCCGGGCTACCGGTCGCCAGCCCCGCGGCAAGCGTGGCCAGCGCGCCCGCGGCCATCACCCCCACCAGCAATCGCGCCCCGACCAGTCGGATTGCGTCCAATGTGGCCGTCTTCGCTTCAGTCATTAAGTCGATTCCCTGTCGAACAAGAAGTTGCGTCGCTGCGCACCAGAAGAATGCCGTGCGACAGCGCGCGCCAGAATATTCCCGGATCGCCGCTGCGGATGACCAGGCTACGCGCAAGCGGCCCCGGCCCGAGCAGCTGGACATCACCGTCCAGCAGCGTCGCCGCCGATGTCGCACCGGTCGGAATCGCCAGCATCGGCGCGCGCATCGCCGGTGCGATCGCAAACACCATAATGGCAGCCGCCACCAGCACAGCCTGGACCATGACGGGCCATCGCATCCGGAGTTCCTCGTTATATCATAATGGTTTGATGTGTATTTGAACGACCTTGAGATTAGCGCTGCCTGGTAAAAGACCGCTTAACCCTGGTTCGGTCCCAATCATCGGTCGCGGCATCGCTAGGGATGAGCAACTCAATCAATACAGCGCATTAGCCATTAATCGGTCGGTTCCGGGGCGTGCGGTAAAGTCCACATCTGGTCGCTCGACATCGAGCGCCTGAAAAAGCGCTGCCGCGACGGTGACCTGGGACGCCGCGCCGCGATCAAGAGGCTGGCCGAAGATGTTGCGAGCCACGGCGCGGAAGTCGACTCAGGCAGGCTCGTCCGGGCGCGCTGCTTCGGCGCGCGCGAGCCGGAGCAGGGATCGGCCCCAGGTGAAGAACGCCGCACCAACCGCCATCGGCACGCCGCCAATGATGGCCGGGAACAGCGCCAGCCATAGGTCGAATGCCCCGCCCGTCGCGAAATAGCTGATCACCAGATAGCTCGTGCACAGGCCGCTCGTCGTCATCAACAGGATGCCGGTCGCGATCAGGATTCCGCCGAATAGCCGCTTCATAATCTCTCTCCTGCCCGCACGCGCGCCAACACGCCTGCTCCCTCCGCGCCGGGGCGATAGAAGCTGTTGTAGGTGTCAAAGGGAATGATCGCGCCTTCGGGCGTAACGAAATGGACGCAACTGCGCTTCACCGTGCCGAGATCGAAGTTATAGCGATCGAGAAATTGCATAATCACGACGCGAAAGCTGTTCGCATAGCTCAGTTCGCCCGGCACCATGGCCTGGGGCAGGCAGCACATCAGGCCCGCGAGCTTGTCTTCGGTATTGGCTTGCGCGGTCGCAAGGCTCAGCAAGTCGTTCACGGCGGCGCGCAGCTTTGGATAGGCCTCATAGCTGACGGTGTTGGGCCCTTCGAGGATGAGCTCGCGCGGCAGCAGCGCCGTGATCGGGGTGACGTTCGGGCCATCGCGCAGGCCATAGCCGATGCAGATCTGATCGGGATTGCAGGGCAGGGGGATCATATCGTCGAGCCCGAACACGCCCGCCTTGGCGACCTCGCGCCGGATCTGCGTCAGCAGTATGCGGTTGGCCTTGGCGTCGAAGCCGTCATTGCGTCCGGCATCCTGCACCGGCTGGAAAGTGACGCCGCGCACGCACCGCCATTGCAGCGCATGTGCGACGATCGGCGCGATTTCGTGATCGTTGACGCCGCGCTTGATCACCGCAACGAGCGTCGTCGACAGCCCGACCCGCTCCAATTGTTCGAGCGCTTGCTGGCGGATGCGGGCGAGCCGCGCGCCGCGCAGGTCCATCAGCGCGTCGTCGTCGAGGCTGTCGAATTGCAGATAGACTTCGAGCGCCGGGGCATAGCTCGCGAGCCGGTCGACGAACGCCGGGTCCTGCGCGATCCGCACGCCATTGGTGTTGATCATGATGTGGCGGATCGGGCGTGCCTTTGCCGCTTCGAGGATCGCGAAGAAATCGGGGTGGATCGTCGGTTCGCCGCCCGACAATTGCACCAGATCGGGCTCGCCTTCGCTCGCCACCAGCGCGTCGAGCATCGCTTCGACCGTCGCCAGCGGCAAATGGCTGCCGTGCATGTCCTGCGCATCGGCAAAGCACACGGGGCAGGCCAGATTGCACGCGGCATTGATCTCGATGATCGCGAGGCAACTATGCTGCTCATGATCGGGACACAGCCCGCAATCGAACGGGCACCCATGTTCGGTCCGCGATTGGGTGTGCAGCGGCCGGTCGCCGGGCTTGAGCCACAGCTTCTGCTGGCGCCAATAGGGCACATCGTCGCTGATCAGCGTCTTCTGCACCCCGTGATCGCGGCAGCGCTTGAGGTAGAAGACCTGCGCATCCTCGATGATGATCTTGGCGGGCACCGTCACCAGGCAGGTCTCGCAGAGGCTCGTGGTCTGCCCGTGGAAGATATAGGGCGCAATCTTTCGCGCGGTCGCCTCGGGCATGATCGTTTCAGATGTGATCGTTTCAGGCAGGGGCGGGCTGGGGTGGCGCGGCGACGAGGCGAGCGATCCAGGTGACGGCATAAAGACCAAGTCCGATCATGAGCAGATGGAAGATGTTGAGCGGGCCGAGCAGCGGCGGATAAGGTTTCAGAAATTCCCAGGCGAATCGCTGGACGGCATAAGCAAGCACGAACGCATGAAAGCCGTGCGACACTGCCCAGTCGTGCCCCCGCACCAGCGCGCGCCAATAGATCAGCAGAAACAGCGCCATCGCGAGCGATTCATATGCCTGTACCGGATGGCGCCCGATCCCGTCGCCCAGATCAACTGCCCAGGGGAGTGCGGTGGGCGTGCCATAGGTGTGGTCGGCGATCCCCGCGAACAAACACCCCCAGCGCCCGACGACAATGCCGATACACAGCGGCATGACGAAGGCGCCGCCCGTCGACCCGGTGATCTTCGCGCGCCATTTCCACAGTTCCACGCCAAGAATGCCGCCCGCCAAGGCGCCCGCAATGCTGTGCGACACGCCCGGCGTCGACAGCCGCAGCGTGTTGAGCGACCCCGTTAGCCAGGCGCCGGCAGCGGCCCCAAGCGCGAGCGCGACGAAATAGCCAGGCGATGTCTGCCGCGCGAGCTGCGTCACGCTGGCGGCGCGATGCCGATACACCCACCGCCCGCCGAACGCTGCCGCGGTCCACGCTGCCAGATCGAACAAGGTGTGCAGCCAAGGCGCGGTCGGCACGTCGATCATGCGGTGAACATGGCATTGGTCGCTGCGCGCGGCCAGACAAAATTTCGGTGAAACTTGCGCATGAAAAGCGGAAGCTCAAGTTAACGCGCGCACCTTTCTATCGAAGAATTTTGGAACGCCGCGCCGCAACACACGCCGGGTTTCAGCAGCACGTCGGGGTCAGGCTGTCGAGCACCTCACGCGGTGAATCGCAGGCCGCCGCAAAGCTTTCCGCCCCCGGTCGATCGCGCAAGCGGTAAGCGCTGCGCACCGACCGCCCCGCCGCCCGCGCCGCCGTCGCGACACAGCCGAGCCGGGTGAGCGCGGCAATGAACAGCCGCTGCGCCTCCGGCGTCCACCCCGACCCCCGCCGCCGCTCGCCGGTCCAGGGGGTGAAGGCGGGAATGGGGATGCCCTCGGGCGTTTCGGTGGGGCGGGGAGGGGGGTTGGGCATAGGTGGACGGGTAGTACAAAAAGGGAACAAAATCGAGTGGATTTGGCCCGAAAACAGGATTTGCGGGGGTGATTTGGGTGGCAAAAGGGGTTCTTTGGTGGGCAATTTAGAGTGATAATGCGGAATGTGATCAATTTAGGTGCCCATCCGAGGCCTCAATTGCTGTTGTACTACGTTTGTTCTCCAATTAGGTGTCGTCGACACGCGAATGAATCGTTAGGCAGGTGACCGAGGAAGGGTAGTGTCATGGCCATCAATATGGAAACAGGTCCGTTACCAACTGTGATTGATCTTTTTTCCGGCGCAGGGGGCCTTAGCGGGTCGTTCGAGCGCGCCGGTTTCCACACCATCGGCGCAGTTGATACGGACCCAGATTGCATTGCGACGCTCAAGGCAACCCAACAAGCGCGCCTGACGATAAAGGGCTCTCGACGAACTTATCTCGAGTGCACGAGGCTCATACGCGCCGATGTTCGCGATGTTGTACGGTCCGATCTTGTGCCAGAAGATGCGCCTACAGACTGGCGGCCGGATGTGCTGGCTGGGGGGCCGCCTTGCCAACCATTCAGCTCTGCGGGTGCTGGGCTCGGGTTAAACGACCCTCGCGGAAAGCTTTTTACGCATTTCGTCAGGCTTGCGGGAGAGCTGCAGCCGCGCATGATTCTGTTCGAAAATGTTGCCGGGCTGGTTACGGCTAAGGGCCATGACGGGCGGCCAGGAGGCGTGCTTCGCTTGATTCAAAGCCGATTTGAAGAGATCGGATATGCGTGTCGGTTCGCGCTCCTAAACGCTGCCGACTTCGGCGCTGGCCAGCGTAGAGTACGACTTTACATTCTGGCGTCGAAGAATGAGGTGCTCCCGCACTTTCCGTTGCCGTCCCACGCTGCAAAACCAGAGTGCAATCTGCAGAAATGGGTCTCGCTCGCGGCGCGCATATCAAGTCTTCCAGCGCCTGCGCCCCACGACGTCATCCGTCCGACGGGGCTTCGCGCGCATGAGCTTCTCGCGTTGCAGCCGGGAACTGGTCTGAAATCGGTCGGCATCGTTGAGGCGAATCGTCCGTCTGGGCATTGGGGATACCGTCAGGATTGTTTCGTGGCGGACCCCACAATCCCTGCGCGAACTATCCGGGCGGCAAGCACGCCAGACTGGATACAAACAAGCGATGGCCTGCGTCGTTTGACATGGCCCGAATGCGCAGCATTGCAAGGGTTCGCAGACGGCTGGGCATTCGAGGGCAGCCGCGCCTCGCGATATCGCCAGATCGGCAATGCCGTCCAAGGCGATATTGGAACGGCGATCGCCGCCGAACTCGCGGAAGCGCTATCGCAGCAGGCATTCCAGCAGCCTGTTTCGGCTGTATGGCCCGCATCTTTCGACAAAAGAGTCCGCTACACCTCTATGGAAGAACGTGTGAACGGCGCGCACCGGAGAGCGGCTCGATCCCGTCGCGCCGAAAGCATTGGGATGTTTTGTGCCGCAGAATAACCCGACTCGCTGGTCAGACGATGAGCTGCGCAAAGACCGCGACCTATCCGAAGCCCGGTTCGTTCTCGAACGGCAGGGCGAGGGGCCAACTGCGTTCTACAAGGCTTGGGACATTGTCCGGCCACAGATTGAGCATGCCATGCTCATGACGGACAACCTTCGCGATATCCGAGCCCAGGCTTTGCTGGCGGAGCGCGGGCTTTGGCAGACTCTGCGCTATTTCTGTGCTCCCCCAGTCAGTGAGGAGGATCTTTGGACACTGGTTGGCAAGAAGTTTAAGAATGTCCCGAATAGTCACGCAGAAAAGACGGCTCAAGCGTTTGCCTCAGTCTTAGACGCGCGTCGGGCGCCGTGGGTCGCGCAGGGGCGCCCGCCGACAGCAGAGGAAGCTGAGTTGGCGGTTTTCTCGACCTCAGTGCTGCTTACTTACGAGTCTTTCAAGACTGGGAGGCGCGGAACATCCTCAAGAGCGCAGGAAGAAGAGGTGTCCGAAGCGCTAAAGGCGGCAGGTCTCGCTTTCGATCCTGCTCGCAGCCCGATAAATGACCTGGACGGATTGTCTCGCGCAACTTTCTCGCGCGAACGCAAGGTCGCCGGAGCCAAATGTGATCTCCCAATTCGCCTGAAGGATGGGCGGCTGCTTGCGCTGGAATGCAAGGTGAGCAACGGACCAAAAAACTCGTGGAAGCGACTTCAACGTGAAGTCGGGGGCAAGGCGGATACGTGGCGTCGAGAGTTCGGGTCCAGAGTGATTACCGGAGCCTTGTTGGCGGGAGTGTTCGATCTCACATGCGTTCGCCGATCGCAAGAAGAGCAAGGCGTTGCGATCTTCTGGCAGCACGATCTTGCGCCATTGCTGGGCTTCGTCACTGATTGAGTTCGGCTCGGGCTGCAAGGTCCGCTGCTGAACGGTATGTTTCGGGACGGGTGGGGCAATTCGTAGAATGGCGGAAGTCTTCCCCACCACATAAGAAAGCCCAGGCTGTTACCTCCCCGGGCGCCCTAGGGCTCGCACACTGCTGGCCCTATTTGACCGCAGTCGGGGTCGCTTTCCAGCGGGTCACATTGCCGAAAAATTTCACGAATGGTATCTATGAAATAAGAATGCAATGTCGCCTGAACAGAGGATGCCCCATGACTGCCACGACCATCCCCCAGCGCGAAACCGCCGTCTCGCGCCTAGTGGCTGAACTCAAGGCGCTCGGCGGCCTCAAAGGCCGCGACCTTGCCAATATGCTCGGCGTCTCTCCGCCCACCGTCACCCGCTGGAGCAAGGGCGAGGCGGAGCCGACGATCGACAAGCAGACGGCGATGGCGCAGCTGCGCTGGGTCGCCGACCGGCTCGCGGATTTTTATGCGCCCGATGAAGTGCGGCTGTGGCTGCAATCGCCGCATCCGCAGCTCGCTGGCGCGCGGCCCTATGACCTGATTGTCGACGGGCGCACGCGCGATGTGCTCGAAGTGATCGAGCGGCTCGACAGCGGGGTCTATCTGTAGGTGGAGCGGCGGCGCGCGCTCGACGACCGGCTGCTCGATCTGGTCGGCGCGATCGACGGGCAGGCGTTTGACGGCACGATGTGGCGCGTCGTCCGGCAGGGGCGCAACGTGCTCGACGGCTCGCGCGGTGCGGGCCGTTGGAATACGGCGGACATGTCGGTGCTCTATGGCGCGGCCGAGCGCGACGGGGCGCTGGCGGAAATCAACTTTCATCTGAGCCGGGGGCAGTCGGTCTTCCCCTCACGCATGCGGCATGATCTGTTCGAGCTGGCCGTGAAGGCGCGGCAGACGCTGGTGCTGGCGGATATGGCGCAGCTCAGGGCGCTCGGCGTCGAGGACAGCCGCTATCGCGAGATGCTGTACGACCGCACGCAGGAGATCGGCGCGGCGGCGGCGTTTCTGGGCTTCGATGGCATGATCGTGCCGTCGGCGCGGTGGGATTGCCAAAACATCGTGCTGTTCCTCGACGCGATCAATCTGGAGGAGGTGCGGACGGTGGCGTCCGAGCCGGTCGATTGGCAGGCGTGGCGGCGGGTCAATGGGTAGGGCGGGATGACTTTGGCTTGAGCCTCCATCCATCCGCTCGTTTCGAGCGAGGTCGAGAAACGCTTGGGGACGGCCTGTGGCCTGTTTCTCGACTTCGCTCGAAACAAACGGGTCAAGGTACAGTGTCGAAACTCCAGGGCTCTCCCCAAACGCGAAACGCCCGGGGTGTTCCCACCCCGGGCGTCCTGCATCTCACGCAGCATCACGCCGTGGCAAAGCCACGTCGTCGGTCCTCGCTCTAGCGAGGCCGGCCGACAGCTCTTGTGGCGGGCGCGCTGCGCTCCCGGCAGCGGCTTGCAGCGACGCTGCAAGCCTCAATAGCTGTAATACATATCAAACTCGACCGGGCTCGGGGTCATTTCCCAGCGCGCCACGTCTTCCATCTTCAGCTCGATATAGCTTTCGATCTGGTCCTTCGAAAACACGTCGCCCTTCAGCAGGAAGTCGTGGTCGGCGGCGAGGCTTTCGAGCGCTTCACGCAAGCTACCGCACACCGTCGGCACTTCCTTCAGTTCCTCGGGCGGCAGGTCGTAGAGGTTCTTGTCCATTGCCTCACCCGGGTGGATGCGGTTCTGGATGCCGTCGAGACCGGCCATGAACAGCGCGGCATAGGCGAGATAGGGGTTCGCCATCGCGTCGGGGAAGCGGACTTCGACGCGCTTCGCCTTCGGCCCGGTGCCGTAAGGAATGCGGCACGATGCCGAGCGGTTGCGCGCCGAATAGGCCAGCAGCACCGGCGCTTCGTATCCGGGCACCAGGCGCTTGTAGCTGTTGGTGGTCGGGTTGGTGAAGGCATTCACCGCCTTCGCATGCTTGATGATGCCGCCGATGAAATAGAGGCACATGTCGCTAAGGCCTGCATAGCCGTTTCCCGCGAACAGCGGCGTGCCCTTGTCCCAGATCGACAAGTGCGTGTGCATGCCGGAGCCATTATCTTCCTTGATCGGCTTGGGCATGAACGTCGCGGTCTTGCCATAAGCATGCGCGACCTGGTGGACGACATATTTGTAGATCTGCATGCGGTCGGCAGTGGTGGTCAGCGTGCCGAAGGTCAGGCCGAGCTCGTGCTGGGCGGCGGCGACTTCGTGGTGGTGTTTGTCGCACGGCAGGCCCATTTCGAGCATCGTCGAGATCATCTCGCCGCGAATGTCGACACAGCTGTCGACCGGCGCGACGGGGAAGTAACCGCCCTTGGCGCGCGGGCGGTGGCCGAGGTTGCCGCCTTCATATTCGCGGCCGGTGTTGGTCGGCAGTTCGATATCGTCGATCTTGTAATAGCTCGTCGCATAGCTGGTTTCGAACTGGACATTGTCGAAGATGAAGAATTCGGCTTCGGGGCCGACGTACACGGTGTCGCCGATGCCGGTGTTCTTCAGATACGCCTCGGCGCGCTTGGCGGTGCTGCGCGGATCGCGCGAATAAAGTTCGCCGGTCGACGGTTCGACGATGTCGCAGAACAGGATCAGCATCGGGGTGGCGCTGAACGGATCGACATAGACCGCGTCGAGATCGGGCTTCAGGATCATGTCGCTTTCGTTGATCGCCTTCCACCCGGCGATCGACGAGCCGTCGAACATGAAGCCGTCGGTCAGCTCATCCTCGCCGACGACCGACGAGACCATGGTCAGGTGCTGCCATTTGCCCTTGGGATCGGTGAAGCGCAGGTCGACCCACTCAATCTCGTCGTCCTTGATCATCTGCAGGATAGTGCTGGGGTCGTTGGCCATGAAATGATCCTTTCAGCTGATGATAGTACCGAATCGGCGGATGCGACTCGGGTGCGCGTTCAAAACTCGCGCGCACTTTGGAAGAAAATGTTGCAGCGCGTCAAATCGCGTTTTCATCGCGCTCGCCGGTGCGGATGCGCAGCGCACTTTCGACCGGGATCACGAAGATCTTGCCGTCGCCGATGCGGCCGGTGTGCGCCGCCGCCGCAATCGCCTCGACCACGCGCGCGGCCATCGCATCCTCGACGACGACTTCGAGCTTCACCTTGGGCAGGAAGTCGACGACATATTCGGCGCCGCGGTAGAGTTCGGTATGGCCCTTCTGGCGGCCAAAGCCCTTGGCTTCGATGACGGTGATGCCCGACACGCCGACTTCGTGCAGCGCCTCTTTGGCCTCGTCGAGCTTGAAGGGTTTGATGATCGCTTCGATCTTTTTCACTTCTGTCCCCCTCGCGCGGCGCGCAGCGCCGCTGCTTGATAACTGTCTGCTATCAATGATCGTGCCAGATGCGCGCGCGGGCGGCAATGCGCCTGACGCGGAGGGTGGCGGGGGATTGCGGTTGCTTAATTGTTGGGCAGCGCCGGGGGGAATGCCACATTGCTGGGCGCGCCCGTTGAGGGTGATGCTTGATGCTTGATGCGCTATATAGTCGACATGCGCACGACACTTGCCATTGACGACGATGTCCTCGCCTTCGCGCGGGCCAAGGCGGCGCGCGATCGCACTAGCATCGGCGACGTCATTTCGGCGTTAGCGCGCGACGCGATCGTCGGCGAAACGAACGTAGATCATCCCGAAGTGTGGAACGGCATCCCGCAACTGCCTGTGCGCAAAAATGGCGTTGTCGTCACACTTGAGATGGTCAACGCGCTGCGTGACGACGATTTTTGATTCACCTGCTCGACGTCAATGTCCTGATCGCGCTGGTCGATCCCGAGCATAGTCATACCAGGCCCGCGCGACGCTGGTTCGAGCGCCATGCAGCGTCAGGCTGGGCGACATGCCCGCTGACGGAAAATGGCTTGCTACGGATCGTCAGCAATCCGCGATACGCCAATGCGGTGGGTTCGCCCGCAGTAGCAATCAACGGTCTGGTGGGCATGAAGAATGTGCCACAACATCATTGCTGGGCCGACGACATCAGCCTGTCGGACGAACTTCGAGTCAATCCGCAAAGGTTGCCGACATCGGCACATTTGACCGACATCTATTTGCTGGCGCTGGCAGTCGCGCATGGCGGCGAGCTCGCGACCTTCGATCGTCGGCTCACGACTTCGGCAGTTGCGGGCGGCAGCCGGGCCTTGCACGTCATTGACTTCACTGCCGCCTGACGACGCTCCACTGTTCAATAAGGCGGCTTGTCCAGTCCCGTCGGGCTCGACGTGAAGATCTCGCACCCGGTCTCGGTAATGCCGATCGAATGTTCGAACTGCGCCGACAGCGATCGGTCGCGCGTCACCGCCGTCCAGCCGTCGTCGAGCAGCTTCACGTCGGGGCGACCGATGTTGATCATCGGTTCGATCGTGAAGAACATGCCGGGCCGCAGCTCGGGGCCGGTGCCGGGGCGGCCGACATGGACGACTTCGGGCGCGTCGTGGAACAGGCGGCCAAGGCCGTGGCCGCAGAAATCGCGCACCACGCCGTAGCGGTGGCGCTCGGCATGCTGCTGGATCGCGTGGCTGATGTCGCCCAGATGATTGCCGGGGCGCGCGCGCTCGATGCCGAGCATCAGGCATTCATAAGTGATATCGACCAGCCGCTTCGCCTTTAGCGGCACATCGCCGACAAGGTACATGCGACTCGAATCGCCGTGCCAGCCGTTCAGGATCGGGGTGACGTCGATATTGACGATGTCGCCCGACTTCAGCGCCTTGTCGCCCGGAATGCCGTGGCAGACGACATGGTTGATCGAGATGCAGCAGCTGTGCGTATAGCCGCGATAGCCGAGCGTCGCGGGCACACCGCCGTGATCGACAATGAAGCGGCGGATGATGTCGTCGAGCGCGCCGGTCGTCACGCCGGGCACGACATGCGGCACGATCATGTCGAGCGTTTCGGCGGCGAGCCGCCCGGCAGCGCGCATCCCCGCAAAGCCTTCCGGCCCGTGGAGCTTGATCGCGCCGGTGCGCGCCATCGGCGTGTCGGCATTGGTGACGGTGAGATAGTCGGTCATCGCGGTTACATAGCGAAGCGGCGGCAATTTTGCGAGGGGCCACCGCACAAGGTTCAGTCTAGGCGAAGGCGCGCGTTGGCTCTATCGCAAGGCACATGACCGAACGCATCTGGACTGCCGCCATCGTCGTCATCGGCGACGAAATCCTGTCGGGGCGAACCCAGGACAAGAATGTCGCGCAGATCGCGGTGTGGCTGAATGTGCAGGGCATTCGTCTGGCCGAAGTGCGCGTTGTCGCTGACCGCACCGAAGCCATCGTCGAGGCGGTCAATATTTTGCGCGCGCGCAACGACTATCTGTTCACCACGGGCGGCATCGGGCCGACGCATGACGACATCACGGTCGACGCGATTGCCGAAGCTTTGGGAGTAGGGGTCGTCCATCACCCGCGCGCGCTCGCGGTGCTCGAACGCTATTATGAAACGCGCGGCGGGCTGAGCGAAGCGCGCAAACGGATGGCGCGCGTGCCCGACGGCGCCGACCTGATCGAGAACCGCTTGTCGGGCGCGCCAGGGATCCGGATCGGCAATATCTTCATCATGGCCGGCGTGCCGCACATCACGGCGGGGATGCTCGACGCGCTGACCGGCACGCTCGAAGGCGGCAAGCCGTTGGTGGCGCGGACAATCGGCTGTTGGGTCGCCGAAAGCGAAGTCGCCGATCTGTTGCGCGAGGCCGAGCGGGCGCAGGAAGGCGTCGCAATCGGCAGCTATCCTTTCTTTCGCGAAGGCAAGGTCGGCGCCAATTTCGTGGTGCGCGCGACCGACCCCGCGCTAGTCGACCAAGTCGTCGACCGGCTGATCGCCGATTTGAGCGCAACCGGGCGCGGCGTCGTTAATGGTGGCATTTAAGTCTCACTTGCCAACGATTTGCGTATTTTACGGTCGCGCCCCTTGACCTGTTTGTCGCAGAAATTACGGATTGGCATCTGACAATCTTTCAGCGCCGCCGCTGAAGGACATAAAAGGGATGTATCTCATGATCACCACTGCCGCCGCAGTCGCCCGGTTCCGCCCGTATCTGCTCGCCAGCGCCGCCGGTATCGGTATCGCCATGGGCGGTGTCGCGCAGGCGCAGATCGCCGATTCGCAAGTGCCAAGCGCAGCCCCTGCATCCGACGACGACGGGCGCGTCGATCGAGCCGGCGCGCTGCTCGAGGCGCATAGCGGCCCGCGCGTCGATGTGGTGGTGCCCGATCCCTATCTGCAGATCGCCAATCCCGGCACGCCGACCACCGCGCGCGATCCGGTCAACATCACCGGCGTCGGCCAGATCGTCGTTGACACCGGCAATGGCAGCGGCGCGATCGGGCTGTGCACGGCATCGCTGATCAACCCGCGCACGGTGTTGTTCGCCGCGCACTGCGTCAATTCGGCTGCGGCAACCAGTTATGGCCGCGCCGGACCCGGTGGCACCGGTACCGCCGTCAGCATCGGTTTTTCGAACAACAACCTGTCGGCGTTGCAGCAGTGGCTGTTTGCAGGCGCCAACCAGTATCGCAGCAACCCGGCGACGTTCCTCTACAATTTGAACCAGGTCGTCTATAATCCGCGCTCGACCGAGCCGGGCAACGGCTTCCTCTACGCCGATATCGCGCTCGGCACGCTTGATCGCCCGGCAGTCGGCATCCCGACCTGGGCGCTGCTGCTCTCGCCGCTGCCTGCGCCGGCCACGATCGGCGCGGCGGGCACCGGCTATCGCGTCAACATCACCGGCTATGGCAACAACGGCACCGGTGAAACCGGCGCCAATGGAGGTATCGATTTTCGCCGTCGTATCGCCGAAAACACGCTCGGCGGCCTGACCTCGCTCGACACTTTCCAGAATTTCATTTTCGGCTCGGCCACCGGGCCGCTGCCGCAGAATCTCTACTGGATCGACTTCGACGATCCCCGCCGCGGTACGGCGGCGGCGAGCCGTTTCGACTTCAACAGCTTCCGCGACAATGCGCTGCCCAATGAAGGCGGCACCGCGCCTGGCGATTCGGGCGGGCCGCTGATTCTCGACCGCACTTTTGCGCGGCAGGTCGTGCTCGGCGTGCTGTCGGGCGGTTTCAGCCGGTTCTTCAACGGCCAGCCGAGCCAGGGCTATGGCTCGAACAGCTTCTACCAGCCGCTATACCTCTATTGGGACTATATCGCGGCCAACAATCCGTATCGCTATGTCACGGCGGTTGCAGGCGATGGCAACTGGACCGATCCGACGCGCTGGGTCACCAGCGTCGATCCCAATTACCAGATCATTGGCCCCAATGGTCAGCTGGTCAACGGCGTGCCAAATAACCCGGGCGGTGGCACCACCAACGTCAGCGGCGCGTTCGGCCAGATCTGCTTCCAGAACACGACGCTCAGCGATTGCCTTGATGTTCGCACCAATGTCGAGACGGTCAACAGCAACCCGATCGGCACCGACGGCGTCGCTGAACTGACCAATGGTCGCGCCAGCCTGACGCTGGCCGCACCGGGCAGCCAGCCGGGGACCGGCGTGCTCGGGACGGGATCGGATGCCGTGCTCGCAAGCCAGGCCACCCAGCCTACCGCCGCGCTGCCGCCGGCAACGATCGCCAACGGCCTGCCGGGCGCGACCAATTTCGTGCCGAACAACGTCGATCCGGTCCGCACTACCGGCGCGATCGGCCGCTATTTCGACGTGACGCTCGCCGCCACCGGCACCACCACGCTGAACACGGCGGTGACGATCGACCGGTTCACGCTCAACGGCGCGGGCGCGCGGCTCAACATCGACGCGGGTGGCTCGCTCACCAGCCTTATCGACGTGACGCAGACGATCGGCACGCTGCAGGTCAACGGCAGCCTGACGACGCCTGGCGATTATTTCCTGCGGGTCGGCGGCCTCAACGGCACCGGCACGATCACCGCGCGGTTCTTCACCAGCTTGCTTGGCGTGATCTCGCCCGGCATGTCGGGCAATGCCGGATCGATCGGCACGCTCACGTTCCGCGGCAATGTCAGCCTGACATCGGGCAACAGCTATCTGGTCGATCTGGGCGCGAGCGGCACGTCTGACCGGATCGCCGTTGTATCGAACGGCAATCCGAACGACGGCGTCGCCGATCTCGGCGGCGGATTGAACTTCAGCTTTTCGGCGCCGACGCTGCGTGCGGGCAACACCTACACGATCCTGACCGCGCAGAACGGCTTCACCGCCAATCGATTTGCGACACCGGGTGCGCTTAGCGCAATCCTGACGCCGACGCTGACCTATACCGCCAATACAGTGCAGGTCACGATTACGCCGGGGCTCTACCGCAACGTCGTTGACGGCTCGCCGGTGCAGCAAAGCTATGCGCAGCTGCTCGATCAGAACCGGGTGAATGCAGGCACGCTCGATGCGATCTACGGCCCGCTCGACTTGCAGAATGCGGCGACGATCCGGGCGACGCTCGATGGTCTCGCGCCGCGCAGCGAAGCGCTGCTCAGCGGCATGGCGACGACGGTCGTCGACAACAACGCGCGCTTCCACCGCGACCGGCTTGCACAGTTCGATCCGTCGGTGTCGCATGGCGGCACGATCGCGGTGATCGGTCAGCCGATTCAGGTCGCCGCCGCCAGCGCGGCGAGCCTCAATGGCGGCCAGCCCGTGCAGAGCGACAGCAATGAGACCCGCGTGCAAAAGGCCAATCTGCCCGATGACATCGGCGTCTATCTGGCCGGCGGCTATGTCGAAGGGTCGAGCGCACCGGGACGGCTGCTGACCCCCGTCGGCGCGCGTGATCGCTTCAATGGCTTTTTCATCGTCGGCGGTATCGAAAAGGACCTGGGCGACGGCATTATCGGCCTGTCGTTTGGTTACACCGAGCTGAGAGGCAATGTGACCGGCTTTGCCCAGAGCGCGCGCGGCAGCCTGTATCAGGGCACGCTCTATGCGCGCAGCGAACTGGGCGGCGGCTGGTCAATGGACGGGCAAGTCAATGCCGGACTGTTCGATTCGTCGACGATCCGCAACGTTGGCTTCGTTGGCACCAGCTATCGGCTGGTCGCGAACAAGGCCGCGTTCGCGCTTGGCGGCGAAGTCGGGTTCCAGAACACGATCGCGCTCGGCTTCTTCAACGTCGCACCGCGCGTGTCGGTGCGGTCGAACTTCGTCGATTTCGGCAGGGTTGCCGAAACCGGTGGCGGCCCCGCGCTGATCTTTACCCGCGCCGACCTGTCGTCGGTGCAGGGCCGCGCCGGCCTCAACTTCACCGGATCCAAGGACAGCGCGTTCAAGCCGTTCGTTTCAGCCAATTACGTCCATGAATTCGACAGGCAGCGCCCGGACAGCGTTTTCGCGAACTTCGTGGGCGGCAGCGGGCCGAATGCGCGCTTCCTGCTCGCGAGCATCGACCGCAACTGGTTCGAAGTAAGCGGTGGCATCACCTACACCGCCGGCAATATCGAGCTGTCGCTGTCAGCCGACACCACGGCAGCGCGCAGCGACGTGCAGAACCAGAGCTATCGCGGCGCGATCAAGCTGCGCTTTTGATCGCGGCAGGGACCGCCGCTTGCGCGTGGCAGGCGGCGGTCCTCCCCGATTGACCCAGCGCGGGCGGATGTGCCAAAGGCGCTCGGCCAGTCCCGGGCCGATCCGCGCGCAAGCGGCACCGGCTGGCACCGGATATGCGGGTGTAGCTCAATGGCAGAGCAGAAGCTTCCCAAGCTGGCCACAACCACGCAAATCTGCGGCCTTCGCTGTCAACTCTCGCGAAAAGCGACCTAATTCACTCAATAGCTTAGCGCGGTGCTGTCAACCGCTTAGCTTGTGAGCGCGACGATCGACTTTGGTGCGCTGGCGGGGCCGGTGGCGCGCGCGCTGCTGGGTGAGCCGAACGCCGAGCGATCGACGCGCGACGAACTGCGATTCGGCGGGCGCGGTAGTCTGTCGATCGTCGTCGCGGGGAAGGACGCCGGGACCTGGTACGATCACGAAGCCGAAAAGGGCGGCGGCGTGCTCGACCTGATCCGGCGCGAGCGCGGCGGCGACAAGCGGGACGCGCTGGCATGGCTTAGCGCAACCTTCCCCGATGCCGTGCCAGCTCTTGACGCCGAGCCGTCTAAGACAGGGCGGCTTGGCGAGCCGGTTGCGGCGTATCGCTATTGCGACGAAGGCGGGGCGCTCGCCTTCGAAGTGCTGCGGTACGCGCCGAAGGATTTCAGGCAGCGGAAACCCGACGGGCGGGGCGGTTGGGATTGGAGCACGCGCGGCATTCGCCCGTTGCTGTACCGACTGCCCGACGTGCTCGAGGCGGCGACGCGCGGCGAAACGGTGTTCATTGTCGAGGGCGAAAAGGACGCCGATCGACTCGCGACCGAGCAACTGGTCGCAACGTGCAATGCGGGCGGCGCGGGCAAGTGGCGTGATGACTTGGGCGCTTTCCTTCGCGGCGCCAATGTCGTGATCCTGCCCGACAATGACGACGCAGGCCGCGCGCACGCCGATGCGGTCGCGCGGTCGCTGCGCGGGGTAGCGGCAAGTGTGAAGCTGCTCGCGCTCGACGGCGTGCCGCGCAAGGGCGATGTCTGCGATTGGCTCGACGCGGGCGGCGATGCGCTGCAATTGCTCGACCTGGCCAAGGCCGCGCCGGAATGGGCACCCGCATTGACCAGCCGGTTTCCGATCGTTTGGGACGGCGCCGAAGATGACGGCGCGCCGATGCGCTGGCTTGTGCGGGACGTGTTAGTCGAGGGCGGGCTGTCGGTGCTGTACGGCGCGCCGAAGAGCTCAAAGTCATTCTTCGCGATCGACTTTGCCTTTCACGTCGCGCATGGTCGCGAATGGTTTGGCCATCGCACGCGCGAGGCCGGGGTGGTCTATATCGCGGGCGAAGGCGCGCTCGGCGTGCGCCAGCGCATGAAGGCTTGGCGGCTGGAGCGCGAGGCGCCGCCGTCGCCGCGCTTCGCCTTTGTGCCGAGCGCGGTCAATCTGTTCGATGGCACCGACGACCTGGACGCGCTGCTGGTCGATCTGCGCGCGATTGCCGAGCGCATGGGCGCGCCGATAGGGTTGATCGTGCTCGACACGCTGGCGCGCATGATTGGCAGCGGCGACGAAGATCGGGCGCGGGACATGAACGTGCTCGTTCGCAACGCCAGCGAATTGCAGCGCGTGACCGGCGCCCATGTGACGCTCGTGCATCATAGCGGGAAGGACCGCGACCGAGGGATGAGAGGATCCAATGCGCTGCTCGGCGCGGTGGATTGCGCAATCGAGGTCCAGAAATTCGACACGGGGCTTTGCGAGGGCAAGGTCGCGGCGATCAAAGATGGCGGGGACGTGGAGCCGTTCCGCTACGTGCTCAAGCAATCGACTGTTGGGCGCGACGACGAAGGGGAAGCTATCCTTTCGTGCGTCGTCGATCCCACCGGCGCGAGCGGGGCGCAAAAGGCTCTATCCGAGCGACTAAGCGACGCCGATCGCAGGGCGCTCGACCAACTGCGCACACTCGCGCGGGACATCGGGACATCGGCGGGACAGGCTGAAATGTCCCCCTCCGTCCCACTCCAAGCGTGGCGTGATCGCATCTACTCGGCGGGCGATGGCACGCACGACGCCAAGAAAAAGGCTGTGTCGCGTGCAGTAAAAAGGCTGCAAGATGTTGGAATTATTGAGATATCATCGGACCAAGTGCGATTGGTCCGTGATCCTGACCTATCGGGACAACCTGACAATGTCCTGTGACTTTCAACAAATGTCCCGGCGCATTCGGGGGGCGGGACAGGGGACACCCCCCCCTAAAGGGGGTGTCCCCCTGTCCCTTCCCCCTGCTGCTGGCGCCGCGCTCGACACCGGGGGGGTGGCGAAAACTTCGGAAAGGCGAACGCCTGCCAACCGCTCACCCCGCCATTCGGGGGTTTTTTCCTCGCAGGGGTGAAATTCTGGGGGCTGGGGTCGGGATAGGGGCTTGGCTGGCGCGCTCGGCGGGGGCGGCGGCGCTCGGCTTGGTCGGGGCGCAGATCAACGCCACACGGGGCGCAAGGCGGGGTTATCGACGCCAGACTTGGGCGATTGAAGGGTTGCGCTCCGAGGGGTTTCAGTGGCCCGTTATTTTACCACGGGGGGCGGCATGACGATCGGCACGCTTGCGGACCTTGGCGCCATCCCCGACATGCCGAGCCTGCCCACGCTTCAGCGCTTCATTGCGGCGCGTCCTGACTTCCCGGTTATCGAGCGCGGGCGGTACGGCAAGGCTTATCAGCTCGACCTGGAGGCGGCGGCGGCATTCGTCCGCGAGCACTGGCGCGACCAGCGCACGCTCGACCCGGACAGCGCCGCCGCGCGCCAGCTTCCCCTGCCAATGGAGACGAACAATGGCCGATAATCCCCAAAGCGTTGGATTGATCATCAACAGGTGCCGCCAAGCGAACCTTCAATGCGCCGCGCTGTTCGGGCAGCAGGGGGTGAAGGCAATCGATTCGGCGATTGCCAGCGCACTGACGACATTCGATCTGCTCGAAGTCGCGGGCTTGCCGCCGATTGAGGCGGTCGAGTGGCTCCGCAACTTTGCCGATTGTATGGAGCGGGAAGTGATGGCCAATGGCTGATATGCCGCCACCCCGCGCCGAGCCATCGGATGATATGTCGGAGATACTCGAACCCCCGATGACTGTCCGGGAATTCGACCTCGCGTTGTCGGGATATCTGACCCGAACGCAGCGGCGCGAGGCCTGGCGCGCGCTTTGCAACGCGGGCCTGATCGTTTTCCGCGCATGATGCGCGCGCCGATCGTCGGCCCCGTGATGGCGATGGCGCGCCCCGCGCGTCCCGTGGTCGAGGCCGAGCTGGTCCGCATCGCGGCGGCGGCGCTCCCCGCTGATCTGTCGGCGTCGCGACGCGCCGAAATGATCGCGCAGCGCGTCGCGGTTGCCGTTGTCGAGCACGTCGACCAGCGCGGTGATGCGCACCTGTCCAATTTGCTGATGGCGCTAGCCAACGACCCAATCGCGCGGCTCGCAATCGACCCGTTGGTCGCGACCGGCGCCATGCTCGCCAGCTTTCGCGAAGCTGCCATGAACGCCCGCGATTGGCGCTATCCCTCACCTGCCGAGCGCGACGCCGAAAACGCGCTCGCGATCAACCAACTCGCGGCGAAACTGGCCGCGCGATACCGGCGCCATCTGTGAGAAAGTTGGCGTAAACCGGTTTTTTCGCCAATTCGGGCGTCGCATGGTCCGAGAGTGATATTCACTTGAGGAACCTTTCAGATGCGCAATTTGCCTTTCCTGTCGGCTGTTTCGGCTGCTGCTCTTTCCGCCCATGCGCCCCGTGCCGTGATGATGGCGCCGCGCGCGAATTCTATCAGTGCGGCCGAACTGGCGCGCCAGCTCAACGACGGGTTCGAAGATTTCAAAGCGCGTCACAATGATCGGCTTTCGACGCTCGAAAACGCGTTCAGCGCGCAGGCCAGCACGCTTGCCGCGCTGCGGATGGGCGGCGGCGCTGACTTGGAAAATTCGATGCAGAATCGCGAGCGCGGCCTTGGCCTTTCGGCGGACGTTCGTCGCGAAGTGTTGGCGCAGATGCTCGGCCGTCCTTCGGCTGCTCGGCAGATGGAGAGCGGCTCAAATCCCGACGGCGGCTACACCATTTCGCCGGAACTCGACAAATCCATCCTTCCTCTGCTGCGCACCTTGCCCCCGCTTCGGCGCTGGGCAACGGTCGCGACCATTTCGAGCGGCCACAGTAGCTGGCAAAAGATCATCACCTTGGTCGGCGGCAAAAGTGCCTGGGTCGGGGAACTCGACGAACGTGCGGAAACCGACACGCCGGCGCTTGGTAGGGTGGAGATCGTCCCGGAAGAGCTGATGGCCATGCCGTCGCTCACCAATCAGGTGCTCGAGGACAGCGCTTTCGATCTCGAGCAGTTTCTGATGGACGATCTGGTTTCGGAAATGAACCTGCAAGAAGGCAATGCATTTGTGTCGGGCAACGGTGTCAAGAAGCCGCGCGGCTATCTGACGTTGCCCACTGCAACCACAGGCGACGCGAGCCGCGCTTTCGGTACGTTGCAGCACGTACTTAGCGGGAATAGCGGCGCGATCGTCGACACCGATTTGCTCAACCTTCTCACCCCGTTGCGCGCCGTCTATCGCGCTGGTCCGGGTGTCGGCTGGATCATGAACAGCACGACCGAGGGCTATGTGCGCAGCCTGAAGGACGGGCAGGGCCGCTTCATTTGGCAACAGGGCCTCGAAATGGGCGCCCCGAATATGCTGCTCGGCTATCCCGTGGGGATTGATGAGTCGATGCCCGATGTTGCTGCGAACGCCTTTCCGATTGCGTTCGGTAATTGGCGGCGGGGCTATGCCATCGTTGACCGGATCGGCATGAAGCTCATTCGAGACAATGTAACGCGGAAGGGCTGGACCAAGCTCTATTTCTATCGCCGTGTGGGCGGCGCCCCGCTCGACACGAATGCGATCAAGCTGCTCAAGATCAAGCCCTAAGCGGAGCATGCCGGGTGGCGCGGGCCACCCGGCATAGGCGGCTATCAGTTGCCGCCACCTTCCCAATCGAAAGGCGCTCCCATGCCCGGTGGCACACAAGTTGGCAGTCTCTACACGTCGCTCACGCTCGAATCGCAGAGCTTCTACGTCGCGCTCAAAAAGGCGGGCGCGGAGACCGAGGCCAACGTCGCCAAGATGCAAAAGTCGCTATCGGGGCTGACCAATGCCCTGAAGGTGGCAGGCGCCGCGCTCGCGCTCGACCAGCTTCGCGGCGTTGCCCAGCGCGCGCTTGAATATGCCAGTTCGCTCGGCGAAGTCGCGCAGCAGCTCGGCGTCACGACCAAAGACCTTCAGGTCTATCGCTATGCCGCGACGCAGGTCGGTATCGCGCAAGAGGATATGGACAAGGGGCTGGCGAAGCTGACCTTGTCGCTTGGCAAGGCAGAGGCCGGATCGAAGGCCCAGATCGCGGCCTTCAACGCGCTCGGCATTTCGCTCGACCAGATCAATGGCAAGACGGCGGGCGATGTGATTCCGCTCATTGCCGAAGGGCTGGCGAGGATCCCCGATCCCGCGCACCGGGCAGCTATCGAGGTCGAGCTTTTCGGCAAGATCGGGCAACGGCTCGATACGCTGCTTTCGGGCGGATCGCAGGGAGTGCAAGACCTTGCCGACGCTGCGGAGCGCCTTGGCATTATTCTATCGTCGGAAGACATCCAGCGCGCCGACGATGCCGCCGACAAGATCGCGGCGGTCAACAAGGTGCTAGAAGCGCAGATCGCGAAGCGTGTTAGCGAGAATGCGGACGCGATCATCAATCTCGCACAAGCTTGGCAGGGGCTTGTCGACGTGGCGACGCGGGGTTCGTCGAAGCTGGTCGAATTCATCAACCTGGCTCGGTATCGCTTTGGCGATGACCAGAACGGCAAGGCCGCACTGCTATCGTCATCGTCGGGGCGCCAATCTCTTTTGGAGGACGTGAACCAGCGCCTTGTGGCAAACCAATATGCGCGCGCGTCGACTGCCAGAGGCACTGCGGTATTCGGTGGCCCTAATCCTAATTCCGGGGCACTCGACGCCGAGTATCGACGGTTGGTCGCTGAGAAAAACGACATATTGGCGCTTGATCGCAAAGCAGCGACCGACTCGAAGGCGCGGCCCCGCGTCCGGCTTGGTCCGGCAACGCCGTTAGACCTGAGCGGCGGCGGCGGCCGTCGATCGGCGCGCGTTGATCGCAGCGCCGAACGTGGCGCGCGCGACGACCTTCGCTTCGCGCGCGAGCTGGCCAGCCTTCAGGATCGTGAACTATCGGACAAGCTGGCGCTGACGCAAAACGCGGGCGAGCGCGCGGACCTTGAAAAAGCGCGGCTCGCGCTCGACCGCGAAGCTTATGCTTCGGAATTGCAGGATCGGATTCGAGCGCATGATCTAACGGCGGCGCGGGCGAAAACATTGCTCGCCACATATGACCAAAATCAGCGCCTAGAAAAGATCGCGATCGACCAGCAGCGCGACGCCGATTTGCAGCGCCAGAGCCTTGAACTGATCACCGCGCAGATTGACTCGGAAAGGGACGATCTGCGGTACCAGCTCGACATGGCGCGCACGGCGGAAGAGCGCCGCGCGATCGAAAAGAAGCTGCTCGATCTTCAATATGAAAAGGAGCGCTTCGAGCTTCAGTCGATGATCGCGATCAAGAGCGCGGCGAAGATTGACACCCAAATTGAGGAAGCAAAGCTCGCTCGGCTCGACTTGGCAAAGGCACAAGACTCCGCGCGCATCGACAAGCAGAATATGGGGCCGCTGGCGCAATATCTTGACCAGTTGCCGAAGAATGCCGCCGAGCTGAACGAAGCCTATCAGCGCGTCGCTGTGGACGGATTGGGCGCCCTGAATGACGGACTGGCGCAAGCCATCGCGGGCACGAAAAGCCTGGGCGACGTGTTCAACAATGTCGCCAATCAAATCCTTGCCGATCTGTTGCGCATCGCGATTCAGCGCACGATTATTGAGCCGCTCGGCAATGCGCTGTCCGGCCTTTTTGGCGGCGGGCGCAGCGCAGGAACCGGCCTTGTTGCTGGCGATGGGGGCATTGGTAACGCGCGCGTTGGACTAAGCATCTTTCACGGCCTTATCCCCGGCTTTGCCCAAGGCGGCAGCTTCATGGCGGGCGGGATTGGCGGCATCGACCGCAACATCCTTTCGGTCAACGGTATCCCCCGCGCGCGGGTTTCAGCGAACGAGCGAATCAGCGTTACACCAAACGGCGGCGGGGGCGCCTTGATCCGAATTGAGGCAAGCCCCTTTTTCGATGCTCGCGTTATCGAGGGCGCGCATCTTGTCGTTACCGAGCGCGCACCCGGCATCGCAGCGGCCAGCGTCGCTGGCGCGCAGGCGGCGCGATTCCGTTCGAAGGATAGGGAACTGGGCTAGGTTTGCCGTGCAAGCGCATCGGCGAGCAACTGTCGTACGGCTTCGGGCCGCGTCGGCAGCGGCTCTTGCGCTTCGCGCCAGCGGTCGAGCGCCGCGAGCTGGTCGGGCTGTAGGCGAAGCATCACCGGCGTGCCGACGCCGGTACGCGGGCGCCCGCCGGGGTTTTTGGTATCAGGCGTTGACCCGCTCATAAGTTACTGATACCAGAAAGGCGAGCCGATGCAAGGATTAGGCCCCTCGCATCGGCTCTAACCGCAACCGATCACGGAAGGATCGATGATGGCTGTTTACGCCCCTATCACGCCCGCGCATCGTCGCGCCAGCTTCGCCCCGGTGCCCCAGTCCGCAGTTTCGCGGCTGCTCGCGCGCTTCGATCGCGCCGCCCTGGAGGGTTTTATCGAGGTCGCAATCGACCTGCTCGACATGGCCGATGGCGACGCCGATCGCGAGCCGGACGGCGACGAAATGGACGGCGACCCACGCGCCGAGGATGAATTCCACCCGCACGAACGCGACGGGCCGGGATGCCCATGTGCCGACCCGGATTTAGCGGTCGACGATCATGCATGCGACCCGGAAAGCTGTGGCGGAAGTCTATAGGACCTTTACAAAGGTTCGTTAGACCTTTAAGGGGTTGGCCATGAAATCCGAATCCTACTCGCGCGGCGATCTTTCGCTCATGGCCCAAGTGCCGAACGACGTGCTTTCCTTTTGGCTAAAGCAGGGAGTGCTTCGACCGATCGAGCAATCGGGCGGTCGCGGGCATCATCGGGCCTTTGATCGGACCGAAGTCGTGATTGCCGCAATGTTGTCGATTGCGCGCGATGCGGGCTTGCCTATCGCAGCGCTGGGCTGGCTTGCAGAACAGGCCCGGTCTGCCGCCGAACTATTCCGACGCGTCGATGCGCCTTCGCGTTGGAGCTTTGAGCTGTGTGACATCGTAGAAGACCCCGATGGCGATAACTGTAGGGGGCTAGTCGATCTAGGGCATATGACTGCAGGGGAGTATGAGTCCTTAGCCGAAAAGGCGAAGATGTTGTCGCCCGGTCAAGTAGAAAAGTACAAGCTCGGCTCCCTGTTCGTTCATTCGCCCGACTCTCTCTACGCCTACCGTTCAGATTCCGGGTTCTGGAACCTGACACGCAGCTTTGGCTTTGAGGATCGGCCTGACCTGGAGCAAATGCCGAAGTTTGTCATTTTGCTCAATCTCGTGCGTGTGTGGCCGTTTGAGCGCCGGTTCGGCTAATGCCACGCCGCGCGCCCTATCCCAGTGCTGCCGAGTTGCAACGCGTGATCGCAGCGGCGCGCGCGTCCGGCTTGGACGTGGCGAGCATCGCGGTATCTCGCGAAGGGGAAATCAGGCTGTCGGAAGCACGCGCGCAGCGTGAGCCGTGGCGCGACGACTTTGAACGGCTCGAAGCGGCGGGGCTGATATGACGCTGATCGAACTGCCCGGGCTCTACATCAACCCCAAAAAGTCTAAGAAGCCGGGCAAGCCGGTGCGATGGTATGTCTATGCGTGGCGCGGCGGGCCGCAAATCATGGTGAAGGTCGGCGGAACTCGGCCCGTGCTCGATGACGCTATGCGCGCGCGCTATGACGAGGCGGTGCAGCGGAGCCGAAAGGTACGGCCCGACACTCTCGGCGGGCTGATTGCCGACTATCGCCAGTCGCCGGAGTGGAAAGCGCTGGCGACGTCGACGCGTCGCAACTGGTCGATCATCGTCGATCGCATCGAAGCCAAGTGGGGCCGGGTGCCCATTGCGATCTGGAGCGACCCCCGCATGGTGCGCAAGGTGATCGCATGGCGCGACGAAGCGGCGACGCAGCCCCGGAAGGCCGACAATCAAATCACAGTGCTGCGTCACCTGCTCGAATGGGCAAGGCTGCGCGCGCGGGTCAATGTGAACGTCGCCGCGGGGATTCCCAAGCTCTATCGCGGCGGCGATCGTGCCGAGATTATTTGGACCGACGACGACCTCGCCAAGCTCGCCAAGCACGCCGAACAGGCAGTGATGGACGGCGTGCGGCTCGCTTGCCTCACCGGCCTGCGTCGCGCCGATCTGGTCGCGCTGACATGGGAAGAAATCGGCCTCAACGCGATCGTCAGAAAGGCGCTGAAAAGCAGCCGGGGAAAGCGGCGCATAGCGACCGTGCCGATCGTTGGTGATTTGCGGCGGTTGCTCGACGAACTGCGCTCGCGACCGCGCAAGGCTGGCGTCGATACGGTCCTGGTCAATAGCCACGGCGTGGCCTGGCATCCCGATGGCGACGGGTTCGGCAACAGTGTTATTCGCGCCCGCGACGCGGCGGGCATTGTCCACGACGATGGGCGCAAAAAGCACCTTCACGATTGTCGGGGCACGTTCGCGACGAAGCTGATGATGCAGCTCGACTGGACCGACGCACAAATCGCGGCGGCGCTTGCGTGGGCGCCCGATCGCGTCGCGCGGATTCGGTCGGTCTATGTTGACGTGCAGCGCGTCGTCGTGCAGTGGGCGGAGCGCAGCGCGGCAGGGGATTGTCAACCAACTGTCAACCGACGCGACGGCGTTGCATGAAAAACGCGCTTTTTCATAGTCTTGCGGGTGTAGCTCAATGGCAGAGCAGAAGCTTCCCAAGCTTACGACGAGGGTTCGATTCCCTTCACCCGCTCCACCCCTCGCGCGATAGGGCGTTGACGCTAAGCTGATGCCGCACCCTTCGCCTCCCCCGCGCACGGCGCTGCTCGTCGCGATCGAAGGCGGGGATGGCGCGGGCAAGGCGACGGCGGCGGCCAATCTGGTCGCGCTGGCGCAAGCGGCGGGCCTGACGGCGACGGTGCTGTCCTTCCCGCGCTATGGCGATACCGTGGGTGGGCATGTGATCGGCGATTTTCTCGCCGGACGGCTGCCGCGCGAGCTGACGCCGCACGCCGCCGCCGTGCTTTACGCGCTCGACCGGTTCGAATCAGCGGCGCATCTGGCGACGCTCGCCGCAGCGCATGATCTGGTGGTGCTCGATCGCTACATCGCGTCGAACATCGCCTATCAGGCCGCCAAGATGCCGCCCGAGGAAGTGCCCGCGCTGATCGACTGGATCGTGCGGCTCGAAACCGGCCAGTTCGGCCTGCCCGCGCCGGGGCTGACGATCTATCTCGACACCCCGCTAGCGGTCGCGCGCGACCTGATCCTGCGCAAGCGCCAGCGCAGCTACACCGACCGCAGCTATGACGAGCATGAAGCCGATCTCGCGCTGCAAGCCCGCGTGCGCGACAATTATGCGGCGATGGCGGCGGCTGGCGTACTGGGCCGCTGGGTAACGGTGCGCACGGTGGCGGACGGCACAGGGGCGGACGGGGCGATGCGGACGCCCGAGGCGATCGCGGCGGAGATTGCAGGGGAAGTGCTGGCCGTGGTGGGTGGGGCGCCGGCCTGACCCCGGGCTGGTGCGCTATGTTTCGCTCAACCCGGTGTGTGCGCATATGGTCGAGCGTGCGCGCGTGACGGGCGGGTGCCAGAAATGACCCGTCCGCCGCTCGCGCGTGAATGCGCCCGGCATAGGCACGATGCACCTTCGAGAGTGCGGCGCGCAGGGCATCAACATGATCGGGAACCAGGATCAGGTGAACGTGATTTGGCATCAGCACCCAGCTCCACACGGCAACCCCGTGCGCGGCGCACTGCACAGCCAGCAGATCACGATAGGCGGCATAGTCCGCCGCCTCAAAGAAGGTCTGTTGCCGTCCGTTGCCCCGCTGAGTTACATGGTGCGGCACCCCGGGCACCACATATCGAGCAAGCCGGGCCACCTTTTTTTGGCTAAAGAATGCGCTTTAACTTGTCAATTGAGTGCACTGTCACCGTAATTCGTCACCGTAATTCCGCCGCTGGATTTGCGATAAATGGATCATATTCAAGCGGAGCGCAGTATAAGGTAAATTGTAAATGAATACATATTGTGTAAAGTTAATAATATTCCTTATTCAGATTATTTTTGTAATTTTTATTTTTGATAGCTACTATCAACTCCCTTTTTATACAGGATTCATTGAGATAGCGATTTTTGCTTCACTTGCATTATATGGATCACAGATTAAATGCAGAACGTGTGGCACAAACATTTTTGATAGAAGGATAATGGGAAAATATATTCCTGTATTTTTGTCTCGTTATAATAAATGTAATGTTTGCAATACTGTGCAGCCTTGGATTTTTTCGTGGTCTAGGTGATAAAATCATAGACGTAGTGGGCAGCCAAGATACCAAATACGCTCTCGCGGGCAGGATCGAGCACGCCAGAGTTACGGTGACAGTGCATTAAATGCGTACCCCTTCCAATGTCGGAAAACCTCTGCAACGATCACCGCGCGCTCTTTGACAACCGAACCCGACTCGCCGCGCGCGGGCGTGGCGATGGCCACCCCCCTGGGATGGTCGTGACTTTTGACACCTTTCGCGCGGCCACAGCCATCGCCAAGCGCGCGTTTCGAGCGGATCGTGATGGCGCGGTCGGTGAGGGCGCTGGCGCTTCCCGTCACCTTAGAGACACATCGGCGTCCGGGCAGGTCGAGTCTTTGGTGAGGTCGCCGTTCGCTCCCGTCACCAAAGCACAAATCGTCCCCCGGACGATTTGAGTCTTTGGTGACCCCTACGGGATTCGAACCCGTATTTCAGCCGTGAAAGGGCCGCGTCCTAACCCTTAGACGAAGGG
>JAIETY010000082.1 GCA_019744885.1 Sphingomonas sp.
TTCGGCTCGATCGAGCAGCAGATCGATTTCCCCTATCTCGTGCTCAATATCTTGCTCGCCTATCTGCTGTTTGCGGGCGCGATGAACGTCAATGTGGCGGCGCTGATCGGGCGCGGCTGGGCAGTCGGCGCGCTCGCGCTGATCGGCACGGTGATCACCACCATCCTGATCGCGCTGGCGTTCTGGAGCAGCTGTCGGCTGCTCGGGATCGAAATGCCGCTCAGCTGGGCGCTGGTGTTCGGCGCGCTGATTACGCCCACCGATCCGATCGCGGTGCTGGCAATGACCAAGCGGACCGATCTTGAACCCGGGCTGCAGGCGCAGTTGGAGGGCGAAGCTTTGTTCAACGATGGCGTCGCGGTCGTGCTGTTCAAGGCGCTGCTCGCCTATGCTGCGGGGGCGGGCGCGGGCGGGGCGGCGGGGCATATGGACCTCGCGCTGCTGGCCGAACATGCCGCGATCGAGGCGGTTGGCGGAATCGCGCTGGGGCTGGTGGTGGCGGTGGTGGCGGTCTGGATCATGGGCGCAGTCGACGACTGGATCACCGAAACGCTGATTACCTTTGCCAGCGCGACATTGGTCTATGCCGTCGCGCTCAACCTTGGCCTGTCGGGGCCATTGGGAGTCGTCGCGGCGGGGCTGGTGATGGGATCGGACTGGTCGGAGCGCGCAATGGCGCCGCGCGCGACCGCCTATATCCACAGCTTCTGGCACGTGATCGACGAGGGGATGAACGCGGTGCTGTTCTTCCTGGTCGGCATCAAGGCCTTTTCGCTCCAGCTGTCGCCTGTGGCGCTGGTGCTGATGGCGAGTGCGGCGGCGATGGTGCTGGCGGCACGCTGGATAACGGTGTCGGCGCTGGGTGCGGGGCTGATGCTGGCCGGGAAGAAGTTGCCGCTCAAGCTTTACAACGTGCTCACCTGGGCCGGGGTGCGCGGTGGGCTGTCGATCGCGCTGGTGCTGTCGATCCCCGATTTTCCCGGTCGCCAAACGATTTTTGCCGCAGCCCTTGGCGTCGTCGTCTTCTCGATCGTGGTCCAGAGCATGACGATGGAGGCGCTCGCGCTCAGGACTGGCTATGGCAGCGCCAAGGCCGACCCCGAACCGACGCATTGATCGCGGGGCGATGACCGGACCGGTTGCATCGTGGAGCGCGTCGGCATCGGCTGCGGCTGGGAGCGCAAGTTGCACGGCGCGCAATCGTGGGTGCGAGCGCTACAAATTGACCGATTGTCGTTCCGCTTCCGTTGCGACAGGCGTATATTGCTTGGGTGCAAACGGCGCATTGGAGCAAGGTATAAGACGGATGAGCGTGGGCCTGTGGATTGTGGCGGTGCCAATTGGCATTGCCCAGTTGTGGCTGTTGCTGTTCGTTGTGCCTGCGCTGTTCAATGCGCACACGTCGACCGGTCTTGCTGCCGCGATCCTGCTCGCGCTCGCCGTCCCGGTGGTGATGGCCGCCGAAATCACCTGGCTCCGTCGCCGCTTGGACGGATAGCGCACCGGGCATTCCCGCCCGGGCGCCGGGAGAGCAAAAATGGCTTATTCGAGTGATGTCGCCCTGCCGCGCTTCGGCGCGATGCGCCGCGCCGGACTGATCGGTCTGGTCGTGGCGTTGATTGCTGTGGTTGCGCTGTTCCTGACGACGGCGTTCGCGCGCGTGCAGCCGGGCTATGTCGGCATTCGCGTCAACAATATCGGCAGCGATGCCGGTGTCGCGTCGCAATCGCTGCCAGTCGGCTGGTATTTCGCGCCGCCGGGGACCAACATCTACGAATATCCGGTGTTCACGCGCACCTACACCTGGACCAAATCGCCGACCGAACAGACGACGGTCGACGAAAGCTTCGCGTTTCAGGACAAGAACGGGCTGGGCCTGTCGGCGGATGTCGCGGTCGCCTATCACGTCGACCCGACGCGCGCGCCGATCCTGTTCTCGCGCTATCGCAGCGACATGGACGCGATTATCTCGGGGCCGCTGCGGAACGCGATCCGCAACGCGATTGTCGAGCGCGCATCGCAATTGGGCGTCGAGGAAATCTATGGCCCGCACAAAAGCGAGCTGATCGCGACTGCGCTGCGCCGGGTGCAGGGCTATTTCTCGCCGGTCGGCTTGCAGGTCGAACAACTATACTGGGCGGGCAATATCGTCGTGCCCGACGCCGTGCTCCAGCAGATCAACGCCAAGATCGCCAATGAACAGGCAGCGCTCGCCGCCCAGGCCAATGTCGCCACGGCCAAGGCCAATGCCGACGCGCGCATCGCGAAAGCGCGCGGCGATGCCGAGGCGATCCAGGTCGAAGCAGAGGCCATCCGCACCAACCCCGAGATCGTCAACCTGCGCGCGGTCGAAAAATGGGACGGCAAGCTGCCGACCTATACCGGCGGCGGCGGCCCGCTGCCGTTCATCCAGGCGAAGTGAGCAAAAATCCTCCCCCTGGAACGGGGGGAGGGGGACCATGCGCAGCATGGTGGAGGGGGTCGGGCCGCAAGCGAACCGCCTGTGGCACGGCCCCCTCCGTCGGCCTTCGGCCGCCACCTCCCCCCGTTCCGGGGGGAGGATTTATACTGCCAATGCCTCGGCGATCAGCTTTCGCGAATTCTCGATCCCGTAAAGCGCGATGAAGCTGCCCATGCGCGGACCCTGACTCGTGCCGAGCAGCGTTTCGTACAGCGCCTTGAACCAGTCGCGTAAGCTTTCGAATCCGCCGGTCTTGCCGATTTCATAGACGATGTTCTGGATATCCTCCGCTGACGTCTCAGGCGCGAGCTTGGCCAATTCGGCATCGAGCGCTTCGAGCGCGGCACGCTCCACCCCCTCGGGCGCACGGCGCTGTAGCGTCGGCGCGACGAAATCGCGGTTATACGCCAGCGCCTTGTCGATCAGATTGTCGAGCGCCGGGTAGGTCGCAGGATAAGCATCGGCGACATAATTGACGAGATAGCCCCACACCTGCTCGCGCGTCGCCTGCGCGCCCATCACGCCGACGAGGTTGAGCAGCAGCCCGAACGTCACCGGCAGCGCTTCGGCGGGCGGCGGGCCATTGTGGATGTGATGCACCGGATTGCCGAGCCGCTGCTCGACCGGCTGATCGGCATAATTGGCGCGGAACTGCCAATAATCGTCGATTGCACGCGGGATAACCCCCATGTGCAGCGACTTGGCCTTCCTCGGCTCGCGGTAGATGTAAAAGGCAAGGCTCTCGTCCGAGCCATAGGTCAGCCATTGCTCAAGGCTGAGCCCATTGCCCTTCGACTTCGAAATCTTCTCGCCCTTTTCGTCGAGGAACATTTCATAGTTGAAGCCTTCGGGCGGGCGGGCGCCGAGCACGCGGGCGATCTTGCCCGATTGCGTGACCGAATCGATCAGGTCCTTGCCCGCCATCTCGTAATCGACGCCGAGCGCGACCCAACGCATCGCCCAGTCGACTTTCCACTGGAGCTTGGCCTGCCCGCCGAGGATCGATTGCGTGATGCGGTCGCCCGCATCGTCAAACGCGATGAGACCGGCATCGGCATCGACGACCTCGACCGGCACTTGCAGCACCACGCCCGACTTGGGGCTGACCGGCAGCACCGGCGAATAGGTCGCGCGCCGCTCGGCGCCGAGCGTCGGCAGCATCACGTCGAGGATCGCCTGATAATGCCGCAACACGCTTTTCAGCGCATCGTCGAAGCGCCCGCTGGCATAATAATCGGACGACGAAATGAACTCATACTCGAAGCCGAACTGGTCGAGGAACGCGCGCAAGCTCGCATTGTTATGCGCGGCGAAGCTCTCGTGCGTCCCGAACGGGTCGGGAATGCGGCTGAGCGGCTTGCCGAGATATCCCGCCAGCATTTCCTTGTTCGGCACATTGTCGGGCACTTTGCGGAGGCCATCCATGTCGTCGCTGAACGCGATCAGCCGCGTCGGCGCGTCGCTCAAAGTCTCAAACGCGCGGCGGACCATTGTCGTGCGCAGCACTTCGTTGAACGTACCGATGTGCGGCAACCCCGAAGGGCCATAGCCGGTCTCGAACAGGATCGCTTCGCCTCCCGCCTTGCCGTTCGGATAGCGTTTGAGCAGCTTGCGCGCCTCCTCATAGGGCCAGGCTTTGGAGTCGGTGGCGGCGGCACGCAGCGCAGCGGCGTCGATCAGAGGGGCAGGGTTGGTCATGGGGTTGCGGTGGTAGCGAACCCCGCGCCGCACTGCTAGACCCGCAGGCGTCCCATGCCGAGCCAGCCCCGTCCCATTGCCGAGCGCGCGCGGATCGACCGCGCTACCTTTGAGGCCGAGATCGTGCCCGCCGCGCAGCCGGTGGTGCTGCGCGGGCAGGTTGCCGACTGGGCGCTGGTGGCCGCGGCGCTTGAGTCGGACGCGGCTTTCGCCTCGGCCTTGCGCGCACAGGCGAGCGATGCGGCAGGCGAAGCGTGGTTCGGCGCGCCCGATATCAAGGGCCGGTTTGGATTCACCGACGACCTGACCGGCCATAATTTCGACCGGCGCCTCGCGACGATCGACCAGCTGCTCGACCTGATCCTGCGCCAGCGCGACGATGCCGCGCCGTGGAGCGTCTATGCCGGTGCGCTCCCGGTCGCCAGGCATGTGCCGCAGTTCCGCGCGACGCACCCGATGCCGCTGCTCGACGCCGATCGCCATATGCTCGTGTCGCTCTGGCTCGGCAATCGCACCAACACAGCCGCGCATTGGGACTTGCCGCAGAATCTGGCGTGCGTTGTCGCGGGGCGGCGGCGGTTCACCCTGTTCCCGACCGATCAGGTCGCGAACCTCTATGTCGGGCCGATCGATTTCACGCTGGCGGGCCAGCCGTCGAGCCTCGCCGATATCGAAGCGCCCGATTTTGCCCGATTCCCGCGTCTTGCCGAAGCATTCGAGCATGCGCTGACGGCTGAACTCGATCCCGGCGACGTGCTCTACATCCCCAGCCTGTGGTGGCACGCGGTGACGGGGCTCGAACCCGTGGGCGCGATGATCAATTATTGGTGGCGCGACGGCCCGGCGCGGATGATGACGCCGATGCTGTCGCTCAAGCATGCGCTGATGACGATGCGCGGGCTGCCAGCGAACGAAAAGGCGGCGTGGCGGGCGATGTTCGACCATTATCTGTTCGGCGACGATCCGGCGGGACACCTGCCCGAAAGTGCACGCGGCGTGCTCGGCGACTTGTCACCGGAGGCACTCGCGCGGCTGATGGCCGAACTGGCAGCGGCGCTCCGACGCTAACGCACGACGACATTTGCTTGACCTGCCCCCGTCCCGTTTGTGTCGAGCGAAGTCGAGACACCTTGCGCATCGCCCGTGGCCTGTTTCTCGACGTCGCTCGAAACGAACGGGTCAAGGTAAAGTCAGTCGAGTCCAAGGCGGGCTGCTAACGGGCAGGCGTTAACGAGTTGCCAATCTGTTCCGGATCGCCGACAAGCGGCTCGTGATCGCTATCCCCTATCCCGCGCTCCACGCCAGCCACGGCGGCATTTGGGCTGCCGGGGAAGCCACCCGCTCGCTGTCGCGCGGCGAGGCAATCCGGATGGCGGCGGACACGCCGATGATCCTGCTCAACGCGCCGCTGGTTGCGCAGCGGCTTGGCTATGCCGAGCTGTCGGGGCTCGATGTGCTCGAACTGTTCGCGTTCCTCTACCCGGCGCGCTTCATGGTGCCGACGCCGAAGGGGCTGGCGGCGGCGGTGGGGCTGGAAGTGCCGCAGCGCGATCAGGATGTCGCGAGCTTCCTGCGCGCTGCGACCGTCCGGCTGCTGGCGGTGCCGAAAGGCGAGTGGCCCGAGCGCGAAGGCGCGTGGACCTCGCTCCAGACGCTCGCGCGGCTGCGCTGGCCCTGGGCGGCGCTGCTCGCCGATCGTATCGCCAAGCCTGCCAAGGGCGAAGCGTTCCTGTTTACCCGCCTGCCCGAATGGACCGAGGCCGCGCCTCGCCCGGCCCCGCGGACGGTAACGCTCGACGCAAGCGAGGCGCGCGCGCGCCTCGCCACGCTCACCGGTGCCGATGCTGAGCAACGCCCCGGCCAGCGCGCCTTTGCCGATGCAGCCACCGCTGCCTTTGCCCCGCGCGACCGGCGCGACTCGCCCAATCTGGTGCTGGCCGAGGCGGGCACGGGCATCGGCAAGACGCTCGGCTATCTCGCCCCCGCCTCTCTCTGGGCCGAGCGTGCGGGCGGGGCAGTGTGGGTGTCGACCTTTACCAAGACGCTCCAGCGCCAGCTCGCGCATGAAACCGCGCGGCTGTTCCCCGATCCGGCCGTGCGCCGCCTGAAGGTGGTGACGCGCAAGGGCCGCGAGAACTACGCTTGCCTGCTCAATCTGGAGGATGCGCTCCAAGGCGGGTTTGCTGGCCGCGCGGCCATCCTCGCGCAGCTTGTCGCGCGCTGGGCAGCCTATACCGCCGATGGCGACATGGTCGGCGGCGATCTCCCCGGCTGGCTGCCGACATTGTTCCGCCGGACGGGTGCGATTGCGCTCACCGACCGGCGCGGCGAGTGCGTCTATGCCGGCTGCCCGCATTACCGCAAATGCTTCATCGAACGCGCCGCGCGGGCGTCGGCCGATGCCGATATCGTCATCGCCAATCACGCGCTGGTGATGGTCAACGCCGCGCGGGGGCGCGAAATGGCGACTCGGCCGACGCGCTATGTGTTCGACGAGGGCCATCACCTGTTCGATGCCGCCGATGCGATGTTCGGCGTCGCGCTGACGGGGGCCGAGACGATCGAGCTGAGGCGCTGGGTGATGGGGCCGGAAGCGAACGCGCGGGGACGACGGCGGGGGCTCGCCGCGCGCCTCTCTGATGTCGCGAGCTATGACGCGGGCGGTGCCGAAGCGATCAATGCGGCCGCGCGCGCCGCACAGGCGCTCCCCGGCGAAGGCTGGCTCCAGCGATTGGGCGAAGGCGCGCCGTTCGGGCCAGTCGAGGCGCTGCTCGCTGCTGTCCGCGGCCTGGTTTATGCGCGCGGCGAGGGCAAGGATGATGCCGGTTACGGCCTCGAAACCGAACTCGCCGAGCCTGACGCCGGGTTGATCGAGGCTGCTGGCCCCGCCGCTGCCGCGCTGGCCGCGCTGCATCAGCCGCTGGTCGCGCTCGGGCGGCGGCTCGAAGCCGTGCTCGACGAAGGCCCCGACTGGATGGACGGCCCTGCCCGCGCCCGCATCGAAGGCGCAATTGCCTCGCTGGGCTGGCGCGCCGAGACGGTGGCGGCGTGGCTCGCACTGGTGGCGCGAATCGGCGGGCCGACCGATCCCGATTTCGTCGACTGGCTCGCGGTCGAACGCGTCGAGGGCCGCGAATATGACATCGGCCTTCACCGCCGCTGGCTCGATCCCACCCGACCCTTCGTCGAGATCGTGCTGAAACCGGCGCAAGGCGCGCTCGTTACCTCGGCGACGCTGACGGCGGGCGGCGGCTGGGACGTCGCCGACGCGCGCACCGGCGCGGTCCACTTGCCCGCACCCCCCGTGCATTTCGAAGCACTGAGCCCGTTTGATTATGCGCAGGCCGCCGAAGTGCTGATCGTCACCGATGTGAAGCGCGGCGACACCGCCGCCCTCGCCAATGCCTATGCGCGACTGATCGTCGCGGCAGGCGGCGGCACGCTCGGGCTGTTCACCGCGATCCGGCGGCTGCGCGCGGTGCATGCGCGGATCGCCGACCGGCTCGCGCGCGAAGGGCTGCCGCTCCACGCGCAACATGTCGATCCGATCGACACCGGCACGCTCGTTGACATCTTCCGCGACGACGCGCGCGCCTCGCTGCTTGGCACCGATGCCTTGCGCGACGGCGTTGATGTGCCTGGCCATTCGCTGCGACTCGTCGTGCTCGAAGGGGTGCCCTGGGCCAAGCCGACCGTGCTCCACGCCGCGCGGCGGCTGGCGGGTGGGGGCGCGGCGTATGACGACCGGCTCGTGCGCGCGCGCCTCGCGCAGGCATTCGGGCGCCTGATCCGCCGCGCTGATGATCGTGGCGCTTTCGTGCTGCTGTCGGCAGCAATGCCGTCACGGCTGTTGTCGGCATTTCCCGAAGGCGTACCGATTGCGCGCGTCAGCCTCGACGAAGCGGTCGCGCGGGTGCAATCGCGCCTTTCAACCGTCACATCGCTGGGGCATGAGGTTCGCACAACGACATAAAGAGAGGCGATGAAAAGGCTGACCCTGCTGCGCCACGCCAAATCGGGCTATGGGGATCGCGACCAGCGCGATTTCGACCGCGTGCTCAACGCCCGCGGCGAGCGGGCCGCCGTCGCCATCGGTCGCGCGCTGAAGGCCGAAGGCGCGCGCTTCGACCGCGTCATCGCGTCCGATGCCGCGCGCGTTGCCGGGACGATCTCGTTGGTCGAGCGCGGGCTTGGCGCGCCGCTCGACCCAATCTGGGAGCGGCGCGTCTATCTGGCGTCAGCGCAGACCTTGCTCGAAATCGTCCAGGCGCAGCCCGACAGCGCCGATCATGTGCTGCTCGCCGGGCATAATCCGGGGCTCGAGGATTTGGTCCTGATGCTCGTGCCCGAGCGGGCCGACGATGCGTTGCGAGCGGCGGTTTACGAAAAGCTCCCGACCGGCAGCCGCGTCGAACTCGAATTCGATGTCGATCATTGGGCCGCCGCCGACACGGCGCGGATCACCCGCTTCACCCGCCCGCGCGATCTCGACCCCGACCTCGGGCCGGATGCCGATACGGATTAGGGCGACCTGAACCTCCACCGTTCGTCCCGAGCGCAGTCGAGGGGCGGGCGTCAGGGGTGGGGCCTGTGTCTCGACTACGCTCGACACGAACGGGGGAAGATGGGCGCGGACCCGAAGTCAGCCCTTCAGCTTGTCTCTAAGCCCCGCCAGCGCACCGAACGGCCCCGCTTCCTCCTCGGCAACCACACCCGCCGCGCGCAGCGATTCTGCTGCCTCCGGCCCGCGCGGGAAGGGGTCGAGCGCCAGCGCCATCGTCTCGGCGGCGGCCTCGCCCAGATCGATCGCGCTGCCCGCATAGGGAATCGTGTCGAGCGCATCATCCGCCAGCTCGATCTCGTCGCCCTCGGGTACCTCGCTATCGGGCACGAACCGCAGCGCAACCGCCTCATCGACATGCGTTGCCAGCGGCGCGCCGGTGACGACACAGGCTTGCGCGACATCGGCCTCGACCCGGCCCGTCACGACAATGCCGCTGGCTTCTTCGTGCAGCGACAGCGTTGCCGTCAGTCGGTCGACGCTGACCAGTCCGAATCGTACCGCAAGCGCCGCGCGCTCGGTCGCCTCAGCCGCTATGGTGACGCTGCGGGGTCGCGCGCCAATCGCGTCGATCCGCTCGGGCCGGGAAAATTCGGGCGTCACGGGAGCATGCCGGCAATGATCACCGGGCTTGGCTGTTCCGCGAGTCGCGCGGCGAAACCGGATAGCGCATCGGCGACATGCGTCAGCGCCGTCGCGCCCGGATCGACCCCGCGATAAAGATTGCGCAACAGCGGCCCGCGCAAATCGCCCGCCGCCAGCCCCTCGCGATAGGCGCCCAATCGCCCGCCGAGCATGCTCACCATCTGGCCGACATATTTGCCCAAGCCCACATCGCCGATACCGCTCTGGCGCAACTGTGCGTCCATGTCTTCGATGAAGGTCTCGGTCAGCGCGACCGACGCCGGTGCCGCCGCCGGATCGGCCTCGAGCCGGATCAGCACCAGCGACAGGATCGCGGCAATCATGTCGAAGCGCCCGTCCATCGTGTCGGGCACCGCGCCCGCCAGATACCAGTGCGGCTCGCGCCCGCGCGCGACAATCGCCGCATAGAGCGCCGTCACCCCGCTGTCGTCGGTCGTCGCGCCGCCGAATATCCCGCCCAAAAATCGCTTCATGCCATGCTGCCTTGCCAACTGCCTTGTTTGCGCCCGATCCCCGGCATATTGAGGCTGCACGCTGGCGATGCAATGCGTGCGCAGCGTGCAGCGGCGATGATCGCCTGCTTGGAGGAACTGGATGCGGTTGATTTCGACGCGAGTGGCGTTTGTGGCGGCGATGGGCGCGCTGGCGATGACCGGCGGCTGCACGCCGCTGCGCGGGCATCAGGGCTATGTGATCGACGCAGATCTCGTCAATTCGGTGCAGCCCGGCGTCGACAACCGCCAAACGGTGGCAAAAGTGCTCGGCAAGCCGACCTTCACCAGCCAGTTCAACGAAGGCGAATGGTTCTACGTCTCGCGCGACACTCGCTATTTTGCCTATAATCTGCCCAAGCCCAAGGTGCAGACGGTGCTGCGCATTCGCTTTGACGACAAGGGCGTGGTGAGCAAGGTCGATCGCACCGGCGTCGATCAGGTCGCGTCTATCACCCCCTATAGCAAGATCACGCCGACGCTGGGACGCAAGCGCAGCTTCTTCCGCGACGTGTTTGGCAATATCGGTGCGGTCGGCGCGGGCGCGAACCCGCAAGGACCGGGCGGCGGTGGCGGCGGCGGGCGCCCATAAACTTCCTGCCACTCGTTCTGATACAATTTGTGACAACGCTTGCGGGCGGCTGACCAAGCCATTCCCGACGCGTTCAGGCCGACTCGGCCATATCGGATCACGACAGCGACAGAAGCGTTGCTGTCCGACCGACTATGGGAGTTGTACCATGCGTAAGATAATCCTTCTGACCTTGCTGGCAGCGGTCGCGACTCCGGTTGCGGCGCAGGCCCAGTCGCAAGCCGAAGTCCGCCGCAGCCAGCGCGACCTCCGCGAAGAACAGCGCGATCTCAACCAGGCCTATCGCTCGGGCGACCCGCGCCGCATCCGTGACGAACGCGATGATGTGCGCGACGCGCGCCAGGAATTGCGCGAGGACCGGCGTGACCGCGATCGGGCTTGGGGCCGTGACGACTGGCGCGGTTATCGCGACCGCAACGCGGGGCTCTATGCCCGCGGCGGCTGGCGCGCGCCCTTCCGCTATAATGCGTTCCGCAGCGGCGTGCGGATCGCGCCTGCCTATTATGGCCCGCGCTACTTCATCGCCGATCCGTGGCGCTATCGCCTGCCGCCCGCACGTGGTTACCAGCGTTGGGTGCGGCATTATGACGATGTCCTGCTCGTCGACACCCGGCGCGGCGTCGTGATCGATGTCTATCGCGGCTTCTGGCGTTAATCGCTCGATGAGCCTGCGCGCTACCGGTCCGGAAGGCGACTTCTGGGCCGGGTTGCGTGTCAGCCGCCAGACTCACCGGACCGTGAACACGACCTGATCGACGACATGTCCCGCGAGGTCGACGAGGCGGATCAGATGCCGTCCGGGGCCAGCGAGCACCAGCGGCTGGGCTTCCGCCGCGCCGAGATCGCGCTTGTCGAGCCATAGCCGATGCGTCGATGCCTGCCCCGACACGCCGATGGCGAAGCGCTGGCGGTCGATCGGGATATCGGGATCGAGCGCATAGACGCTGCCTGACACCGGATTGGTGATGCGGGGGCGGCGAGCAGTTTCGGGCGCCGCGCCGAACTGCGCCTGCGCGGTGCCGGTAAGGAAATATTCGAGCCGGGGCTGCTCGATCTTGTCGGCAAAGGCGATCCGCCGCGCGTCGATGCCCGGTGGCGGTGGTGGGGGTGCGGCATCGCCCTGATCGAGCGCGCGCATTACATCACGCCACACCGGTGCCGCCCCGCTCGTGCCCGATACGGCACGCATCGGATCGCCCTCCAGATTGCCGACCCAGACGCCGACGGTGTAGCGCCGGGTGAAGCCGATGCACCAATTGTCGCGCAGCGCCTTCGACGTGCCGGTCTTGACCGCTGACCAGAAGGGTAAGCTGAGCGCCGAGTCGAGCCCGAAGGTGACCGCCCGGGCGTTCGAATCGCTCAGCATATTGCTCACCAGCCACGCGGTCTGCGGGGTGGTAATCGCTTTGTCCGGCACGATCGGCGCGTCGGGGGTCAGCCGCAACGGCGACCAGCGACCACCACGCGCGAGGCTGCGATAGGCAGCGACCTGTTCGAGCAGGGTCACTTCCGCCGAGCCGAGCGCGAGCGAAAAGCCATAATATTGCCCGTCCTCGACCAGCCCATGATAGCCGGTATCCCACAGCCGGTCGCGAAATGGCTCGACCCCCACCAGCAGCAAGGTGCGGACAGCGGGTACGTTGAGCGATCCGGCGAGCGCGGTGCGCGCCGACACTGGCCCCTTGAAATCGCGGTCGTAATTCTGCGGCACGTACAGCCCGCTCGCCGTGTCGAGCTGGACCGGCGAATCGTCGAGGATCGACGCCGGGGTCAGATAGCCATGCTCGATCGCCTGCGCGTAGAGGAAAGGCTTCAGCGTTGATCCAGCCTGGCGATAGCTGTTGGCGCCGTCGACTTGCGCCGCGGTTGAGGCGCCCCCGACGCCGCCGACATAGGCACGGACTTCGCCGGTCTCATTGTCGACCACCACGACCGCGCCGTCGCGCGCGCGGCTGCCGCCGAGGCCCTTGAGCTGCCGGGTCAGCGCCACCGTTGCCAGCCGCTGGATCCGCGCGTCGAGCGTCGAGGTGATCCGCAGGCCAGGCTTGGTCAGCAACCGGCTCGCGAGATGCGGCGCGAGGCCGGGGTCGAGCGCGAGCCGACGCTGCGGGCCGAGCATGGCCCAAGCGCCGCTTTCGAAGCGCGCGCAATCGCTGGTGCGCGCATAGCGGCACGCCCGCCGCGCGATCACCGGGGCGGGCGCCTGCGGATCGGGCAGCAGCGCGGCGAGCAGCAGCGAATCGTCGCGCGACAAGGTATCGGGGGTCTTGCCGAACAGCCCGAGCGCCGCCGCGCCCACGCCTTGCGCCTCGCCGCGAAACCCGGCGAGGTTGAGATAGGCCTCGAGTATCTGCGCTTTGCTCCACCGCCCCTCGATCGCCCAGGCCGCGCGCATCTGGCGCAGTTTGTCGCGCCAGCCGCGCGACCCGGGCGCCGCCAAATCAGGCGCGAGATAGGCGGCGAGCTGCATCGTCAGCGTGCTGGCGCCGCCGCGCGGTCGCCGCGCGATCCGGTCGCGCACCGCGCTTGCAATCGCGAGCCAGTCGACGCCGCCATGGCTGTAGAAGCGCTTGTCCTCGGCGCCCAGAATCGTGTCGCGGGTGACCGGTGCGATCTTGTCGACCGGGGTCCACGCCAGCCGCCGCGTCGCGAAATTGACGCGCGCCGAATCGATCAGCACGCCGTTTCGGTCATAGAGCCACGCTTCGGACGGCTGCCACGCGCGGCGCACCTGCGCATAATCGGGCATCGGTGGCGGCCGGGTCGCGAGGTCCAGTCCCGCGAGGCCGATGACGGCCAGCACCAGCGCGGCAATCGCCAGCCGCGCTGGAGTCAGCCACCGCCGAATAACACCGCCCATGTCAGCGCGGCGCCACCGTCACTGGCGCATTGGGCAGGTCGGCATGGATCGCGGGCGAATACATTGCCTCGACATGCGTCGGCGGCAGGTTGAAGCGCCCGGTACCGTTCAATCGCACCGAATAGGTCACGCTCGTCGTCCCGCGCGGCAGCCAGGCGAAATAGCCGCGCCACGTCGCGCCGCCGCGTTCGATATAGCTCGGATAGCCGCCGTCGCTGCCGCCGATATTGAGCAGGCTCGACTGGTTGGCCTGATCGCCGAGGATCGTCGCGCCTGCCGGGACCGGATCGCTGATCACCACCCAGTTACGCTCGGCCGAAGCCTCGACGGTGATCGTCACCTTGATCACGTCGCCGCGCGTGTAGCGACCGGCGTTGCGCGCTTGCACCACCTCGACCTTGCGCGCGATCTTATAGCCCGCGAACAGCGCCGATTTGAGCGGCACCGCCGCCGACACCGACACCATTGCCCATGGCCCCGCGCCGCCCGACTGGCTCAGCACCAGCGGCACCCTCGCGGCGGGCAGCGGGAAGGACAGCAGCCGCTGCGGCTCGGCAAGCGGCCAGCCCCGGCTGAGCGTCGCGCTGCCGAGCGAGGCGGTGGTCACCCCGGCAATCGCTTCGGCCGGATAGAGCGTTGCAAATTTGCGCGCCGCAATCGTGCCCCAGGCATTGGCGGGAGTCGTATCCCAATGGCCGCGTTGTTGGCGCAGCGCCACACCGACCATCATCTTCGGGCCTTCGTCCTGCCAGCCGGACTTGCCGAGCACGGCGATCAGCGCCTTGATCGCGCCTTCGTCGCCCGACGACATCAGCCACCAAGCGGCGTTCGACTGATCGCTGAGATCGAGCCGGGTGCCTTCGTAGACGAGGCGCGTCCGCAGCACCGCTTCACCCGCGCCGCGCAATGCCTGCGCATTGGCGAGCCCCGCTGTGCGATCGATCGCGACGAGATAATCGGCGAGCTGCGCGGTCGGCATGTCCTTCGGTACGATCTGGAGCTGGCCGAGCATCGCCGGGGTCGCCGCCCCCGCACGTGCGAGCGCGGTGAACGCCGCCAGACGGCGCAGGCGGACATCGCCATAGCTCTCGTGGTTCAGCCGCCCGTCGATTACCGCCTTCAGCCCGTCGATCATCTTCGCGCGCGGGCCGTCGGGGATCGGCAGGCCTGCGTCGCTCGTCAGCGACAGCACATAGGCGGTCAGCGCTTCGGAGCCATCAAGGCTGTCCGACGGCCAATAGCGCAGCAGGCCGTCGGGCGCCTGATAGGTCGGGATATCGCCCGCCAGCGTCGTCCAGCCGCCTGCATCGCCCGTGGCAACGATCCGCGACAGCCGCTGTTCGAAGCAATTATAGGGATAGGCGGTCATGTAACTGCGCACGCCGGCCAGCGGCGGCGCGAGCGTATCGGCAAGGCGAATCTCGACACCGCCACGCCCGGCCAGCGCGCCTGCAGGCGCGCCGATCGGGATCGGTCCGCTGCCGACCCGCGCGAGGGTCGAGGCCCAGACTTCGATCGGCACGGCGGGGACGATCTGCTGGGTGACGCCGATCTGGTCAGCGGCCTTGCCGTCGGCGGTTTTGGCCTGCACTTGCCAGCGCAGCGACGCGATATTTTCGGGCGCGGTCAGATTCCACATCACCGGCGCGGCCCCGCCCGCCGGGATGGTGACCGTCAGCGGCCGCCCCGACGCAATCGCGGGCGTCACCGCGACCGTCGCGGTCACCGTCATCGGCTTGTCTGAGCCATTGCGCAGCGTAAACACCGCGCCGAACTGGTCGCCGGTGCGTACCAGCGGCGGAATCCCTGAAAAAATGCTCAGATCCTGCGCCGACCGGATTTCGCTCTCGCCGCTGCCGAACAATTGCGGGCCATCGGTCGCAATCGCCACCAGCCGGAACGCGGTGAGCGCATCGTTGAGCTGCACCGGCACCCGGGCATGCCCCTTGGCATCGAGCGCGACGCGGCCTTTCCACAGCAGCACCGGCTGGAAATTCTCGCGATTGAGCGCGGCATTGCCGCCCTCGCCGCCGTCGCCCCCGGCTACCACGGCCTTCTTGCCATAATGGCGCTTGCCGACGACTTGCGTCTGCGCGGTCGCGGTGAGCACTGAGAGCGATCGTTCGCCCATCATCGCCGTCAGCACATCGGTGCTGGGGTTGGGCGCGATCTGGTCGAGCGCGCGGTCGACCGCGACGAAGGCGACATCGGCGCTGGCCGCAGGCTTGCCGTCGGGGCGGGTGACCGCGACATCGACTTGCGCGACATCGCGCGCGGCATAGCGTGCCTTGTCGGCCTTCACGGTAACCCCGAGCTGATGGCCCTCCCAGCCGACCTTTACCTTGGCGATACCCATGCGGTAGGCGGGTTTCGCCAGATCAACCAACGCGGTCGCTTCAGGCGCGGGTTCGGGCTTGGCGGAAATGCCGAGCCACGCACCGATGCTGCTCAGCCAATCCCAGAATCCGGGCTCGGCCCGCCCGCGCACCGCGAGCACCGACACGAACACATCGGGCGCGTAGCTCGACGGCATTTTGACTTCGATCACTGGATCGGCGCCCGACAATTCGGTCACGAAATGCGACAACACCCCTTCGCGCTCGACCGTCACCAGCGCGGTTGCCTTGCGGAACGGCATGCGCACCTGGAATTTGGCGGTCTCGCCCGCTTTGTAAGCCTGGCGTTCGGGGATCACGTCCATCCGGTCGCCATTGTCGCCACCGAACCACCAATCATCCTCGCCCGCCAGCCACACCGATTGGGTCGCGCGCGCGACATTGCCCTGCGCGTCGGATGTGGTGGCAACCGCATAGACTTCGCCCGAAACGCCGGGGTTGATCTTGCAACTCGCGAGCCCCTGCGCATCGGTGCTCGCCGAACAGGTCGCGGCGAGCTTAGTGGTCTTCATCTGATTGTCATAGGCATAGAAGCCGCCGATCAACCGCCGCCGCGCGGTCAGGATTTCACGGCTGTAGAGCGCGACCGAAATCGCCTGCCCCTTGATCGGCTTGCCATCGGTATCGAGTGCGACGAAGCGCAGCCGCAGATCATCGGCCTTCATCAGCCAGCCGTCGGTCTTGACGCCGAGCTGCACCGCCGACGGATAGATCGCGATCGAGCGCGACGCGGTCAGCGTTTCGCCATTGGCGTCCTGATAATCCATCTCGACGCGCATATTGGCGGCGCCGTCAAGGCTTTGCGGAATCTCGACCGATTGATGCGCGGTGCCATCACCGCCGAGCGTGACCGGCAAGGTCTGCGTTGGCGGCAGCGGGCTTTCCTCATCCTCGCCGTCGCCGTTGAGCGGCTTGACGCCCTCGGTCAGTGCCTTGCCGCCGAAACTATAGCCGTCATAGCCATCGGGTGCCGATACCCCGCCGAACCAGCCGATGCGCAGATCGACCGGCAGGTTTGAAGCGCCGCCGCCCGAGAGATAGCCCACGAACAGATCGAGCGGCAGCGATTTGGGGCGGACGGCGGCTTCCTTCGGCCCGCTCACCGTCGCGCGCATGGTCGGCAAGCGATATTCGTCGACCTTGAACGACTGGCCCGAACTGATCGCTTCCTCGCCGCGCATCACCTGCACGTCATAATCGCCCATCGGCGCGCCCTGCGGGGCGGTCCATGCGCTCTCGCCGATGCCGCTCGCGTCAATCGTCAGCGGGAGGTCGAACGACGTGTCCGATCCGCGATGCTGGAGCCGCAGCGTGCCGGTAAAACCGCCCGCAAACTGAAACCCGGCGGCGACGGGCGAGCGCAGGATATGCTTCATGTGGATCGTCTCGCCCTGACGGACGAGCGCGCGGTCGAATATGGTGTGGAAAATATCGCCCTTGGCTTCATAGCCATAGGGCAGGTCGAAATCGAACGGGCGGATGCCTTCGCCCCAATCGGTCAAGGTGAAGCTGAAATCGCCGTCCTTGCGCGCTGAGACCATCAGCGGGTGCGATCCCGATCCGTCCTCGGGGCAGCTACCATAGGTTTCGGGATCGGGCAGACCTTTGCCGAAGACGATGGCGCCCTTGGCATCGGTGCGGCCGCTGACGATCGTCTTGCCGCTGCAGCTATCGGTCACGCGGATGTCAGCGCCGCCAACGGGCTTGGCGCCGTCGAGCGTCGTCACCCAGGCAAGGCTCGCACCGCGCCCCCATTTGAAATGGACGCTGAGGTTGGTCACCAGCGCGGCACTCGCGACATAGCGCGGCGCCTTGCGACCGAGCAGCGCTGCGCCCAACTGCGGGCTCGCCATTTCGACGACGTAGAAGCCCGGCTTGGCCAGGGGCACGCCGACGACTTCGAAATCCTTGCCCTTGCCCGGCAAGCCGACCTTGAGCGCGGTCCCCTGTCCGGCGCCGAGGATCGACTCCGATCCGGTGTCGTTGATCGTCACCGTTTCGCCGCCGCGCTGCTCGTCGTGGCTCTTATAGTCGTCGGCGTCGTCGACGGTGCGCAGCCAGCGCGCAATGTCGCCGTCCGATCCGTCAACCCGCAGCGATTGCCCGCCGATCGCAAGATTACGGCCCGCCAGTTCAGGCTCGATATTGCGCACCGTCACCGGCAGCACGCCGCCCTGCTTGGCTTCGAGAATGCCAAAGCTCGCCGCGAATTTTACGAGCGGCGGCGCTTCGTCGAAACGCACTTCGAGGGGGAAGCGCGCCGCGTTGGTAAGCACGCGGCCGCTTTCGTCCTTGATGCCCGACGGCAGGATCAGCTTGGCCTTGGTCGATGCAGGGAGCGGCGCGGCAAAGGCAATGTCGCTCGTCGTTGCTTCGGTGCGCACGTCGCCACGATCACCGTCGCTGCCAAATTTGGGCGCGATCGATTTGCCGTCGGGCGTCTCGATGTGGATCTGCTTGGCCAGCGTCATCGGGATCGGCGCGGAGAAGCGGACATAAGCCTTTTCGACCGGCGAACAGCCCGCCTGCGGATTGACGCGCGAACATTCGAACCGCGCGGTAAAGGGTTTCCGCACCGTGAAGTCGAAGCGCTGGTCGGCGCCTGCGAGCTTGCCGCCCGCGCCCGCGATCTGCCCCGACCACACCAGCGCCATATCGCGTCCGGGCGGCAGCGGGCGGCGGCATTTCAGCGCGGTCACCGAGGCCAGCGCCGCCTTGCGCGCGGCCATATCCTTGGGCAGCGACGCGGGCAGACCGGCTTCTTCGAGGAAGCTGCTGGTGCGGTAATCGTCAGTGCCGAGTTCGCCGAGCAGCTTGGCGGGCAGATCATCGCCCAGCACATCGACCGGAATCTTCTCGCCAATGCCATCGACCGCGCAATAGGCATTCGCCGCCACCGATGCGCGCGTCGCGGGCATATTGGCGGCGACCAGAAACACCTGATCTTCCTCGACATCGCTGCCGTAACGCCCCGGCAGGACTGCGCGCGCGACCGGGCCGCCCGCGTCGACCGTGAAATGACGCTGGCCACCGACGGCGACGCCCGCCACTGTCTTCAGCCCGTCGACCAGATCAAAGCTACAGCTGGTGCCCCCGGGCAGCGGTGCCTTGAATTCAAAAACCCAGCTCTGCTCGTCGATCCAGCGGCCCGTTCCTTCGACCGCGCAGGTCACCTTGAACGGTGCGGCGGCGCGCGGATCACCAAGCGCCACGATCGGCGCGCTGAACCGCACCGTGAAACGCTCGATCGCGCCACCGCCGATGCCGGGGGTGGCCATCACGACTTGCGGGCTGGTGTCGGCGGAGGCGGCAAGCGGCGCAAAGGCAAGCGCGAGCAGGGCGAATCGGACCGCGAGCTTCATCTGTCACCGCTCCCCTAAGACCGCGTTGACGCTATGGCGTGGTTTCCGACAAGTCCAGCGCCGAATGGCGGAATCCCGGGCGATTTGCGCGATCTCACGCGGCTGTGCCACAAGGCTTGCGACACGATCTGGGGGCATCGTGAGCATCGTTGCGGGCATCGTTACAGGGCTGGACAGTGTGGCGCGCGAAGCGATGCTGTTCGCCGGTGTCGGCTTCCTGATCGGCGGACTTGATGACCTTGCGGTCGACCTGGTCTATTTCGCGCGCCGGGGGTGGCGGTGGAACCGCGACGCCGATCGTATTGCCGTTGCGCCCGACGTAACGACCGGCCCCATCGCGATTTTCGTACCTGCCTGGGATGAAGCGAGTGTGATCGGCGCGATGCTGGCGACGGCGCTCGATCGGCTCGATCATCCCGATTACCGACTCTACGTCGGCACCTATCCCAATGATCGCGCGACGATCGAGGCGGTGGCGACAGTGGCCGAACGCGACGCGCGGGTGCGGCTGGTGGTCGGGTCGCGGCCGGGGCCGACCACCAAGGCCGATTGCCTCAACACGCTCTGGCATGCGCTCCGCCGCGATGAAGCCGATGGCGTGCGGGCGCGTGCGATTGTGCTGCATGATGCCGAGGATGTCGTCCACCCCGCCGAGCTGCGCGTATTCGAAGCTTTAATCGGCGATCATGCCGCCGTCCAACTGCCGGTGCGGCCCTTGGTCGATCCCGCCGCCCGGCTGATATCGGGCCATTATGCCGATGAATTCGCCGAGGCGCATGCCAAGCAGCTTGTGGTGCGCGCCGCGCTCGGTGCTGCCTTGCCGCTCGCAGGAGTGGGCTGTGCGATCGAGCGGTCGATGCTCGACGCGATTGCCGCCGCGCGCGGTGGTGATCCGTTCGATGCCGCCAGCCTGACCGAGGATTATGAGCTGGGGCTGGCGATTGCTGCGCGCGGCGGGCGCGGTGTGCTCGCGCGCGTGCGCGACGACGACGGGAAAATCGTGGCGGTGCGCGCCTATTTCCCGGCGCGGCTGGCCGATGCCGTCCGCCAGAAGGCGCGGTGGATGACGGGCATTGCGCTTGCGGGTTGGGACCGGGTCGGCTGGGGTCGGCTGTTCGACCTGTCGGATCATTGGATGCGGATGCGTGATCGTCGCGCGCCGCTCGCGGTATTGGTGCTCGGCGCCGCTTACCTCGCTGTCGTGGCTTGGGGTCTTGCGGTGCTGCTCCACTGGACGAGCGGCAGCGCGCCGCCCGCCCTCGTTCCGGGCTGGCTGCTGGTCATCAACAGCGTCTTGCTCGGCTGGCGGTTGGTGATGCGCATGGCCTTTACTGGCGCGATCTATGGCTGGCGGGAAGCGCTGTGGTCGCTGCCGCGCGCTTTTGTCGGCAATGTCATCGCGCTGCTGGCGGCACGGCGCGCGCTCCTCCGCTATGTCGCGATGCTGCGGGGTGGACCGCTGGTGTGGGACAAGACGACGCATGCCTTTCCCGACCTGAGTGGCGAGGCGCGGCGATGAGCGGGCGGCCGCTGCGGTTTTTGGGCGTCGTGCTTGGCGGCTGGGTGGCGGTGCGCGTGATCCTGCTGTCGCAACCGGTGCTGGTCGTCGAGCTGGCGACACCCCCGATGCCAAAGCTGCCAATGGCGCAAGTGCCGCGCGCATCGATGGCTTGGGTGCCGGTCCCGCCTGCGCCGCCGCTCGCCGCGCCACGCCCGCGCTTGCTCACCGTCGCGACCGACCATCCCTTCGTCTCCCCAACTTGGCAGCGGTACCCCGGCGACCCTGATCGAGTCGCGCTGGCGATGCTGGGACTCACGCGGCTTGGGCCATCCGAGCCTGTTCCGCAAAACGCAGGCAGCCGGGACAATCCGCCGATCTCACCACCGCTTGCCTTTCCGGCACGCACCCCCGGCGCGTCCCGATTGTCGGGGAGCGCATGGTTGATCGCGCGCTCGGGAGCCGGTCTCAGTCAAAGTCCCTTGGGGGGCCAGCTCGGCGGGTCGCAAGCGGGTATCCGTCTCGCCTATGCGATCGATCGCCAGCGTCGCCTGGCGCTGGTCGGTCGCATCGCGACGCCGCTGGCGGGGCCGGGACGCGAGGCTGCGGCGGGGATCGAATGGCAGCCGACCCGACTGCCGGTGCGGATCGTCGCCGAGCAGCGGCTCGCGATCGACGGCGGCGGCGGTGGCCCGGCGATTGGCGTCGTGGGCGGCGTCGGGCCGGTGCCGATCGGCGATTTCCGGCTTGAGGCTTATGGCCAGGCGGGCGTGATCGGGCGCGAACGCGGGGTCGGCTATGCCGATGGCGCGGTGCGGATCGAGCGGCCCATGGCCAAGCGGCACGGCGTCTCGCTGGCGGCAGGCATTGGTGCCTGGGGCGCCGCCCAGCCCGGTGCCGCGCGGATCGACGTCGGGCCGGTCCTCACCGCGACTGTGCCGATCAGGGAGCGTCGGGTCCGCGTCGCGCTCGAATGGCGCGCACGCGTCGGCGGGCAGGCGGCGCCGGGATCGGGTCTCGCCCTGACGATCGGCGGCGATTTCTGATGGCTTTGCGCTTTGCGCTCGCCAGCCGAACGCGATAGGCCGGGGGCGGCATGGACATCTACCTCCCGATCGCGAATTTGAGCGTCAATGCGCTGGTGATCGTGCTGCTCGGCGGCGGCGTCGGGTTGCTCTCGGGGTTGTTCGGTGTCGGCGGTGGCTTTCTGACAACGCCGCTGCTGATCATCTATGGCATCCCGCCGACGGTCGCGGCTGCATCTGCTGCCAGCCAGGTGACGGGCGCAAGCGTGTCGGGCGTATTCGCGCATCTGCGCCGCAAGGGCGTCGATTTCAAAATGGGCGGCATCATGGTCGCGGGCGGCATCGTCGGCACGCTGATCGGCGCCGGGCTGTTCCGGCTGCTCCAGGCCAGCGGCCAGATCGATACGACGATTGCGATCATCTATGTGCTGCTGCTCGGCTTCATCGGCACAACGATGGCGCGCGAATCAATCGCGGCGATCCGGGCGATGCGAACCGGCCAGCCGCTGCCCGCGCGTAAGCGGCGGCATCACCCGCTGATCGCATCGCTGCCGCTGCGGACGCGTTTTTATCGCTCGGGGCTGTATATCTCGCCGCTCGCGCCGCTGTTGCTCGGCGTTTTCGTGGGGATTTTGACGATCCTGCTCGGGGTCGGCGGCGGGTTTATTCTGGTGCCGGCGATGCTCTATCTGCTCGGCATGGGCGCGCAGGTGGTGGTCGGCACGTCGCTGTTCCAGACATTGTTCGTGACGGCGATCGCAACGATGGTCCATGCCACGACCACCAAGGCGGTCGACATCGTGCTCGCGGCGCTGCTGCTGCTCGGCTCGGTGGCGGGCGCACAGATCGGCGCGCGCTTCGCCAGCAAGGTGAAGCCCGAATATCTCCGCTTCGCGCTCGCCGTGATCGTGTTGCTGCTCGCGGTGCGGGTAGCGATCGGGCTGGGCTGGCGACCCGACGAGATTTATTCGGTCGAGCTGTTGTGAAACGCGCGCTGGCCCTGCTGCTCGCGCTGCCGCTGCTGATGGGTCAGGCCAAGCCCGTGCTGGTGCCCGATGTCTCGCAACGAAATATCGAAATCGCCTACAGCTTCACCGGCGCCGAACTCTTGCTGTTCGGTGCGATTCTCTACCCCGGCGGCCGCGTGCCCGAAGAGCGCGACGCTGATATCGTCGTCGTCGTCAAAGGGCCGTCGCAATCGATTTTGGTGCGCGAAAAGCAGCAGATCGCGGGCATCTGGGTCAATGCCGCCCGGGTCCGCTATTTGTCGGCGCCAAGCTATTACGCGCTTGCCTCGTCCAAGCCGATTGACGCGCTGCTCGACGAGCGCAGCCGCGCGATCTACGAAATCGGGCTCGACAGTCTGCAACTCTCCCCTGCCAGCGGCGACGCGCCTGACCAAAATGCGCGCTTCGTGCGCGGCCTCGTTGATCTCAAGCGCCGCAGTCGCCTCTATGTCGAAGCGCCCGGTGCGGTCGAGATTACCGATGGCGTGCTCTACCGCGCGCGGCTGACCATCCCTGCGCGCGTGCCGGTGGGGCGGTTCACGGCGGAGACGTTCCTGATCCGCAAGGGGCGTGTGCTGGCGGCGGCGGTGCGCGAGATCGACATCCGCAAATCGGGCTTCGAGCGTTTCGTCGCCCGCGCGGCCGACCGGCATTCGATCAGCTATGGGCTGGCGGCGGTTGCGCTTTCGGTGCTGTTCGGCTGGGCGGCAGGCTGGATCGCGCGTCGGCTTTAGACGGCACGTCCATACGCTAAATTTACCAATTGGCTGCCAAGGTTGCGCTCCACAAAGTGCGCTTTCCGGGGGCTTGATTTGCATGAGCGACGATCTCACCACACGGACCCACGCGCCGACCGGAGCCGGGGCGCCCATGCATTATGATTTGTCGCGCGGGTTCGGCATGGTGTTTGAAATTGCCGGTTCGTCGAGCCAGGTGCTGTTCGACGCCGCCGCGATGGAAGCGCTCTGCAGTCATGACGATCCCGTCGTTGCGTCCGCCGGCCAAGTCGGCAGCCAGGTCAAGATGCGCGTCGGCAATGCCTGGCTGATCGCCAATGTCCGAACGTTGAAGCTGCTCGACGGGCATGAGGACAGCATCGTCGCGGCGATCGACTTCCTCGGCGAAGGCGATGAGGAAAAGCTCACCGGCAAACTTTACCGATTCCGCCGCGGCGTGACGCGCTATCCGACGCCGGGGACGCCCGTCTTCCCGGTATCGACCGCCGATCTCAAGCAAATCTATGCGGCGGACGACCGCGCCTATGTCGATATCGGCACCGTCTATCCGACCCGCGACATTCGCGCGGCGCTCTATGTCGATGCGCTGCTCGGCAAACATTTCGCGCTGCTGGGCTCGACCGGCACCGGCAAGTCGACGGCGGCGGCGCTGATCCTCCACCGCATCTGCGAGCTCGCGCCGTCGGGCCATATCGTGATGATCGATCCGCACGGCGAATATGGCGCCGCGTTCAAGACCAATGGCGCGATTTACGACGTGTCGAACCTGCAAATGCCTTATTGGCTGATGAATTTCGAGGAACATTGCGAAGTGTTTCTGACGACATCGGGCAGCGAGCGTCAGGTCGACGCCGATATTCTCGCCAAATGCCTGCTCGCCGCGCGCGGCAAGGGACGGATTGGGCAGGAAATCGCCAAGCTGACGGTCGACGCGCCGATCCCCTATCTGCTCTCCGACCTCACCAACATCATCACCAACGAAATGGGCAAGATGGACCGCGCGGGCGACACCGCGCCCTATATGCGGCTGAAGGGCAAGATCGACGAGATCAAGGCCGATCCGCGCTACAGCTTCATGTTTTCCGGCATGCTGGTCGCCGACACCATGGCCGATTTCATCGAACGCGTGTTCCGCCTGCCCGGCGACGGTCGGCCGATTTCGATCATCGACGTGTCGGGCGTGCCGTCTGAAATCACCTCGGTGGTGGTCGCGGTGCTCAGCCGGATGGTGTTTGATTTCGCGATCTGGTCGCGCAACGAACCGCAGCGCCCGATCCTGCTCGTCTGCGAAGAAGCGCACCGCTATATCCCCAACGAAGCCAATGCCAATGGCTCGTCGGTCGGCAAGATTTTGAGCCGCATCGCCAAGGAAGGCCGCAAATATGGCGTGTCCTTGGGGCTGATCACGCAGCGCCCGTCCGATTTGGCCGAAGGGGTGCTGTCGCAGTGCGGCACGATCATTTCGATGCGGCTCAACAACGACCGTGACCAGTCGTTCGTGCGCGCCGCGATGCCCGAAGGCGCGCGCGGTTTCCTCGATTCGATCCCAGCTCTGCGGAACCGCGAATGTATCGTCTGCGGCGAAGGCGTGGGCGTGCCGGTGCGCGTGGCGTTCGACGATCTTGAGGAAATCAAGCGTCCCGCCTCGGCCGATCCGCTGTTTTCGGAACTGTGGCGCGAAGTCGGTCAGGAAGAGGAAATCATCGGTCGCACGATCAAGCGCTGGCGCGCCCAAGGGCGCTGAACGCGCTCATGAAGTTAGCCGCTTGAAGCGACGCCTCAGCGACCGGCTGGTTTGACCGCGAGCAGATTGGCGACACGCGCCCGGAAACTGCGCAGGACATCGCCGCTCAGCCGCTGGATCGAGGCAAAGGCCATCGAGCGCGGATTGATCGGATTGCCGTTCTTCCACAGCTCATAATGGAGATGCGGGCCGGTCGACAGGCCCGTCGAGCCGACATAGCCGATGACTTGGCCCTGCGCGACCCGCGTGCCGGGGGCAACCGCGATCCGGCTCATATGGCCATAGCCTGTCGCCAGCCCGTCGCCATGCGTCAGCTTGACGAAATTGCCATAGCCGCCGCTGCGCCCCGCAAAGGCGACCACGCCGTCGATCGCGGCGCGGATCGGCGCGCCATAAGGGGCACCGATATCGAGCCCCTTGTGAAAGCGTTGCGTCCCGTAAATCGGGTGCCAGCGCATGCCGTAGCTTGAGGTCAAATGGCCATCGACCGGCATCGACATGCCGCCCTTGCGCTCGCCGACGCCATTGGCATCGAACCAGCCGGACTGGTCACCCTGATCCCAGCGGAAGAGGCGCAGCGCGCTGTTGTCGCGGTCGAGCCCCGCATAGAGGAGGTTGCCGAGTTGGACTTCGCCGGTGGCCGCGCGTCGCTGAGCGATTGCAATGTCGAATATGTTGGTCGGGGCCACGTCGGACCCGATCGAAATCCGGCTCGCGAGCGCACGAATATAGGATTCGACGGCCTTGGCCGGGACACCGGCGGCGCGTGCGGAGCGATAAAGCGACTGGCCGACCAGCCCACGGATGCGCAGCGGGGTATCGTCGATCGCGATCGGCTGCGGGGTCACGACAAGCGCACCACCAACCCGCGAGACCGCGATGTTAAGGTCGAACCGCGCGCGAAAGCTCATCGCCTCAAGCGGGCGCGGGACGGTTTTGTTCGGGCGGCGGCCGAGCGTCAGGTCGAGCTGCGTGCCGGGGTTGAGGCTGTCGAGCGCGACCGCGCGACCAATGAGACCGGCCACGACACCGGCTTCGTCACCGCCGACACCGGCGCGCTTGAGCACGTCGCGCAGGCCATCGCCGCTGCCCAGCGTCGCGCTGCGTTCCTCGATCGGGCGTTCGGGCACTTCGGCGAGTGGTTGCGCAAGATCATTGGCGCCCATGCGGTGGCCGGTGGTGGCACCCCGGGCGAGCGGTGCGATCGCCTGTGCGCGGGCATCGTCCCAATCGGCGCCCGCGAGCGGGGCAGGCGAGGTCCCGGCAATCGGGCGAATACCCGGCGCGAGCAGGCACGCGACCACGATCAGCGATGTGCAGGTAGCAAGGCCGCGCCACCAGTCGCTCGAGCCGATCCGCGCGCCCAGATCGGGCGTCCAGTCGATGTCGGCGAGCCGCTCATGGAGGGTGGCGAAGCGCGGGGTGGTTTGGGCACGCTCGACGCGGCCGAAAGTCAGCGCTGCCGCGCCGCCGCCCTGTTCCCCACTATAATCGCTGCGTAGAAACACAGCCGCTCCCAAATGCTTCGGCGCGCGTCCCGCTGTTGCAACGCCCGGTGACGACGACTGTGGGCGCTGAATCCTAAAGTCAAATTAACCGGTCGGGTCGGGAACAAAGTTTGCGGTGAGCCGTTGCAACGCGCCGACCAAAGGATTTGCGCCGAGTCGGACGCTTTGGGCCGAAAATTTATGGACATGGAACGGTTGCATCGCGGCGGGCGGCGCGCGATCTTCGAATGATCATGACCGACTTCGCCCGCGCCCCGGTCACTGCTGTGCTTGGCCCGACCAACACCGGCAAGACGCATCTCGCGATCGAGCGTTTATGCGGCCATTCGAGCGGGATGATCGGCTTTCCACTGCGGCTGCTCGCTCGCGAGGTCTATGACCGGGTGGTCAAGATCAAGGGGCCGAAGGAAGTCGCGCTGATCACCGGTGAGGAACGCATCGTGCCGCCCGGCGCGCGCTGGTTCCTGTGCACCGCCGAAAGCATGCCGCTCGACCGCGAGCTGGGTTTTGTCGCGCTCGACGAGGCGCAACTGGGCGCTGACCCCGAGCGGGGGCATGTCTTCACCGACCGGCTGCTGCGCGCGCGGGGGCGTGACGAAACGATGATTTTGGGGTCGGAAGCGCTGCGGCCGATGGTCAAGGCGCTGGTGCCGGGTGCGGAGATTATCTCACGCCCGCGCTTTTCGACATTGTCCTACGCGGGCGCACGGAAAATTTCACGGCTGCCCAAACGCTCGGTGATCGTCGCCTTCTCGGCAGAAGAGGTTTATGCCGTCGCCGAAATGCTGCGGCGATTGCGCGGTGGCGCCGCCGTCGTGATGGGGGCGCTGTCGCCCCGCACCCGCAATGCGCAGGTCGCGATGTTCCAGGCGGGCGAAGTCGATTACCTCGTCGCGACCGATGCGATCGGCATGGGCCTCAACATGGACGTCGCGCATGTCGCTTTTGCCAGCCTGCGCAAGTTTGACGGCCATCGCCAGCGCCGCCTGACCGTCGCCGAAATGGCGCAGATCGCCGGCCGCGCCGGACGCCACCAGCGTGACGGCACGTTCGGCGCGATCAGCGAGGAGGGGCCGGGCGCCTTCACGCCGGAGGAAGTCGAAGCGATCGAGCAGCATCATTTCCCGCCGCTTCAGTCGCTCTATTGGCGCGAAGGCGAGCCCGATCTGTCGAGCATCGACGCACTCATCGCCGATCTCGAGCAAAAACCCTTCGCCGACGTCCTGCGCGCAGCCCCCCAGGCGATCGATCTTGCCGTGCTGAAGCGGCTCGCCGAAGAGGATTGGGTTCGCGCGCGCGTGCGCGGGCCGCGCGGCGTCGCGCGGCTATGGGCCGCGTGCGGCCTGCCCGATTTCCGCAAGCTCGGGCTCGATCCACACCAGCGCTTCGTGGCAAAGCTGTTCGGCTATTTGTCGGAAGGGCGGGGGCATATTCCGCACGACTGGTTCGCCGCCGAACTCGCACGGCTCGACACAGTGACCGGCGATGTCGAGACGATCGCGGGGCGGATCGCCGCGGTGCGTAGCTGGGCCTATATCGCGCACCGTCCCGACTGGCTCGCCGACCCGCTGCACTGGGCCGAGCGCACGCGCGCCGTCGAGGAACGGCTGTCGGACGCGCTCCACGCGAGCCTGCGCCAGCGTTTCGTCGACACGCGCACGACTCTATTGATGCGGCAGATCGGTGCTGACGCCGGGGCCTTGCCGCTGACGATCGGACCGCAGGGGGAGGTGATGGTCGACGACCATATCCTCGGCCAGCTCGACGGCTTTCGCTTCGTGGTTGCCGCTGATGCGCGCGCTGCCGACAAGCGCTTGTTGCTGGCGGCGGCCGAAAAGCGGCTCGGAGCGGAGCGGTCGCGGCGCGCGGCGGCATTGGTCGCCGCCGACGACAAGGCCTTCGCGCTGGTCGATGCCGTTGGCGCCGCGCCTGCGCTGGCCTGTGCAGGCCTCACCGTCGCGACGCTGCGCCCCGGCCCTGCGCTGACGCGACCGCGTATCGACCTCGACCGCGCGCTCGATTGCCTCGACAAGGAAGCGCGCGACCGGATCCGTCAACGGCTCGCGGACTGGGTCGCCGCGCAGCTCGAGCGTCACGCGCCATCACTCGCGCGGGTCGAGGCGATTGCGCGCGACGCCACCGCATCCGCGCCGTTGCGGGTAATCGCCGCGACGCTCGATGCGGGCGCAGGCTTTGCCGCGCGGGGACCGATCGGCGACAGTGTCGACCCGCTTACCGCCGATGATCGCCAGCGGCTGCGGCGCGCCGGGGTGACGATTGGCGCGCTTGATCTCTACGCCGCTGCCTTGCTGAAGCCGCAGGCCGCGCGTTGGCGCCACGCGCTGCTAGCCGCACGGCGCGACCAGCCGCTGTCGGCACCGCCACCACCCGGCGCGACGGTGCTGGTGCGCGGCCAGCCGCTGACGAGCGGCTTTCGCGACATTGGCGCGCAGTCAGTGCGGCTCGATTTGGTCGAGCGGATCGCGCGCGCGGCGCATGATGCGCGCAAAGGCGCCAAGCCCTTCGCGCCCGACCCGGCGCTCGCCACCTCGATCGGCATTACCCCGGCAACGCTCGCCAAGCTGATGACGCAATTGGGCTTCCGCACGGCGCCCGCGCAGGAAGGCGCGCCGCGCTGGCTGTGGCGTGGCCGTCCCGCGCGGGTGAAAGCGGTCGCCGCGCCGCCACGTGGCGCCTTTGCGGGCCTCGCTGACCTGATGGTCCGGCAGGGCTGACATGCCGGGCATGCCGGAGACCGCCACAATGCGGCTCGATCTGTTCCTCTGGTATGCACGGTTGGCCAAGTCGCGCAGCATCGCCGCCGACCTCACTCGCAGCGGCACGATCCGCCTCGACGGGCGCCGGGTCGAGCGCGCGCATGCGCCGGTGCGAGTCGGCTCGGTGCTTGCCTTTGCGCAAGGACCGCTCATCCGGATCATCCGCGTTGTCGCGCTCCCCGCGCGGCGCGGCCCCGCCGTTGAAGCGGCCGGGCTTTATATCGACCTAAGCCCAGTTGACGGACCCCAAAGCGCGCAATAGCAGTGAGGCGAAGAGCATCAGGGGAGTTTATCGCGCATGACCTACGTCGTCACCGACGCCTGCATCCGTTGCAAATATATGGATTGCGTCGAGGTCTGCCCGGTCGATTGCTTTTATGAGGGCGAGAATATGCTCGTCATCAACCCCAATGAATGCATCGATTGCGGCGTGTGCGAGCCCGAATGCCCCGCCGAAGCGATTCTGCCCGATACCGAGAACGGCCAGGAAAAATGGCTCGAACTCAACGCAACTTTCTCAGGCCAATGGCCGAATGTCACGCGCAAGCGCGAAGCGCCCGCCGATGCCGATGAGCACAAGGGCGAATCGGGCAAGTTCGACAAATATTTCACCGAAAATCCGGGCCAGGGCGACTGATCGACGCGACCGTTAGCGCGGTCGCAGCCGCCCATACCGCGATTTTGTGCCAAAAAAGGTCGGCCCGATACGCTGTAGCGCGTCGGGTGGCGCGCTTTATGCCACAAGTTGCTGGTAATTTTATTACGACTATGTTAAACAGGCTCGGACGGAAGCGATTCACACCCGCTTGCCGCGTGGAGACCTGCACACCCTCTCATCCCCGATCGCCCTGACCGACCGTCATCGCATGGCCGGAAGCAGGCGCGCATATCGGGAAATGACCACAGAAAGGCTTTCAAGAATGGCTGCCAAGGCGCTGTCCTTCGACGTCGGCGATTATGTCGTTTATCCCAAGCACGGTGTTGGCCGTGTCATCGAGCTCCAACGCCAGGAAATTGCGGGGATGCAGCTCGAACTCTATGTCCTGCGGTTCGAAAAGGAACGCATGACGCTGCGGGTCCCGACCAACAAGGCCGAAAGCGTCGGCATGCGCAAGCTGTCGAGCGACAAGACGCTGCGCGAAGCGCTCGACACGCTGACCGGCAAGCCGCGCGTCAAGCGCACCATGTGGTCGCGCCGCGCGCAGGAATATGAAGCCAAGATCAATTCGGGCGACCTTGTGTCGATTGCCGAAGTGGTCCGCGACCTGTTCCGCGCCGACGACCAGCCCGAGCAGAGCTATTCGGAACGCCAGATCTTCGAAGCCGCGACCAGCCGCCTTGCGCGTGAACTGGCCGCGATGGAGCAGGTCGACGAGCCGACCGCGCAGGAAAAGATCCTTGAGATCCTGCGCAAGGCTGCGGCGATCCATAACAAGGACAAGGAACTCGCTTAAGCGAAGCCCTTGTTGACGAAAATCGGGGCGGTGCCACCTGCGTGGTGCCGCCCTTTTCGTGCCGGTCGCAGTCCGATTTGCGCTATCCATTAATGTGTGTTATGCGCCCAATACACTTTGGGAGAGACTCGATGCGCGTAATCCTGCTGGCGATGATGATGCCGCTCGCTGCCTGTTCAGCTTCTGCGCGCGAAGGCGACAAGGATGTGGGCCCCGCCGCCAGCCGCAGTTTTGCCGTGCGCGACTTTACCGGCGTCGAGCTGCGCGGGTCGGATGATGTCGACGTCAAGATCGCCAACGAGTTCACGATCCGCGCCGAAGGGCCGCAGAAAGTCCTCGACCGGCTCGAAATCGAACGGGTTGGCGACACGCTACGGATCAGCCGCAAGAGCGACGGCAACTGGAGCTGGGGCTATAGCAAGAACGCGCATATCTTCGTCACCATGCCGCGCATCGCGACGGCGCGCATCGCCGGATCGGGCGACATGCGGATCGGCCGCGCCGAAGGGCCTAGCTTCGCGGCATCGTCGGCGGGGTCGGGCAGCATGACGATCGCGTCGCTCAATGCCCCCGAAGTCGAACTGTCGGTCGCCGGGTCGGGCGACATCGACGTGACTGGCCAAACCGACAAGCTCGAAATCAACATCGCGGGATCGGGCGAAGTCAAGGCACGCAGGCTGAAGGCCAAGTCGGCCAATGTCTCGATCGCCGGATCGGGTACCGCGGTCGCCGACGTCGCAGGGCCTGCCGCTGTCTCGATCATGGGGTCGGGCGATGTCGATCTCGGCGCGGGCGCGACCTGCACCACGACCAAGGTCGGTTCGGGCGACGTGCGCTGCGGCAAATGACTTGCGCCTGAGGGCGGCAGGGTGCGACATCGTGTCGATGCAACTTCGCGCCGTCGCCTTCACCCTGCTTGCCTTGTCGGCCGCCAGCGCCGCGAATGCCGCCGAGCGCCGCTATAGCGTCACCAGCTTCGACCGCATCCGCATCGATGGCCCGTTCGACGTGCGGGTCAGGACCGGCGCGGCGCCGAGCGCACAGGCCGAGGGCGACCCCGCCGCGCTCGACGACCTGACGCTGACGGTCGAAGGGCAAACGCTGATCGTGCGCCGTCAGCAAGCCGCATCGGGCGCGCGCGATCCGGCGCCGCGGCTGCTGACGATTACGCTTGGCACGCCGGTGCTGCGCGGTGTCAATGTCAATGCCGGGGGGCGGCTGTCGGTCGACCGGATGGTGGCGCAGCGGATCGATCTTTCGATCAATGGGGCGGGCACGTTAGGCGTGACGGGAATCGATGCCGATCAGCTCAACGCGACGGTCACGGGCGCGGGCACGATGACGCTCGCGGGCAAGGCCGGACGCGCGCGCTATTTGATCACTGGCCCCGGCGGTTACGAAGCCGCCAAGCTGATCGCCAATGACATCTTCGTCACCGCGGCTGGCCCCGGCGATGTGCGGGTCGCGGCGCGCTACACCGCCGATATCGTGTCGAGCGGGCTCGGCACTGTCACCGTTGCGGGCACGCCTGCCTGCCGGGTGCGGGCGACCGGCGGCGGCGCAGTGGTCTGCACGCCGAAGCGCTAGAGCAGCGCCAGCGCCGCGAGGTCACGCGCCAGCCCGGCGGGCAGGGTCTCACCGCTCTCGCCGACGCCAAGGTCGACCGGCGCATCGCTCGCCTCCAGATAACGCCAGCCCTGATGCGCGCGTTTCGGGATCGGCCGCACCGCGACCAGCGGCATGCCGAGCAGGATCGCGACCTTGCCCTCCGCCGCCTCGCCAAAGCCGATGATCGGCGAGCGCGCGACAAGCTGGTGCTTCAGGATCCAGAACAGCGAGCCGAGCCCCGCGATTTCGGCATGCCGCTTGGGCAGATAGCGCGTGGTCAGGAGCAGCGGGCCTTCAGTCGCGCGCACCGCCAGCCGCTCGGCCAGATGATCGAGGCTTTGCGCGCCAAACGCGACTTTTGAGAGATGGAGCATGACCGCTGACTTGGCCCCGCGCGGCCCAGCGTCAAGTCACCCCACCAGCCCGGTCACCGTCGCCAGCCCCAGAAACGCGAAAAAGCCCATCGAATCGGTCGTCATCGTGACAAAAATCGACGACGCCACCGCAGGGTCGGCGCCCATCCGTTCGAGCGTCACCGGCACCATCACGCCCGCCAGCCCCGCGATCACGATATTGGTGAGCATGGCGGCGGCGATCACCGCGCCAAGGTGCGGGTTCTGAAACACAATCGTCACGCCGACGCCGATCACCACGGCGATCGTCGCGCCGTTGAGCACGGCGACGCGCAGTTCGCGCACGATCGATCGCAAGGTGTTCGACTGTGTGAGCTGATTGGTCGCGAGCGCGCGCACGGTCACCGCCATCGTCTGCGTCCCCGCATTGCCGCCAACGCCCGCGACGATCGGCATCAGTGTCGCCAGCGCGACCATCTTGGCGATTGTCCCTTCGAACAGCGCGATGATCGACGACGCGAGCAGGGCGGTGAACAGGTTGGAGATCAGCCAGCGGACGCGGGCTTTGTAGCTGTCGATCACGGGCTCGTTGATGTCGCCGTCGCCCGCGCCCGACAGCCGCAAAATATCCTCACCGGCTTCCTGACTGATAATGTGGACGATGTCGTCGACCGTGATCATGCCAACCAGCCGCCCGGCGGTATCGACAACAGCAGCCGAGATCAGCGCATATTTCTGGAAGCGCAAAGCGACTTCCTCCTGGTCCATGTCGACCGGGATCAGCGTCTGTTCGCGCTGCATCACATCGCCGACGCTGACCGAGCGCGGGGTGCGCATGATCCAGCTGAGATGGCAGGCGCCAATCGGCTTGTGCGCCGGATCGACGACGAAGACTTCCCAGAAATCGGTGGTCAGCGCGTCATTGCCGCGAAGATAATCGAGCACATCGCCAACGCTCCAATGCTCGGGCACCGCGATCAACTCGCGCTGCATCAGGCGGCCGGCCGATTCCTCGGGGTAGGACAAGGCCTCTTCGATCGCCGCGCGATCATCGGGGTCGAGCGCGCGCAACACTTCGCGCTGGTCGGCGGCGTCCATGTCCTCGATGATCGCGACGGCGTCGTCGGTATCGAGTTCGGAGGCGATGTCGGCGACTTCGCTCGCGCTCAGCGAATCGATCAGATTCTCGCGAACATAATCGTTCATCTCGGCGAACACGTCGCCGTCGAGCAGATCGGTGATCGATTTGGCGAGTTGGGTGCGCGCGTCGGCGGGCAGCAGTTCGAACAGATCGGCGATGTCGGCGGGGTGGAGCGGCTCGACCAGCGCGCGCGCACTTTCGGGGACGCCATCATAAACCGCGTCGAGCACCGCGCGCACGAATTCGGGTTTCAGCCGGTCATCCGCGTCGAGTTGGTTGCTGTCGGGGCCTAGCGCCTCGCCCACGCTGCCGAGTTCGGTTTCGCTCATCACGCACCTCCCGTCAGAACGCCTGTTCGCGCCTTAGCGCGGTGCCGCCGCAAAGCCAATCATTTGCCAGCGGGCAGCGGCTTGGCTAGGGCGCGCGTCGATACTGCAAAGGACTTAGCTGATGACCGATTCCTTCTCCACTTTGGTGATGACGCTCGACGGCGGCGATGTGACGATCCGGCTGCGCCCCGATCTCGCGCCCGGCCATGTCGATCGGATCGCGACGCTCGCCAACGAAGGCTTTTACGACGGCGTGGTCTTTCACCGCGTGATCGCGGGCTTCATGGCGCAGGGTGGCGATCCGACCGGGCGCGGCACCGGCGGGTCGAAGCTCCCCAATCTGAAGGCCGAATTCAGCCGCGAACCGCATGCGCGCGGCGTTTGCTCAATGGCGCGGACCAATGATCCGAACAGCGCCAACAGCCAGTTCTTCATCTGCCTCGACGATGCGACGTTCCTCGACGGTCAGTATACGGTCTGGGGCGAAGTGATCGACGGCATGGAACATGTCGACGCGCTGCCCAAGGGCGAGCCGCCGCGCGCGCCCGGCAAGATCGTGACCGCGCGCGCGAGCTGAAGCTGTCGGCGAGCTTCTCAGCTCGCCTTCATGTTGCTCGAAACGTTGGTGAAGGTGGTCTTCAGCCGGTTGCCGAGGCCACCCATTGCCGCGATCGCCGCGACGGCAATCAGCGCGGCAATCAGGCCATATTCGATCGCAGTGGCGCCGCGTTTCGAAACGCGAAGCAGGTGCAGCAGTTTCGTCATTGGTCGCCCTTGGTGACTTGTCTCCACCGGCAGATGCCAGCAAAGAGCTGAAGATTGGTTAAGACCAACCCGATTTCGCATAAAATGCGTCAGGCGCCGAGACTTTCGATCAGCCATTCGTGGAACAGCTTGACCGGGCGCTGCATCAGCGCGCGCGGGCGGCAGACGAACCAATAGCTGTACGGGCTTTCGACACGGATATCGAACAGCCGCGCGAGCCGCGCGTCATGCGCATCTTCGAAATGGCTTTCGTGCATGAAGGCAACGCCTAACCCCTGCGCGGCGGCCTCAAGCATCAGCGCGCCCGAATCGAAATGATCGACCGCGAGCGGTTCGATCTCGCCGACGCCTGCCGCGAGGCACCACGCCGTGAAGGTGTCGGGCATGTCGCGGTGGACCAGGGCGGTCACTGTGCGGAGCTGCTTCGGCTCAGTGATCGGATCGGGGCCGTCGACCATGGCCTTGCTGCCGATCACCAAAATGCGGTTGCGGTCGAGGCGGCGGGCGTACAGCGCCGGCTCGACATCGCGCGCAAGTACGATGGCCGCGTCGAGCCCTTCGCCCAGCCGCGTGATGCCGTGCCCTGCCGTGTCGATGTCGAGGTGCAACTCGGGGTGGCGCGTCCGCAATTCGGGCAGGCGCGGGAACAGACGCTGCGACGCGAACAGCGGCAGCACGCCGAGCCGCAGCCGCTGGACATCGGTCGCGCTGGTCAGCGCTTCGACCGCATCGGCAAGCATATCGATGGCCGGGGCAATTTGCGCGATCAGCCGCTCGCCATCGGCATTGAGCGACATCGCCTGATGGCGCCGGTCGAACAAGGGCCGCCCGATGAAGCGTTCGAGCGCCTGCACGCGGCGGCTGAGCGCGGGGGCCGACAGCGCGAGCTCCTGCGCGGCGGCTTTGACTGATCCCAGCCGGGCAACCTGGACGACGGCCTCGATGGCGGTGAGTGGTGGCAGTCGGCGCATTCCCCCCCCTGTCCGTTGGTGCAGTGCGGCAGTGATGACACCGCTGCCATTGGATTATTTCACAAGGCTAGCAACGAATGCAATCAACGCAATCGCTGTTTGTCATTTCGCACTTGCGGAAGGCTATGCTGCACTGCACATAAGGGAGGCCTTTCAGGCATCCTCTCCTAAAAACTTTCATGAGCCGATCCCCAAGGGGGTCGGCTCCTTTTTTGTGCACGCGCAATTCCGGCGTGCGATGACTCGCACAACGCCGACGCGCATCCTATGTCGCTCGCCTGATGGCGCGACAAGGAAAAGACCGACATGGCCGATAGCGACTCTGCACTGCGCAAATTGCAGGTGGCCAATGCTCGCCCCGAAGATAGCGGGCGCGGCCTCGCGCATCTGCCGCGCGCACTGATGACCGCGCTTGGCCTCGCCGAAGGCGATGTCATCGAAATTATCGGCAAGCGCAGCACGCCCGCGCGGGCCGTCGCACCCTATGCCGAGGACGAAGGCCTCGAAATCGTCCGGATTGATGGGCTTCAGCGCGCCAATGCCGGGGTCGGCTCGGGCGAATTCGTCAGCGTGCGCAAGGCCGAATCAAAGCCCGCGACGCGCGTCGTCTTCGCCCCCGCGCAGCAAAATCTGCGGTTGCAGGGGTCGGCGGCGGCGCTCCAGCGCACCTTTCTGGGTCGCCCGCTGACGCAGGGCGATATCGTCGCCACCGCCGGGCAGCAGCGCGTCGACAATATGCCGCCGCAACTGCGCCAAATGCTCAACGCGCCCGCCTATGCGCTGCAGGAAGTGCGGCTGGCGGTAATCGCGACAGTGCCCAAGGGTGTCGTTCATATCGATCCGACGACCGAGATCGAGCTGCGCGCCGAATATGAAGAACCCAAGGAATCGCGCCGCGCCGATGTGACTTATGACGATATCGGCGGGATGGGGCCGACGATCGACCAGCTCCGCGAAATGGTCGAGCTGCCGCTGCGTTACCCCGAGCTGTTCCAGCGCTTGGGCGTCGATCCGCCCAAGGGCGTGCTGCTGCACGGGCCACCGGGAACGGGCAAGACCCGGCTCGCGCGCGCGGTGGCGAATGAAAGCGATGCCAATTTCTTCCTGATCAACGGCCCCGAAATCATGGGCGCGGCCTATGGCGAATCAGAGAAGCGGCTGCGTGATGTGTTCGAGCAGGCGACCAAGGCAGCACCGTCGATCGTGTTCATCGACGAAATCGATTCGATCGCCCCCAAACGCGGCCAGGTGTCAGGCGAGGCCGAAAAGCGGCTCGTCGCCCAATTGCTCACGCTGATGGATGGCCTCGAATCGCGGGCAAATCTCGTCGTGATCGCGGCCACCAACCGGCCCGAGGCGATCGACGAAGCGCTGCGGCGTCCGGGGCGGTTCGACCGCGAAATCATCGTCGGCGTCCCCGACGAGCGTGGGCGCCGCGAGATTCTCGGCATCCACACGCGCGGCATGCCGCTGGGCGACCAAGTCGACCTCGATGAATTGTCGCGGATGACCTATGGCTTTGTCGGCGCCGATCTCGCGGCGCTCACCCGCGAAGCCGCGATCGAGGCGGTGCGGCGGATCATGCCGCGCCTCAACCTTTCCGAAGGCACGATTCCGCCCGAAGTGCTCGACGATCTGTCGGTGACGCGCGAGGATTTCACTGGCGCGATCAAGCGCGTCCAGCCGTCCGCCATGCGCGAAGTGATGGTGCAGGCGCCAAGCGTGCGCTGGGACGATGTCGGTGGCCTCGACGATGCGCGCGAGAAATTGCGCGAAGGCGTTGAGCTGCCGCTGAAAGACCCCGATGCCTTCCGCCGCCTCGGCATTCGCCCCGCCAAGGGATTCCTGCTTTATGGCCCGCCCGGCACCGGCAAGACCTTGCTGGCCAAGGCAGTCGCCCGCGAGGCCCAGGCCAATTTCATCGCGACCAAATCGTCCGATCTGCTCAGCAAATGGTATGGCGAAAGCGAGCAGCAGATCGCCAAGCTCTTCGCGCGCGCGCGGCAAGTCGCGCCGTGCGTGATCTTCATCGACGAACTCGATTCGCTCGTCCCCGCGCGCGGCGGCGGGATGGGCGAGCCGCAGGTCACCGAGCGGGTGGTCAACACCATCCTTGCCGAGATGGACGGGCTGGAGGAATTGCAATCGGTGGTGGTGATTGGCGCGACCAATCGCCCGAATCTGATCGATCCGGCGCTGCTCCGGCCTGGGCGGTTCGACGAGCTGATCTATGTTTCGGTCCCCGATCGCGCGGGGCGCGCGCGCATCCTCGGCATTCAGACCACCAAAATGCCGCTCGCGGACGATGTCGACCTCGACGATCTCGCCGCGCGCACCGATCATTATTCGGGCGCCGATCTGGAGGATCTGGTGCGCCGCGCCGGTCTTGCCGCTCTGCGCGAATCGCTCGACACGCCGAAAGTGACGCGCGAGCATTTCGAGACGGCGCTGAAAGACTCACGCGCGTCGGTCACGCCCGAGATGGAGGCCGAATATGCGCAAATGGCATCGAAGCTGAAGCAGCAGGCGTCGTCGCTTCAGCCGCTCGGCTTCATATCACCGGGTCAGCTTCGTCCTCGCTCGGCACCGATCGAATAGGGCCGCGGAGCGCGACCCAGGCATAGCCGAGCATCAGCACCAGCGCGGCGGCGGCGACCAGATAGGGGAAGGGCTTGTACATTTCGTACAGCCCGACCCCGATCGACGGCCCCAGCACAAACGACGCTCCGTTGATCGACGTCACCTTGCCCGCGACCGATCCTTGCCCGCCCGGTCCCACTGCGAGCGACGATCCGGCGGTAAAGCCCGGCCGGGTAAAGCCGAACCCGGCTGAGGCCAGCGCATAGGCGAGCGCGATCCCGTAGAGTGAGGTCGCCATGCCGGTCAGCGTCGTGCCGATGGCGGCGGCCACCAGCCCGACCAGCACGAGCCGCCGGGGATCGAGATTGAGCAAGGGAATTAGCCCCCATTGCACCAGCAGCGCGGCGCTCGCGCCAAGGATCAGCACCAGCCCGGTCGGCTGGAGCGCCTCGACCGGCGCAAGGTGAAGCCGGTCGATCACGAGGAAGCCGATCGTCTGCCCGGTCATCGCCTGCGCATGGCCCATCACCAGCCCCGCAATCATCCAGGGCCGGATGCGCGGGTCGAGATAGCCGACCTTTTCAATGCCTTCCGCTGTCGCCGCCGTGATGCTCGCGCCGCTCGACTGGCCGCCGATCGACGGATAGGCGGTCGCCGCCCCATGCGCTGCCGCCATGCCCCGGTCGTCGGCGAGCATCCGGTAGACAGCGATCACCATCACCAGCCCGAAGAGTGCGCCGATGAACGCAGGCCCCGCCAGCCCGACATGGACGCCGCCGATACTGCCCAGCACCAGATAGGGCGCGACCGCCGGACCCAGGATTGTGCCCAAGCCAAAGGCTGAGCCAATCAGCGTCAGCGCCTTGGTGCGTTCGGCGCGGGTGGTGCGACCTGCCACCAAGGCCTGGACAGCGGGCGGCGCGGCCGAGCCAAACGTCCCGTAAACCAGCCGCCCGCCGATGAAGGCGACAAAGGCGGCGGGGCCACTGATCCAGCCATTGATCCCGGCCATCAGGAAAATGCCGCACAGCGTCAGCGAGACGACAAACCCGCTCATGCCGAGCAGAATCATCGCGCGGCGCCCCTGTCGATCCGATCGGCTCGCCCAAAACGGCGCAGCGATTACCCACAGCAAGGCCGATACCGAAAAGGCGGCGGCCACCCCGCTATCGGGCACATGCAACGACCGGCCAAGCGCGGGCAGCACCGATTGCAGCGCGGTATTCCCCGCCGCGATCGTTAGCATCACCATGAACAGCAGCGCGAAGTCGCGGTCGAAGCCGCCGGCCCGGCTCATGCGCGCTGCCAGTCGTAATCGCGCTCGACCCTGGCGACGACGAGTTCGTACCGCGAGTACCAGCGGTCGCGCCCGGCATCGCGGATCAGCTTATGCTCGGGATCGTCGCGCCATGCCTTGGCGCAGTCATCGTCGGCCCAATAGCTGACGGTGATCCCCAGCCCGTCGGGTCCCCGCGCGCTGTGGAAACCGCAATAGCCCGGTTGGAGCGCTGCCCGTGCGTCCATTGCATCGACAGCGGCGGCATAGCCTTCGGCGTCAGCATCGGTGCGCACCGACATGAAAATCACCGCGATCTGCCCTTTGCGCGTCATGATCTCCGCTTAGGGGCTGCGGGCAGGGGTGCAAGTCCCTTTGCCCGCACCGCGCGCGTGTGCGGTTGATCGAGAGGGCGCGCTATGGTTGATCGGGCGGCAGAGTCCATCAGCTTTGGGTCGAGGAGAGCAGTGATGATGAAGCGCCGCAACTTGCTCCTGCTGCTTGCCATCGTGGCGGGCGCCGGATCGGCGGCGGCCCCCGCCCAGCCGGACAACGGTCTGAAGCTCGAACGCGCGGTGCTGTTGATGCGCCACGGCGTGCGCCCGCCGACCAAGTCACCGCCGATGCCGGCGGGCGTTGCCGCTGATCCCTGGCCGAGCTGGTCGGTCAAGCCCGGCTACCTCACCGAAAATGGTGCGCGCGCGATCGAGGCGCTTGCCCGGTCCGACCGCGCCGACTGGGTCAAGGCGGGGCTGCTGCCGCCCAGCGGCTGCGGCGCGAAGACCTTGGTCCGGTTGATCGCCGACACCGATCAACGGACGATTGCGACCGCCGATCATTATGGCGCCGGCGTGCTGCCCGGATGCCCGGTCGCCAATGAACACCGGCCCGAAGGCGCCGAGGACCCGATTTTCTCGCCGATCGATTTGGGGGTGACGCCGGTCGATGCCGCTGCCGCCGACCGGGCGGTGCGCGCCGCGATCGGCGGCGGCGGGCTGGCCGCAGTCGAGACGCGGATGAAGCCGCTGCTCACCCAGCTCGACGCGATCTTGTGCGGCAAGCCCGTTCCGACCTGCGGCCTTTCGCGCTTGCCGAGCGGCTTCACCGCCAGCGCCAATGCGCGCCCCAAGCTGACCGGCGCGCTCGACCGGGGCTCGACCGCCGCGCATATCCTGTTGCTCGAATATGCCGACGGCAAACCGGCGCACGACATCGGCTGGGGTCGCGCGACGGTGGCCGATATCGAGCGGCTCGGTGCGCTCCACGCGACCGAGTTCGCGCTGCTCGCGCGCCCGCGCTACCTCGCCGCGCGCAACCTGTCGGGGATTGCGCCGCTGATGCTCGGCGCGCTGTTTGATCCACGCGCCGACGCTCCCCGCGTGACGATGTTGTCGGGGCACGACACCAATGTCGCCAATCTCGGCGGGCTACTCGATCTGCACTGGCGCGTGCCCGGCTTTGCCACCGATGATCCGACCCCGGGCGGTGCGATCGTGCTGGAATTGCTGCGCGATGCCAGCGGTGCGCAATTTGTTCGCGCGCGCTATCGCTCGCAAACGCTCGACCAGATCAGGCGCGGCGGGGCGGGGGCGGCGGTGAGTGTAACACTGCCGCTGCCGGGGTGTAGCGCGCGGGGCGTGACGGGCTTGTGCACGCGCGCGGCGTTTGAGGCGTTGATGAAGGCGCGGCTGGCGAGCTGACCGCGCATTTCTTGACTCGGCAAGGCGTGCCGCCTAAGTGCACGCGCTTCCAGACAGACAAGGATGTGCGATGGCGCGCGTTACCGTCGAAGATTGCGTCGACAAGATTCCGAACCGTTTCGATCTCGTGCTGCTCGCAGCCCAGCGCGCGCGCCAGATTTCGGGCGGCGCCGAGCTGACGATCGATCGCGATCGCGACAAGAACCCGGTCGTGGCCTTGCGCGAAATCGCCGAGGAAACCGTGCGTCCGCCGCATCTCGAAGAATCGCTCGTCCAGAGCCTGCAGCGCGTGCAAGTCGATGATGACGATGCGCCGGACGAAGTCGGCTCGCTCTCGGCGTCGGCCGAGGCGCTGCGGCTCACCGCTGCTGCCCCACCGCGTAACCAGAATCTGGGTGCGGATTACGAAGGCTGAGGCCCAAGTCTAACGCGCAAGCGTAAGGCGCGGAATCGCCGAAGCCCGGCCGACGGTCGCGCAGGCTCGTCCCTGCGCGTACCGATCGACGACGCGGCTTCGCCGCGGCGCCGGTCCGCCAGCGGCTCTTGACTACAGACGTAAGCGATATAATCCCTGCGCCATGCTCCCGGAAAGGACTCGCGAATGGGACTCCTGCGCACCCTGCTGCTCGCCCTCACCGCGCTCGCAATGGTGCCCCCCGCATACGCCGCTGGCCTCAAGCTCAACATCGACGCCAGCGCCGCGCGCGCCGTCCTCGATGCGCTCGAAACGCCCACCCTCGATCTCGCCCGCGCGCGTGCCATCGCACGGCTGCCCGGCAATCAGGGCCTGATCCGCAAAGCCAAAAGCTATGGCCGCGTCGCGGACGACGAGAGCTTCGCCGCTGCATTGGTCGCCGCCGCGCATAACGACGACAAGGCGCCCGATCCCGGCAGTTTCGCGTTCGGTCGCGTTCGCCCGCATATCGCGCAGTTGCGTCAGGTGCTGGCCGATCTGGAAAATCCAGCGACCGGGCTGATCGACGCGGCCAAGCGCCGGATCGCGCTCTACACGCCACCGGGGCTCGACGCGGCGATCACCGGCTATTTCGTCGTTGGCGGTACCTCGGGCGGATTCGCGTTCGGCGATCCGCAATTCTTCCTCAACCTCGATTATTTCCCTGACGCGACGCTGGCGACGACGATCTTGGAGCATGAGCTCTACCACGCCGTGCAAGGGGCAGCCGCGTCGCCCAAGCCGCGACTGACGGCCATTGCGCAGTGTCTGAAGCGCGCCGCAACCCCGCCCCATCTCGACGATCTGTTCGGCGCGCTGGTGCAGGAAGGCACGGCAAGCGTGGTCGGCGATGTCCTCGCGCTGCCCAAGGACATGGCCGGTCCGGCGGCCGAAGAGCGCAAGAAGTTCGCACGCAATGTCGCGATGGTCGATCGCAGCGTGACGCTGCTGGCGCTCTCGACCCACGCGCTGGCAACCCGCGCGGTCGAGTATGACCCCATCTATGCACTCGGCTTTTATGGCGACGAGATTCTCTACGCGCTCGGCTATGTGATGGCGAAGGCGATCGAGCGCGAGCAGGGGCCGCAGGCAATTGCCGCGTTGCTGACCGACCCGACCGGCGCTGGCTTCATCAACCGCTACCGCGCACTGAAGGCCTATGGCAGCGAAGGCGCGCCGAAGCTCGATGCCCGCACACTCGCCTGGGCGGTGCGGATGGGGCGCTGCGGACAAGGGAACTGAACGGCGGTCGTCTGGGCGTCGAGGGCCCACGCGTCGACGAGATGAGGCGGTAACATGGACGTTGCCATTCGCATTGCCGGCCCCAATGATGCCGCCTTGTTCGGTGCAGTCGCCGACGAGATTTTCGACAATCCGGTCTTGCCCGCTCTGGTCCAATCCTTCCTCACCGATTCCCGGCATCATGTAGCGATCGCCACTGCCGCCGGGCGCCAGCTTGTGGGATTCGCCTCAGCGGTCGACTATATTCACCCCGACAAGCCTCGCGAACTTTGGATCAACGAAGTCGGCGTAGCGAGAAACTGGCAGAAAAGGGGGATAGGCAAAGCGCTGCTGCGCGCCATGCTCGACCATGGGCGCACCTTTGGCTGTGCAGAGGCTTGGGTGCTGACCGAGCCAGACAATGCCGCTGCCAACGCGCTTTATCGTGCCGTCGCTCGCTTGCACGACCGCGCGCCCATGCCGGTCGTCATGTACAGTTTCGGGCTCGATTGACGTCCCGGCAGGCCTTGCCAGCGATCGGGCACGGCCGCTCATCCAGGGCCTATTCCGCGAGCTTACCCTTGAATCCTTGCGCGATCACATACCATTCGCTCGAATCCTTGCGGCTCGCAGGCGGCTTGGCGTGCTTGACCGTTGCGAAGTTGCGCTTGAGCTCGGCCACCAGTTCGCTGTCGGCCCCGCCCGCGAGCACCTTGGCGACAAAGGCGCCACCGGGGCGGAGCACATCATAGCAAAAGGCCGCCGCGCATTCGACCAGCCCCATCGTGCGCAGATGGTCGGTCTGCGGATGGCCGACGGTGTTGGCCGCCATGTCCGACAGCACCAGATCGGCTGGCCCCGCGAGCGCTTCGATCAGCATCTCGCTCGCGCGTGCATCGTTGAAGTCGAACTGGAAAATCGTCACGCCGTCGATCGGGTCAACCGGTAGCAGATCAATGCCGACAATCGCGGCGCCGGGCACTTGCTTGCGCACGACCTGGCTCCAGCCGCCGGGCGCGATGCCCAGATCGACGACGCGCTTTACCCCTTTCAGAAAGCCGAAGCGCTCGTCGAGTTCGATCAGCTTATAGGCGGCGCGGCTGCGATAGCCTTCGGCCTTGGCGCGCTTGACATAGGGGTCATTGAGCTGGCGTTCGAGCCAGCGCGTCGATTGCGGCGATCGTCCGCGCGTCGTCCGCACGCGGGTGCGCCCGCCCGATCCGCCCCGGCTCATCGACCGCGCTTCATGCGTCAGGACCGTGCATCAGGCGGCGCAAAATGCCCTCGCGAATGCCACGATCGGCGACGCCGAGCCGTTCGGCGGGCCACAGGTCGAGGATCGTCTCGAGAATCGCGCACCCGGCCACGACCAGATCGGCGCGTTCGGTGCCGATGCACGGCAGTTGCGCGCGTTCGGCGATCGACTTGCTCGCCAGATCGGCGCTGATCGCGCGCATCGCGCTGGCCGGGACGATCAGTCCGTCGACGGCGGCGCGGTCATAGCGATCGAGCGCGAGATGGACGCTCGCGAGCGTCGTCACCGTGCCCGACGTGCCGAGCAGGCGCGGGCGCTTGATGCCGCGCGGCAGGCGATCGGCAAAGTGTGCCATGCTCTCACCCACCAGCGCGCGCATCCGCGCATAGACCGCCGCGCGCCCCGCCGCGCCTTCACCGGTCCCCGCGCTTTCGGTGAGCGAGACAACGCCCCAGGGCGTGCTGTGCCAGTCGAGCACGGTTGGTACCCGTGTCGCCGTGTCGACCAGCACCAGCTCGGTCGAGCCACCGCCGATGTCGAACACCAGCGCCGGATCGTCGCCGGGCTCGAGCAGGATGTGGCAACCGAGTACGGCCAGCCGCGCCTCCTCCTCGGCAGTGATGATGTCGAGCGCGATACCCGTCTCGCGATAGGCGCGCTCAATGAAGGCCGCGCCGTTCGATGCTCGGCGGCACGCCTCGGTCGCGACCGAGCGTGCGAGCACGACATTGCGGCGCCGCAATTTGTCGGCGCAGATCGACAGCGCGGCGATCGTCCGGTCCATTGCCGCATCGCTCAGCCGCCCCGTCGCCGCCAGCCCTTCGCCGAGCCGGACGATGCGCGAAAAGGCATCGACCACGGTGAAGCCCGATGCGGCCGGGCGCGCGATCAGCAAGCGGCAGTTATTGGTGCCCAGGTCGAGCGCGGCATAATGACGGACGTCGGGCCAGCGTGCGCCGCCTGCCTGCGGAGGCGTCGTCTTGGCCCGCCCGCCGTCACGCCCCCCTTCACGCCCTTTGTCGCGCCCCATCGGCGCCTGGGCGGAAAATTGCCCCATGCCGTTTCACCATAAGTGTTTCCGGTCCGAGGCTTTTGCCCCCTCCGGTGCTTGGGCTGAACGTTACCGCAGTGCGGCGGGCGCGGCAAGCGCAGCGGGGGAGCGAAAAATGGAGGAACGTCAATGCCCGCGTTGACAGCCGCCGGACCCCCGCTTAAGCCGCGCGAGCGTTGCCCCGTCGTCTAAAGGTAAGACCACGGACTCTGACTCCGTTAATTGAGGTTCGAATCCTCACGGGGCATCCAGCCTGAAGGTCATTCTGCCCTCTTTTCAGTGGGTTGGGGAGGCGTCGTGGCTAACCGGGCGCTTCGGTTAGCCATTACCTTGGTCATCGCGGCGTCCGCGACCTCCGGCCGCGCGTCCGATCCAGCGTAGCGGAGATACTCCTTTTCGCTCTTGTGGCCGGTGATGGCCATGCCCTCCTCGTTTGTGCACCCGGCCTCCTTGCACCGCTTGGCGGCGGCCTTGCGCAGACCGTGGGGCGAGCAGTGCTCCAGTCCGGCCTTGCGGCATGCCTTCTTCATCATGCCGTAGAAGCCCTTCTTCGTGAACGGCTTGCCGTCCTTGGTCTCGAGCAACGTGACGGTGCCGAGCGGGCCTGCATCCAGGGACGCCTGCAACGGTGCGACGACGGGGATGTCGACGGCGTTGCTCGTCTTGTTCTGCTCGAGCCGGATCCGCCCCCCCGCGATAATCGCGGGGTCCATGAAGCGAACGTCGCCGCTACGCTGAGCCCCGTACAGCAAGAGGTCGAAAGCTAGGCGCGGCTTCGTTCCCAGGGCGTGCGCCTTTTCGAAGGCGGTCAGTTCCTCCTCGGTCCAGCGATGATAGCCCTTGCTCGTCGTCTTGGGGGGTGAGGTGTCCTTGATCGGATCAAAGCCGCTCGGCACCAGCTTCTCGCGCCGCGCGATCCTGAGGAGTTGCGCGAGCAGTTTACGCAGGCGGGCAGCGGCATGCGGAATGTGCCGCATGCGGTTCATCAACAGGGAGATCCGTGCGGCGTCAAACGCCTTGATGGCCGTATCGCCGAAGTCCTCGCGGAAACGTTCCAGAACCCCGCGATAGACGCCCTTTGTATCTTCGCCGAGATCAAGGAAGGCGTTGTCGGCGTAGTAGCGCCCGACGACGTCGTTTACGCTGCCGGTAATGACCGGGCGGAGCGTGACCGGCGTCTGATCGGCGTTCAGACAGGCGGCGTACTCCCGCTCGAACGCCTTCGTGCCGTGCGGCGACTTGAAGCAGTACTGCCGATAGCCCTTCCGGCGAAAGCGCCAGCGTAACTTGCCGTGCCGATCTCGAAAGGAGGTGACGTATAGAAGGCGGTTGTTGCTCATTTACTTGCAAACGCCTCTATCCTGGCGTCGATGTCGTCGTGTTCGAAACTGATGGTCCGCGAAGCACCGACGTTCAGCACGATGCTCCCGTCTCGAAGGACCCGCACCTCGCCGACCTCCAATCCGCCAGCCAGCACCCCGCTCACCGCGCGAGTGATGTCGTCCTTGGTGAAGTGGGCAGCGCGCTTGCTCATCGCGAGGCCGCCCCCGGCTCATTCACCTGTCGCCATACGGGTCGCGGCACCTTCGCGACGACCTGCTCGGCCACCCGGCGTAGATTGCATACGAATGCGAAGTGGCGGTCGGCGTCATGCGGCAGAGCTTCGAACGTCTCATTCAGGTCGGCTGTGGAGATTGCCCGCCCCGCGACGCAGACTACGTAACTTGCAGGAAACTGGTCGACGGGTATGACGCAGTCGACAGAAAAAAGGTCCTTCACCCGAACGAGGGATTCCACCCAGCTCGCGAGCGGCATCGCCGCTGTTTGAAGCATATCCTTCAACAGCTTTGGCCCCAGCCCTTGGGTGGCGCCTCTCTGCATGATCATCATCTCAGCGAGCTCTGCTGCGTTGTAGCGCGCGTGCCCACCACCGGTCTCCGGCAACAGTCCGCGGCGACGCCAGTCGCGCTGTAGGGCGACGTTCACACCGGTCACCATCTCGGCCTCGGCGGGGGTGTACCGTTCAAGCACATAATTGCGACTGGCCATTCAAACCTCGGTTGACTCACACGGTTTAGCCACTATGACAAAGCGTGTCAATGTACCACGCTATTCATTTGCTTGAATAAGGCAACCCCGGGTCGCGAGGCATGCCGACATGCCAATCGCGGGTTTGTGGCGCGACAAGTGAATAAGTCGCCTCCCCGGAGGTTTGAGAAAAGCTGTCCGCCGGAGGCGGAGGAAAGGAGCGCAAATGATCAGGCTCGACATCGACATCGTAGAGAAGTTCGTCATCGCCGCCGGAAACATGATGCGCTTCAAGGCGCCGATGCCGGACGATGCGTTCGATATCGTCAGCCGAAAGAGCGCGGACGCGACCGACACGGCGACTGCCTCATCGACTGAGATGTTGGCCTTGTCGAACCTTGAGGTGCTGACCAGCCCTTGTGTCGTGAATACTTGAACTCTGCGAAGTTCGGGCGTGGTCTGTTATGACGCCAGCAGTTCAGTGGCCCTCGTGGAAGAGTGACACCGGCTGGTCGGTGGGGTTCCTTTATCGCTGCCTTGGCAACAACCAGTCGTGAGTTGAAGGGCCAGGATTGGAGCGTTTCCTGCCGTCGCCCGTCAGCAAGGACCCAATTGTCGCCATTCGACTCGCCGATCGGCATTGCAGTAACTTGCCTTTCATTCAGGAACGCGGCCGTGCCTCGCTGAAGGTCCGCACCTAGGACGTTCCTGTCGTTCCCAATCGAAGTGTCGAACGGCAGATCCCGTCAGAAGCCGACGTCGAGAGTTTGTCCGACTGGTATCGCAGAGCGGCAGAAAGTAGGCCGGTTGCAGAATGACAGGTCCTGGCAGGGAAGGCGTCGTCATGGGTCGATTGGTAAGGCCATCCATACGATGTTCCGGCCATGATGAACTGTGATCAGCAAGTTACGCCTGCCTTGTGCCGATGCAGCGCTTGCCGCTTCGGAAAACTGCTGTGTTGACACAAGCTGCTGCCCCCCAACCGCGACTAGGATAAGCGCGCAGCCACAGCCGCATTGAGGCGAGTTTGACCATGGCGAGGAAGATTTCGGCGAGCTTGTCGTAGCGGGTGGCGATGCGGCGGAAGTGTTTGAGCTTGCTGAAGAAGCGCTCAACTTGGTTGCGCTCGCGGTATAGCGTTTTCGAGA
>JAIETY010000144.1 GCA_019744885.1 Sphingomonas sp.
CCGTGGAAGCCCTTTGAATCAGCCTATCTGCATATTTTCAAGAGGCTGATTGGGTTTTGACCCTAGTGCCGGAAGTGACGCATGCCGGTGAACAGCATCGCCAGTCCCGCTTCATTGGCCGCCGCAATGACTTCTTCGTCACGGATCGAGCCGCCCGGCTGGATCACGCAGGTTGCGCCGGCCTCAACGGCCGCGAGCAATCCGTCGGCGAAGGGGAAGAAGGCGTCCGACGCCACCGCCGAGCCGATCGTGCGTGGGGTCGCCCAGCCTGCCTTGTCAGCGGCGTCGCGCGCCTTCCATGCGGCAATCCGCGCCGATTCGAGCCGGTTCATCTGCCCCGCGCCAATCCCCGCCGTCGCGCCGTCCTTGGCATAGACGATGGCGTTCGACTTGACGTGCTTGGCGACCGTCCAGGCGAACAGGGCGTCGGCGAGTTCCTGATCGGTCGGCGCGCGCCTGGTCACTAGTTTGAGGTCATCGTCGGGGACGGCGCCGTTGTCGCGGCTCTGGATCAACAGCCCACCGGCGATCGTCTTCATAGCAAATCCGTCGCGCGCCGGATCGGGCAAAGCGCCGGTAATGAGCAGGCGCAGATTTTTCTTTTCCGCGAATACCGCCTTGGCCCCCTCGCTTGCGGCGGGCGCAGACACAACTTCGGTGAAAATTTCGGCCATCGCCCGCGCGGTCGCTTCGTCAAGCGGTCGATTAACCGCGATGATTCCGCCAAATGCCGACACGCTATCACACGCCATTGCCGCCTGGTACGCGTCGATCAGTGTTTCGCCGCTCGCCACGCCGCACGGATTGGCATGCTTGACGATGACGACCGTTGGCGGCCCGTCGCGGAATTCGCTAACCAGCTCCAGCGCGGCGTCGGCGTCGTTGTAATTATTGTACGAAAGTGCCTTGCCCTGAACCTGGGTCGCTTGGGCAATTCCGCGGGCGCCCAGCACGGGTGCTGTGTACAGCGCCGCCATCTGATGCGGATTTTCGCCGTAACGCAATGTTTCGGCATGGCGGAATGCCAGCGGCAGCGTTTTCGGAAAGGGCGTTGCGTCGAGCGCTTGAACGCCCAGCGGGTGCGTGAACGCATCGTCAAACGCGAACCAGTTTGCGATCGCCGCATCATAGGATGCCGTCAGCGCATAGGCCTTCGCGGCAAGCCGGATACGGAGCGCCGCATCGGTTTCGCCGCCTGCCACCAGCGCATAATCGACCGGATCGGTGACGATCGCGACAAACGCGTGGTTCTTCGCCGCCGATCGCACCATCGATGGCCCGCCGATGTCGATATTCTCGATCACTTCGTCGCGCTCGGCACCTTTTGCGACGGTCGCTTCGAACGGGTAGAGATTGACGACAACCAGATCGATCGCGCCGATATTATGTTCGGCCATTGCAGCCAGATGCGCCGCATCGTCGCGGACCGCGAGCAAGCCGCCATGCACCTTGGGGTGGAGCGTCTTCACGCGCCCGTCCATCATTTCGGGAAAACCGGTCAGCTCGCTGATGTCCTGCACTGCCAGTCCGGCGTCGCGCAGCGCCTTGGCGGTGCCGCCAGTCGAGACGAGTTCGACGCCGTGCGCCGCAAGCGCCTGACCCAGCTCGACGATTCCGGTCTTGTCCGACACCGACAACAGCGCGCGGGTGATTTTGATCGTCGTCATGGCAGGGCTCCGGAGGCAGCGGTGGCCCCGCTGTGGCCTGTCACCGCGCGCGCTTCAAGACCCAGCTGACGCTTGCACCGCCGGCGGGCGCTTCCCCGACGATCACGAGTTGCTTGGTCGGTTGCGGCACCCCGGCGCCATCGACCCACAGGCTGTCATCGATCGCGAGCGTGCCGCCACGGCAGCGGAATTGCCAGAGCGCGCCACCGGGCACGCGCAGCAGCGCGGCCATCCCGTCGCTCGTTGGCGTCGCCTCGACGCCGAGCCCCAGATGGAAGCGCACGACAAAGGGTGTTGCCGCGCGCCGCGACTTGCGACCGGCGGGCAGCAGCATATCGTCGCCGCGCAGATCACGCCCGTCGCTGGTCAGCACGAGCTGGCGACGGTGAACAAAGCCAAAGCGCTTGGCATAGCCGTCGTGGCTCGCCTCAATCCGGCTCGACGTTTCGCTTTCCTGGCGGCTGAGCTCGACTTCGCTCACACCTTTGCCGAGTGTGCCATCGGCGTGGATCGCGGTCGAATTGCTGTCGCCGACGATCAGCGTCGAATGCGCCGCCGTGGTACGCAGCCCTTCGGCGAGCTTGGCAGGGAGCTTTGCGACGACCGCGCGGGCACCGCCGCAATTGACGATCAGCCGCTGCGGCCCATCGGAGAACTCAAACGCCAGTGTCGATCCGCAGCCGCCTTCGATCAGTCGCGCGACCGGCGGCGGGGCGGCGTCCATGATCAGCACGCTCGTGCCCGCGCTCATCCGCTGATAGCCCCAGTCGCGTGCCTGCCGCAGCGGCCGGGTGCGCACCCCTGACGCATCGATCACTGCCGCGATGACGTCAGTGGTCAGCGGCCCGCCGCCCTGCCAGCTCGACAGCGCGCGGTCGCCGTGCATCAGGCCGAGCAGCGCGGGCACCAGCTTTGCCAGCGTCTCCGCGACGAAAGGCGGCGGGTCAAGCCGCCGCGCGGCATAGCCTTCGCGCAGGGTCGTCAGCAGCGCGATCAGATCGAGCTGGGCGACCCCCGAGCGCTGGACGCTGCCGCCATCGGCGAAGACCGACGCCGCAAGCGCACGCTGGAGCCCGGCTTCGCCGCCCTTTTGGCGCGGTTCGCCGCCCGCGATCATCAGCCCGGCCATTGTCACGCCGCACCAGCCAGCAACCCGGCCCGTGCCGGGCGGCAATTTCTCCACCGCGCGGTCGAGATGCCGCGCGCCCCGCGCCATCGCGTTGAGCACCGCCGAGCGATAGACCAGATCGGCGCTCGACAGGATCAGTGGCGCGTGGGCTGACCAGAACATGATCCGCCGCCCGAGCAAATCGGCGCGCCACGCGGGGTCGGAGACTTTCTCGGCATGCTGGTCGAGCCAGGCGCGCATCAGCGCTTCGGCAATCGGCGCACCCCGCGCGCGGGTCGCGACACTCGACAGGTCGCGCAGCCAGGTGAAGCTGTGCAGATAATCGGCCATCGCAGGCGACGCATTGAGCCGCGCGAAATCAATCCCGGCGAGCGGCAGCAACTCGCCGCGCAGATCGACCCATCCTTCGAGCAATGCCGCGCCGCGCGACACATCGCCAAAGATCGGATCGTCGGGCACCGCAATCAGCTTGAGCGGATGTTTGCCGTTGAGGCGCATGCCGTGGATCGGCGTGCGCCACGCGAGCCGGTGGAACCGCTCGGCGAGCCTTTCGGCCAGCGACAGCCCTTTGTCGCCACCCAGCCGGATCAGCCGTCGGCCCTGCTCGATACTGTCGGCGAGCGTATCGCGGGGGTCGTGATCGGCCACTATCCCCTCAGGGCAGCGATGTTGGCGGCGTATTGATCAGGGCCGCCGCGAAACACCGCAGTGCCCGCCACAAGGGCATCCGCGCCCGCCTCGACGCAGGCCTTGGCCGTCGCCGGATCGACGCCGCCATCGACTTCAAGGTCGATCGCTTTGCCGAGCTTGTCGATCATGTTGCGGATCGCCGCGATCTTCTTGAGCTGCGACATGATGAAGCTCTGCCCACCAAAACCGGGGTTGACGCTCATCACCAACACGAGATCGACTTCCTCGAGCACATAGTCGAGCATCTTGGCCGGGGTGGCGGGATTGAGCACCACGCCGGCGCGCTTGCCGAGCGCCTTGATCCGCTGGAGCGTGCGGTGGAGATGCGGTCCGGCTTCGGGATGCACCGTGATCGTATCGGCGCCGGCTTCGGCGAAAGCATCGAGAAACGCATCGACCGGCGAGATCATCAGATGGACGTCGAAGGGTTTCGCCGTGTGCGGGCGCAGCGCCTTGATGACGGCGGGGCCGATCGTGATGTTGGGCACGAAATGCCCGTCCATCACATCGACGTGGATCCAGTCGGCACCCGCCGCGTCGATCGCGCGGACTTCTTCGCCGAGCCGGGCAAAATCGGCGGACAGGATCGATGGGGCGATGCGGACGGGATGAACAGACTGCGGCATGACCGATTCTCTAGCACGCCCGACTCTGCCCGCAAGCGGGTTGGTCAGCCGATCCGCATCATTCTTGCGATGAAAAAGCCGTCGCAACCGCCGACATCGGCGAGCGTGCCGGGGAGCGTGCGCAGCCAGCCCTGTTGTGCTGCCACCAGCCCGTGCGGCAATTCGTCCGGCAGCACGCGGTCGATCGCATAATCGAGCCGATCAGCGAGGAATCGGCCGATCTGTTCTTCGCCTTCCTCGGGTTCGAGCGAGCAGGTCGCATAGACCAGATAGCCCCCGGGGCGCACCCAATCGGCAGCACGTGCCAGGAGCCTCGCCTGAAGTTCGGCCATTTCGGCGATCAGCGGCGCGCGCACCCGGTGGAGCACATCGGGATGGCGCCGGAAAATCCCGGTGGCGCTGCACGGTGCATCGAGCAGCAACGCGTCGGCGGGTGCCTTCGGCTTCCAGTCGAGCGCGTCCGCCGTCACGACGTCAGCCTTCAGCCCGGTGCGCGCGAGATTGTCGCGAAGTCGCGCGACGCGACTCTTGGCGATGTCGATCGCGGTCACCTGCCACCCGGCCGCCGCCAGTTGAAGCGTCTTGCCCCCCGGCGCCGCGCACAGATCGATCGCATGCCCTTCTCCGCGCCCGATCAGCCGCGCGGGGAGGGAGGCAGCAAGGTCCTGCACCCACCAGCGGCCCTCGCCATAGCCCTCGATATCGGGGACGGCGCCGCGTTCGGCGAGGCGGAGATGGCCCGGCATCAAGCTGAGCCCGCCGAGCGACGCCGCCATCGCGTCGGTTTCCGCCGGATCGGCGAGGGTGAGATCAAGCGCGGGTGGTTTGGCAAGGGCGCGGGCGGCTTGGACGAGCATGTCGTCGCCCCATGCCTGTTGCCAGCGCTCGGTCGTTGCGGGCGGCAAGGACGGCATTTCGGGCAGCGCGGCCCCTTTACGCATCAGCGTGCCGAACACGCCATGGACGAGTTTGCGCGGGCCCCCATCGACGAGCGGTAGCACGGTCGAGATCGCGGCATGACCCGGGGTGCCGAGCGCCAGCGCCTGCACAAGCGCGATCCGCAGCGCCATCCGCGCCTTGGCATCATCGGGCAAAGGCCGCTGCGTCGCCGAATCGATCAACGCATCGAGATCGCCCAAGCGCCGCAGCACTTCCGCCGTAATCGCATGGACAAGCGCGCGGTCGTCAGCCCGCGTGATGCCGCGCGTCGCCCCCGGCAGACCGGCTTCGAGCGGCTGGCCGCGCCGCAGCACCGCATCGAGCAGCTTGAGTGCCGCCAATCGCGTCGCCACCCCGGCCCCCAGCCCGTCCTTTGGGCCCTCTTGCGCGTCGTCGTTGGAAATCCGATCTCTCCGTCTTCAAAGGAGCCAAGACCATGGGCCAGCGCCCCGAGCATGTGAAGCCGCCCGCGCATCTGTCGCCCAACCCGCCGCTGCCTGCGCCTGCGCCGGTGGTGGACGAAGAAGGCAAGGACGATCCGCTTGGCCTGAACCCGGTGCGCTACGGCGACTGGGAACTCAAGGGCATCGCGATCGATTTCTAGCCCGCGAGCATCGCCGCGAGCTTGAGCACGGTGTTCCAGTTGCGCGCGGTCACGCATTTGGGGAAGCCGAGTTTCGCGGTCGCCTGATGCAGCCGTGACTCGCCGATGCCCGCAGGATAGTCGACGAACAGTTCGCGACCGATCGCGCGGAGGCGTTCGGGTCCGTCATAGATGCTCGGCACGCGATCGAGCAGCGCGATTGGAAACGTTTCGCGGTGGAAATGCACCAGCAGATGCTGCGGACGCGCATCGGCAGCATCGGGAAAGGGATTGGCGGCGATGATCGCCGTCATTGCAGCAAGATCGCGGGCCATGACATCGGTTTTGAGCCCAATCGCGGCGAGCGCCGCCTCCACCTGCGCGATCACGGCGGCTTCATCGGCTTCATCACAATCGAAGACGACATTGCCCGAAGCCAGCAAGCTGCGCACATCGCGCCAGCCCAGCCCGGCGATTGCCGCGCGCAAATCGGCCATCGGCAGCTTGCGATTGCCGCCGACATTCACGCCCTTGAGCAGCGCTGCCCAGCGCATCAGCGATGTTCTTCGCGCAACGGGCGGGCCAGCAGCGCCTCAATGACGTCACCCACCGGCGCGCCACCAAGCAGCGCGCAAACCGCATCGACGACGGGCATTTCGACCCCCGCGTCGCGCGCTGCCGCCTGGAGCACGGGCGCGGTGAACGCGCCCTCGGCAACGCTGCGCTTGCCCGCGAGCAGCGTTTGCGCCGACTGCCCCTGACCAAGCCCCATACCGAGCGAGAAATTGCGCGAGTTTGTCGAGGAGCAGGTGAGCACCAGATCGCCAAGCCCGGAAAGGCCGGTCAGCGTTTCCGCCCGCGCGCCGCGTGCGAGACCAAAGCGCGTCATTTCGGCGAAGCCGCGCGCTATCAGCGCCGCTCGCGCATTTTGGCCCAACCCTGCGCCCTCGACGACGCCGCAGGCAATCGCGAGCACATTCTTCACCGCGCCGCCAATCTCCGCCCCCACTACATCGCTGCTGAGATACGGGCGCAGCGCTGGTCCCGCGAGCCGCTCGGCCAGCGCCGCGCCAAGGTTCGCGTCGCTGCACGCCAGCGTGACCGCTGTCGGCAGACCGGCGGCGACTTCATGCGCAAAAGTGGGGCCGGACAGGACGGCGATCGGCGCTCTGGGCGCAACTTGCGCTGCAACTTCGCCGACGAGAAGCTTGCTCCCGGCTTCGATGCCCTTGGCGCACAGGATCAGCGGGGTCGCGCCGATCGCGGCTTCGGCAAGCACCGCGCGGACATGCTGCGCCGGGGCGACGACGAGCAACGCCTCGCTGTGGCGCAGATCGCCGAGAATGTCCGTCGCGCGGATCGCGGGCGACAGGGTAATACCGGGCAGGAACAGCGGATTGGCGTGATCGCGATTGATCGCCTCCACAACCTCGGCCTCGCGTGCCCACAGCGTGACGGGGCCAGCCCGCGCGGCGACCTGCGCGAGCGCCGTTCCCCAAGCGCCACCACCGATCACGCCAATCCTCATGCCTTTACACCAGCACCGCGCACTGCTTCGGCATCGGGATCGAGCGGCCAGCGGGGCCGTGCCGCCGTATCGAGCGGATCGGTGAGGCCCGCCGCGAAGCGTTCGGCGCCGGCCCAGCCAATCATCGCGGCATTGTCCGTGCAGAGCCACAGCGGCGGCGCGACGAAGCGCAGGCCATTGGCGGTGGTGAGCCCCGTGAGCGCGCCACGCACCGCCTGATTGGCCGCGACTCCGCCAGCGACCACCAGTGCCGTCGCGCCCGCAGCGCGATCAATCGCAAGGCTGGTCCGGTCGATCAGGCAATCGACCACAGCGGTCTGGAAGGACGCGGCGATATCCTCAACGCGGTACTGCCCGCTGTCCGCCGCGCGCGCGACCGCACTTTTCAGCCCTGCGAAGGAGAAATGCGGCTCAGGCGATCCTTTGAGCGGGCGCGGGAGCGGCACCGCCATGGCGTCGCCGGTCAGCGCCGCGCGCTCGACCGCCGGACCACCGGGAAACCCCAGTCCCAGCAGCTTGGCGGTCTTGTCGAACGCTTCACCCGCCGCATCGTCGATTGTCGTCGCGAGCCGCCGGTAGCGACCCACGCCTTCGACAAACAGCAATTGGCAATGCCCGCCCGACACCAGCAGCAGCAGATAGGGAAAAGCGAGGTCGGGATCGGACAGCCGGGGCGACAGCGCATGCCCTTCAAGGTGGTTGACCGCCACGAGCGGCTTGCCGACCGCATGCGCGAGCGCCTTGCCGGTCACCAGCCCGACCATCACGCCGCCGATCAGCCCCGGCCCCGCCGTCGCCGCAACGGCATCGACATCGCCCAGTGCCACGCCTGCTTCCGCAAGCGCGGCTTCGACCAGCGGCATCAGGATTTCGACATGCGCGCGTGCGGCGATTTCGGGCACGACGCCGCCATAGGGCCGGTGCGCGGCTTCCTGTCCGGCGAGTTTATGCGCGAGCACGGCCCGCTCGGAGGTGACGAGCGCGGCCGCCGTTTCGTCGCAGCTCGATTCAAGGCCGAGGATCAGGGCCATGGCTTCCCTCTAGCCGGAAGGCGCGGTAGCACAAGGGTGATGACACGCTTTCGCCTTGGCACGCGCGGTTCGCCGCTCGCTCTCACTCAGGCGCGGATGGTCCGCGCCGCCCTATCAACCGCACACGGCTGGGCCGAGGACGACATTGAGATTGTCGTCATTCAGACCACCGGCGACATCGTGCAGGACCGGGTGCTTGCCGAAATCGGCGGCAAGGCTTTGTGGACCAAGGAGCTCGACCGTGCGCTGCTGGCGGGCGAGATCGACTGCGCGGTGCATTCGATGAAGGACGTCGAGACGATCCGCCCGGCCGAAATCGCGATTGCCGCGATGCTGCCCCGGGCGGACGTACGGGACCGCCTGATCGGGGCGGAGTCGATTGCGGGATTGCGCGAGGGCGCGGTGGTCGGGACCAGTTCGCCCCGCCGTTCCGCACAGTTGCAGCGGCTGCGGCCTGATCTGCAGATCGTGCTGCTGCGCGGCAATGTCGACACGCGGCTGGCGAAAGTCGCCTCGGGCGACATCGATGCGACCTTGCTGGCGGCAGCCGGGCTTGATCGGCTGGGGCGCAGCGATGTTGGCGCGTCGATCGAGATTGACGTCATGCTGCCAGCCCCGGCACAAGGCGCGGTCGGCATCGAAACGCGCGCCGAAAGCGACGCAGCGCAGCGAATCGCGGCGATCAGCGACGCAGCGACAATGATTTGTGTGCTTGCCGAGCGCGCACTCCTCGCGGCGCTTAACGCCGATTGTCATTCGCCGATGGCCGCACTGGCGGTGATCGAAGGAGACGCGATTCGACTGCGCGGCGAGCTCTTCGCGGCTGATGGCGCGGCGCATGTGACAGGCCATGCGACCGGCGCGATCGGCGATACCGGCTTTCCAGCCACCCTCGCCGCCGATCTGCTCGCACGCGCGCCGGCCGAGGTGCGCGCGCTGTTCGGCGGGTGAGCCGCTCGATTGCCGTCCTGCGCCCCGAACCCGGCAACAGCGCGACCTGCGCGCGGGTGCGGGATACCGGACGTCGGGCGATGTCGCTCCCTTTGTTCGAGATCGTTGCGCTCGACTGGGTGCCACCCGATCCCGCAGGTTTTGACGCACTGATCCTGACGAGCGCGAACGCCGTGCGCGCCTCAGGTCCCGCCCTGGCGCGCTATGCTGGTCTGCCTGTCTACGCGGTTGGCCCCGCAACCGCGCGTGCCGCCGAGGCAGCGGGTTTTGCCGTTGCGGTCATTGGCACCGACGATGCCGAGGCGCTGATCGCGGCAGCAGCGGCGCACGGCGTTACCTGCGCGCTGCATCTCGGCGGGCGCGAAACCGGTGTCGTCGCAGGCGGCATCATCGCGGCGTCGATTGCGGTCTATGCCAGTGAGGCCACCGAAATTGCGCCCGAGTCACTGCGCGCGCTGGCGGGTACGACCGCGCTGCTCCATTCCGCCCGCGCTGCCGAGCAGCTGGCAACGCTGATCGACCGCGACGGGATCGACCGTGCAACAATCGCGCTGGCGGCGATCAGCCCGTCGGTCGCTAAGGCCGCCGGACTCGGCTGGCGTCAGGTCGTGATTGCTCCGCAGCCAACCGATGCCGCGCTGACTGCGGCAGCACTTGTCGCGGGCGATTGACCCGCTGCCCGCACACGCTGATAAGAAGGACATGACCGACGAAACGCCGTTCGCGCCTGCCCGGCATCGTACTGGGCTGCGCACGATCCTGTTGATCGTGCTGATCGCGTTTGCCGCCGGCATTGCCGCCACGGCGTTTTTCTTGCGCCAATATCGCCAGTGGCTGCCCAATGCGATGCCGGTCGCCGTGACGGCCGCGGCACCGACGGCGCCCGAACCAAGCGCGGCGTTCATGCCGCCCCCTGAAGTCGGCCCCGGTGCGCCAACCGCCGACGACCGCATCGTCGCGATGCGGATGGCCGTGCTGTCGGCGCAACTGGCGGCGCTCGAAGCGCGGACCGTCAGCATCGACCGCGATTCGCGTGGAGCCGCCGCGAATGCCGGACGAGCCGAGGCATTGCTCACCGTCTTCGCGGCGCGCCGCGCGCTCGATCGCGGGCTGGCGCTCGGCTATGTCGAGGGACTGCTGCGCACGCGCTTCGGCACCAGCCAGCCGCGCGAAGTCGCAACTTTGGTCGCGGCGAGCCAGACGCCAGTGACGATTGCCGATCTGCGGCTGGGGCTTGATTCGATTGCCCCCGATCTCGCAACCGGCACCACCAAGGATGGCTGGTGGGCCGGGCTGCAACGCGAGCTGGCCGGGCTGATCGTGCTGCACCGCGACAGCACACCGTCGCCGCGCCCCGCCGACCGGCTTGCGCGCGCGCGCCAGAGCCTCGACGCGGCACAGGTCGAAGCCGCGTTGCTCGAAGTCTCGCGCCTGCCCGGCGCGGCCAGCGCGATGGCGTGGACCAGTGCGGCGCGCCGCTACATCGACGCGCGACGCGCGCTCGACACGCTTGAGGCAGTGGCGCTGCAGGGGCAAGCTATCGGACCGATGGTGCCTGTGTCGGTCGGTGCGCCGACGGCTGGACCTGCTGCAGCGCCAAGACCAACGCCAACGCCCGCAGCGCCAACGCGCTAGCTGGCGGGGAGCGTTCTTCTAAGCGCAGGGATTGTGGGGCGTCGCGGCGAAGCCGCGCCGTCGGTCGCCGCTTGGGCGGCGCCGGTCGAGCCGCCAGCTTGTCTCGCTTTAGCTCTGCTAAATCTCGGCTGGCGGCTGGAGCGGGCGAAGGGATTCGAACCCTCGACCCCGACCTTGGCAACTGGTTCCCGCGAATTTCGCCAGCGTTACCGGGCGTTGCCAAATTCACGCAAAACCACACGGTTTCAGAAGCTTGCTTTGCGAGCCGAGTCGCAAGCGCTACCCTGCGCTTTCCGGCGGTTTGCCGTCTGCTGCTTCCCCCCTGCTTCCCCGGCCATGCTGCACCTGCGTGGGGAAGCAAAGGGCAAGCGCGTGGGCCACCGGAAGCAAGGGGCAACTTTGAGAGGAATGACAGATACCAGCAGGACCACACCTATGACGAAATTGACCAAGCGCACCATCGACGCGCTCAAACCCGATCCCCGCCGTGACACCTTCCTGTGGGATGGTGAACTGCGCGGCTTTGGCGTCCGCGTGAAGCCAAGCGGCACCAAGACCTTCATGATCCAGTATCGCAATCTCGAAGGCCGAACGCGCCGCTGTGTCATCGGACAATACGGCGTGCTGACTGTCGAGCAGGCGCGCGACATGGCACAGAAGAAACTCGCCGCTGTGATCGACGGCGCGGACCCATCCGCTGAGCGCCACGCGATCCGGCAAGGCTTCACCGTCTCCGCCCTATGCGACTGGTATCTGACCGAGGCTGAGGCCGGGCGGTTGATCGGGCGCAACCGTCGTCCGATCAAGGCATCTTCCCTTTCCGGCGACCGCAGTCGGATCGCGCTGCACATCAAACCGCTGATCGGCAACCGCGTGGTCAGCCAGTTGAAACTGGCGGACATCGAACGCTTGCAAGGTGACATTGCCGCAGGTCGCACCGCGCGGGCGCGGAAGATTGGCAGAGGCGGACAGACGGCGGGTGGCATCGGGGTCGCTGCCCGCGCGATCAGCACGTTGCGCAGCTTGTTAAACCACGCCCGGCGTCTTGGGCTTATCGAGGTCAGCCCGGCGACGGGCGTGCGCATCATGGCTCCGCAAAAGCTGAAGCGATACCTGAGCGCAGGCGAAATCCGCCACCTTGGCAAAGTAATGACACAGATGGAGCGCGAGGGCGAACACCCGACCGGCCTCGCCGCGATCCGCGTCATGCTGCTCACCGGATTTCGCCGGATGGAAGTGCTGGCGATGCGCAAGGAGTGGGTGCAACCCGACGACAACCTCGTCCGCTTTCCGGATACCAAGTCCGGCCCGCAAATCCGCGTGGCCGGTGACGCCGCGATGACTGTACTGGAGGCACAGGCTCTGCGTAGCCATTCGCACTACATTTTCCCGGCGGATTGGGGCGACGGCCACTTCATCGGCGTCGTCCGTGTCCTGCAGCGGGTCTGCATGCGGGCCGGCCTGGACGAGGTGACACCCCACACCCTGCGCCACAGCTTCGCCAGCATGGCGGCCGCACAGGGGTTCAGCGAGCTGACCATCTCAGGCCTCCTCGGTCACGCCCCGCGCGGTGTGACGCAGCGCTACGTGCATCTTGACACCGCCCTGATCATCGCAGCGGATCAAGTGGCAGCGGAGATCGCTCGTTTGCTGGATGGCGGCGAACTGCGCAGCATGCGCGAGATCAAGCAGGCGCGGACTTTGGCGACGCTGCGGTCGGTGGCTTGAATGGCCGCTATGACGCCTCGCCAGCGGCTCGCCCGAAAGCGGACAAGGTGTTCAAGAGACCCGGATGGCTGGGTTTGAGACAAATCAGTCATACTCCAGCGATGGGCCAAATGGCAGGTTCCTTGCCAAAACACGGCAACCAGCCACGTCCAACCAGACAATAGGCTTCTGCCGCGTCTTACCATGATTTGACCAAAGTCGGCGGGTGCCTTCCAGATGGCACCAATCTTGAAGTCGATGGCAGACAAGCTGCGTCGTGAAAGAAGTGGCCATTTCATTGCCCTAGTCGCCAAGGCGGATTCGTCGGTTGGCATCGCTCGAAATCACCCGTATAGAACGCGCGGGTCGGTCAGCGGTGCATCCGTTCAATGGGGCCAGGGGAAATTCTGATGGAAATGCAGCAGGTTCGCTATTTCACTGCGGTGGCGCGAACGCTCAATTTTACGCGCGCCGCAGAAGAGTGCAATGTCACCCAACCCGCTCTGACGCGGGCCATCAAGTAGCTTGAGTTTGAATTGGGCGGCGATCTTATCCGGCGCGAAGGGCGCAAGACGCATCTCACCGATCTTGGCAACAAGATGCTGCCGATATTGCGCCAATGCCATGAAGCGGCGCTGGCGGCGTCCGCTTTGGCCAAGGCTGTCAGCAAGGGCCAGATTTCCACGTTGACGATCGCGGTGGCGCGCTCGCTCGACACCGCACTGATCATGGGCCCCTTGCAGGAACTCTATCCGGTTTTTCCCGGCACCCAGATCAAATTGAAGCGCGGCAATGCGATGGAAATTGCGGCTATGCTGAAATCGGGCGAAGTCGATATTGCAATCGGCGGCCCTCTGAACGAGACGTGGGACCGGCTTGAGGCATGGCCGATGTTCAATGAATCGTTCGAACTGGTGGTTGGCTCCGGCCACGCCTTGGCCATGCTCAATTCTGTCGATCTTGATGTCGAACTGATCCGAGAGGAACAGTTTCTGCTGCTGAGCGGCGCCGATCTCACGGAATATGAACGGGAACGGCTTGGTACGGTTGGGGTCAATCTGGTCAATGCCCATGAGGTTGATTCAAGTCACGACATGGAAACTATGGTTGCAGCGGGTTTCGGCATCGCGGTTGCCCCTAATCATGCCTTGCGTTCGGCCCAGTTGCACAGGCTCAACCTCGCCGGATTGGATGTGGAACGCACCGTTGCGGTCTATACGGTGGCCGGACGACCGAAATCGCGCGAAACCTCGGCCTTGCTCAACTTGCTGCGCGGGAAGCAGTGGGGCTAGCCAGAACGGCCTCGGCTGCCATCCGAAGGTCTTCGATTTCAAGCCGGCGGCGGTAATCAGGATCGACATGGCGTGCCGTGATTAAGCCGTTTTGCGCCACCACAAAGACCGATGGGATTGGCATGATCCAGCCATCCTGATTCTGAAACTTGGGAATATCCAAACCCAATCCCGCGATCAGCGAAGCCATGGCGTCATCGACCCAGATCGCGAGATTGAGTGACAGGGCGTAGCCATTGCCAATGTCGGTCAGGAACGGAAAATTCCCGCCCGATTCCTTCTTCATCGCTCTGGTGTGGAGTTGCGTTTCAGCCGATATTGCAACGATCTGAACCGGGGCGATTGCCTCTTCGATCCCAGACAAGCCGATTGCGTTGAGGCGGCAATAGGGACACCAATGCCCGCGCAGAAAAGTGATCACCACTGGCGCCACCTCCAGCATCTGCTCAAGGCTGACCAACCGGCCCTGATCGTCGGGCAAGATGAAATCCGGCATCGGCTCACCAACCTGCGGCGCGCTGATACCTGCCTTGGCCTGCTCTAGGCGGTGAATGAAATCATCGACCTGCTGGCAGTAAGCAGGTGAAAGCTCCTCCATCTTTTCGGCGACGAAGCGAAGCTTCTCGCCAAGTGTGCCGTAGAGGTTGCGCGCTTCTTCAAAGGTGCTTTCGAGAGCGGCTATCAGCGTTTCCGCCATGTGTGTTTCCCTGCCCGTGCCCGTTGCCATCGTATCTCTGGCTATGCTGTTCAAGCAACCGTCTACAGCACCCGGCCGGAATCAAAAATGCCTCAAGGTTATGACAGTCATGTCGGAATGCGATTTCAGTTGCGGTTCCTGAACGGGCAAATGGCGGCGCGGGAACACAACCTCGCCCCAATTTCGCAACCGTAAAGGAACCCTGCTGTGAAAAAAATGCTGACTTCGCTGTGCGCCATCATGATGATCGCACCGACCGCCGTTTCCGCGCAGGCGCCAGAGCAGCCGGCTGCAACAACGATCGCGCCGACCGCTACCGCGCAAGGTGTTGTGCGGATCCGCAGCCTCTATGGCATCGATGAGACCCTGCGCCGGCTCAAGGCCGATATTGCGGACAAGGGCATACGGTTTTTCACCGAGATCGACCAATCGCAGCTTGGCGCCAGCGCCGATATCGCCATTCGTCCGTCGCGCTTGATCTTGTTCGGTAATCCGCCGCTCGGAGTGCAATTCTTGTCGTCCAACCCTTATTCGGGTCTCGATTGGCCAGTTCGGATGCTGATCCTTGAAGAAGCCGACGGCAGCGTCAGCGTGGCCTGGACCGAGTTCGGCTACATCGCCAACCGCTTCGGCATCAAGGACCGCGATGCGCAGTTCGCGATGGCCAATGCGGTCGCCACGTCGATCGCGTCGAGCGTCACCCGGTGACCATTCCGGTTGCCAGTGCGGCGTTTCTCCTGGCAGCCATATGCGCCGCGCTGATGGGCTTTGCCATCCAGCGCGGCGCAACCTGCATGGTCGCGGCGGTCAATGAAATTGTCCACGACCGAAAGCCGAACCGGTTGTTGGCGATGGCGGAAACCTCGCTGTGGGTTGCCGGCGGGCTGCTCACCGCGCGCGCGCTTGGCGTGCTCCCGCAGTTTCCGGGCGGTTTTGCATTGACCGGCTGGACGCTGCTGGGCGGCGCGTTGCTGGGCGTAGGCGCGCAGATCAACCGCGCCTGCGTGTTCGGTTCGGTCGCCCACATTGGTTCGGGCAATATTGCTTACCTCACCAGTCCATTTGGCTTTTATGTTGGAGCGGTGACATTTGCCCCGCTCTTCGCGGCGATGCGGCCGGAACCGATGGCAACGTTGGCACCTGCGTCGACCTTGCCGATGTGGCTGGCGCCGCTGTTTCTGGCCTATGCAGTGTGGCGACTGGTGACGATTTTTCGCGATCCGCGCCGGGAGGGTTTCCACTGGCGAACCGTCTGGCGGCCGCATGAAGCGACGATTTTCATCGGCATCAATTTCGTGATCCTCTTCGTGGTCGCGGGCGCCTGGGCTTACACCGATCTGTTCATTCAACTTGCGGCGGGCATGGCGCCGGCGGCGGTGGTGCAGAGCCTGCTGCTGCTCGCATTGCTGGTTGGCGCGTCGATCGGCGGCTGGACGGCCGGGGCGTTCAACTGGCGCTGGCCGAACTGGCGTTTGATGCTGCGGTGCTTCCTCGGCGGCATGTTGATGGGGTGGGGCAGCTTGCTGATCCCTGGCAGCAATGACGGGTTGATCCTGGTCGGCCTGCCCTTGCTGTGGAGCTATGCGTGGGTTGCCGTGCTGGTGATGTGCGTGACGATCTGGGCGGCGATCCTCGCCGAACGCCGATTTTTGCGGCCGTGAAGGATCATTCAAGGCGCAGTTTTGGCCGAGCGCGGGCTGCGGCGACGCTGACGGCGGCGGCCTGGCGTATACCGCCATGGATGATCAGCGCGGCTGCCGACCGTCGCAGCCATGAGCGCGCATTTTTCCGGGCGATCAATCGAGGCTTCGGCCTTTCGGTCGAATGGCACGGCAGCATTTCCGCGCAGGCAGGTACCCTGTTTGTGATGAACCACATCAGCTGGGCCGACATCCCGGTCATGCTCTCGCTGCTCGATGCCGATTTTGTCGCTCGCGCTGACCTGCGGAACTGGCCGGTCATCGGCAGGTTGGCTCAGCGCCTTGGCCCGGTGTTCGTCGAGCGGCAGCGCAAGGGCAGCACTCAGGGGCAAGTCGAGGCGATCCGCGAACGGCTGGCGTCGGGGCGATCGGTAATCCTGTGTGCCGAGGGCACAACCTCGGATGGCAGCGGAATTCTGCCGTTCCGTACCAGCCTGTTCGCGGCGGCCGATGCAGCCATCGCGGTCCAACCCGTCATCCTCGCCTATCTCGCCCGTGATGGGACTGCTCTAACGCCGCAGCGCCGACGCGAAGTGGCCTGGATCGGCGATGATGACCTGGTTTCGGGCGCAGCGCGTCTGTCGCGGCAGATGACGCTGGCGCGCGCCGTTTTCTTGCCGCCTGCCCCAATGGAAAACGACCGCAAGACTCTAGCCGCGCGCGTTCGCCAGCAGATGCTGGAAGCCTATGCCGCCGCGACAAACCGATCCCGATAGCGCTGCGCAATGGCGCTGGTGGGCATCACGATGAACACATCGGTGGTGTTGAATTCATGGTCGACGACTGCGCCATCGCCAACCATCGCGCCGACCCTGAGATAGGCCTTGATCAGCGGCGGCAGCTTGCGCATCACTTGGCGCGGATCGTAGGAGCCGTGCGGCAATTGGGCCATTTCGACAAAGCGATCCTCCAACGCCCGAACTCTCAGGGCGGGCGGCGCGAGATGATGGTGGTGCAGATAGGATAGCGTATCGGCGTGCTGTGCAGGGTCGGTGCCGTGAAAGCTGCCGCAACCGAACATCATGCTGATCTGGTTGTCTTCAAGGTATTGGGCGATCCCGCGCCACAGCAGCTGAATGGTTGCGGCGTTGCGATAGCCAGCTGCAACGCAAGACCGGCCCAGTTCCAGCAATTCACCCGCTCCATCTGCAAGCGGGCTGAGGTCATATTCCCCGGCGCTGTAGAAGCCCGAGCGCTGCTGCGCGACACTTTGGCGCAGCAGGCGATAGGTGCCCACCACCTGGAGCGTCCCAGCGCTGAAATCTTCCACCAGCAAGTGGTCACAAACCGCATCATAGGGATCAATGTCCAAGGCGCCGCTATGGAAAAGATTGGCCCCCAGCTCGCTGCGAAAGACATCCCAGCGCAATTTCTGTGCTGCTTCGATATCGGCGCTGTCTTGCGCCAAGCGGACAGCCAGTCCCGAGCCTGCCGCGTGCAGCATTGAGTCTCGCTCAAACATTTGCGTGCGATCCAGCGCGCCCATCATTTCATCCATTTTTCAAAGAGCAAGCTGGCACCTTGCATCAAGTTTGCAGGGTGCCAGCAAGCCATTTTTATGCAGCGTCAAGACTATTTGTCTTACTGCATCGCGCTGCGGGTTTCCGCTTCATCATTGTGCACATCCGAAGAGTACAGCACCGCCACGGTCGTGCCGGTGTTCTTCCACCAGTGGGTCACACCGTTGGTTTCTTTCGAAACCTCACCAGCGTTGTGCACGATCGGCACCTTGCAGGCCGAGCTGTATTCGGTGACCGAGCCGCTGGCGGTGAAGATCAGCGCCGGACGGTCCTTGTGGCTGTGCATCGGCACCACGCCGCCCGGTTGAAGCACCAGCATCCGCAGACGCAGACTGCGGCCCGCAACGCTGATCTCGGGGCCCAGATCGACCGTGCCGAGCACCGAATCGGTCACGTCCGAAGGCATGGTCGCGGCACCCTTGAGCGGGTTGGCGCCTTCCTGGCCCATGGGGCACGAGCCAGCCAAAGCGGGAGTAGCCATGCCGGCCAAAGCAACCGCAGTCGCTACTGCAAAAATCTTCTTCATGATTTTTCCTTCTGATAGAACAGGTTCGTCACCCAAATGAAGCAAGGGCAGCGATTATCTGTCCCCGGCGACGAGGCTACCAATTAGGACTGAAAGGGTGGGGCAGCCATTCGCTTGTCGGCATGGCTTCGATGATCAAACGGCATTTCAGCCACCCGCCAACCATCGGCATATCCCGGTCATCGAACCACAAGGGAATATGTCCATGCAAGCCTCAGCAACGCCCCAAACCACCGCGCCGCTTCATGGCCGGGTTGCCATTATCACCGGCTCGACCAGCGGGATCGGCCTCGGGATTGCCCGCGCCCTCGCCTCGGCAGGAGCGGACATTGTTCTCAACGGCCTTGGCAATCCGGAAGATATCGAAAGAACCCGCAGCGAACTTGCGCAATCTGCCAATGTCCAGGTTGCCTACAACGCAGCCAACCTGCTCGACGGGGGCGAGGCGGCACATCTGGTGACCAGCACGATCGCACAGTTCGGCAAGGCTGATATCCTCGTCAACAATGCGGGGATCCAGCATGTGAGCCCGATCGAAGATTTCCCGGTCGATAAGTGGAACGCCATTCAGGCGCTCAACCTGTCGGCCAGCTTCCACACCACCCGCGCCGCGTTTGGGGCAATGAAGGCGGCTGGATGGGGCCGGATCATCAACCTCGCTTCGGTCCACGGCCTGATCGCTTCCCCTTACAAGAGCGCCTACGTGGCCGCCAAGCACGGGGTGCTCGGCCTGACCAAGACCGTCGCCCTGGAAGGCGCGCAATTTGGCATCACCTGCAATGCGGTCTGCCCGGGCTACGTCTGGACGCCGCTGGTGGAAGCGCAGATCGACGATACCGCCAAGGCGCGCGGGATCAGCCGCGAAGATGTGATCAACAACGTCCTGCTCGCCGCCCAGCCGACCAAACAGTTCGTCACGGTTGAAGAATTGGGCGCGGTTGCGGTGTTCCTGTGCGGCGATGCTGCGCGCTCGATCACCGGCGTCGCCTTGCCGGTGGATGGCGGCTGGACTGGGCAATGACCACCGACAAGCGCCCCCATGTCGTGATCGTCGGGGCCGGCTTTGGCGGTCTTGCGGCGGCGCGTGGTCTGCGTAATGCCGATGTCGACATCACTTTGATCGACAAGCGCAACCACCATCTGTTCCAGCCCTTGCTGTATCAGGTTGCAACCGCCGGCCTTTCGCCAGCAGAGATCGCGGCCCCGATCCGCAGCATCGTTAAGGGCAGCAAGAACACCCGGGTGGTGCTGGATCGTGTTTATGGCATCGACGCCGAGCATACGCGGATCATCCTCGGTGATTGCGAGCCGATGTCGTATGACTGGCTGGTGATCGCGACCGGCGCGCGGCACAGCTATTTCGGCAAGGATGCCTGGGCGCCCTTTGCCCCCGGCATCAAGACGGTGGAAGATGCCACGGCAGTGCGGCGCAAGATCCTGCTGGCGATGGAGCGGGCCGAGATCGAGCAGGATCACGACAAGCGCCATGCCCTGCTGACCTTCGTGATTATCGGCGGTGGGCCGACCGGGGTCGAAATGGCGGGCGCGATCGCGGAGCTTGCCCGCCGTTCGGTGTCGAATGATTTCCGCACCATCACGCCGCATTGCTCGAGGGTGATCCTCGTCCAGAGCGGTGACAGGCTATTGCCCGGCTTCCCAGAGAGCCTGTCGGCCAAGGCCCAATTGTCGATCGAGCAACTGGGCGTGGAAGTCCGGCTCGGCCAGAAGGTTGAGGCCGTCGATGAAATGGGCGTGACGGTCGGCGAGGAATTCATCCCGGCCGGGACCGCGATCTGGGCCGCCGGGGTGCAGGCATCGCGCGCGGCGGAATGGCTTGATGTTCCGGGCGACCGGGCGGGCCGGGTGATCGTTGGCCCCGATTTGTTGGTGCCGGACCGGGACAATGTGTTTGTCATCGGTGACACGGCGGCCTGCACCGATGCCACGGGACGAATGCTGCCCGGTGTGGCGCCGGTCGCCAAGCAGCAGGGCGAACATGTCGCCAAGTGCATCAAGGCGCGCTTGAAAGGTCAGCCGCTCCAGCCGTTTACCTACCGCGATTACGGCAATCTGGCGACGATTGGCCGCAATCACGCAGTGGCAGATTTTGGCCGCGTCACAGTGTCAGGCCATGTCGCCTGGTTGTTGTGGTGTGTGGCCCACATCTGGTTCCTGTCGGGCTTTCGCAACCGCTTCGTGGTCGGTGCCAGCTGGTTCTGGAACTACCTGACATTTGCCCGCGGCGCGCGGCTCATCACCGGCGATGTCGCGCCTGATCTGCCCGCCACGCTGGTGCCCCGTCCGGCACTGCGACCGCTTAGCTTTTGAATTCGCGAAGGGATTAATCATGACGAAGAACTTGAAGAAAGAAATCGCCGGCCTCGGGCAGACCGTGCTCGTATTTCAGGGTGGCGGCGCGCTGGGTGCGTATCAGATCGGGGTCTATCAGGCGCTGCATGAAGCCGGGGTTGAACCCGACTGGGTGATCGGCACCTCGATTGGCGCGATCAATGCCGCCCTGATTGCCGGCAACGCGCCCGCCGACCGACTGGACAAGCTGCGCGAGTTCTGGAGCCGGGTCGAGCATGGGCAGATGTTTGACGGGCCCTTCGCCAATCTGTTCAGCCCGCTGCGCACGATGAGCGCGGTGATGCAGGGCATTCCCGGCTTTTTCGCGCCCAATCCGCTGGCGTTCATGGGTCAGCGGATGCCGCTGGGGCCAGAGGCTGCCGGGTATTACTCGGTGCAGCCCCTGCGCGATACGCTGGCCGATCTGGTCGAATTCGATCTGATCAACTCAGGGCCAACCCGGCTGACCGTTGGCGCGGCGAATGTCCGCACCAGCGACATGCACTATTTTGACTCGCGCGACATGCCCATCGATATCCGCCACATTCTGGCATCAGGGGCATTGCCGCCCGCCTTCCCCGCCGTCCGTATTGATGGCGAGCTCTATTGGGACGGCGGGATCGTTTCGAACACCCCGGTCGAAGTCGTGTTTGATGACAACCCCCGGCAAGACGCCATCGTTTTCGCGGTTCACCTGTGGAACCCGCATGGCAGCGAACCCAAGTCGATCTGGGAAGTCACCAACCGGCAGAAAGACATCCAGTATTCCAGCCGCGCCCATGCGCATATCAAGCGCCAGCGTCAGCTTCACAAGCTGCGGCATGTGGTTCAGGAACTGGCCAAGCTGGTGCCTGCCGGGGCCATGCCTGGTGACGAGCTCTCCAAGCTGACCTGTTATGGCTGCTCAACCCGGATGCATGTGGTCCGCCTGCTTGCGCCGCAGCTCGACCATGAAGATCACACCAAGGACGTCGACTTCAGTCCGCGCGGCATTCGCGAGCGGTGGGACGCTGGCTATGCCCACACCAGCGAGATGCTAGCCAAAGCACCATGGCGTGACGCGAATGACCCGCTGGAAGGGTTCATCCTGCACGAATCCGTCGCTGGCGAGATGATGGACGTCCCGAGCGCCTGACGCGTGCGATCCGCATCGCCTTCAACATCGGGCCAAGTGGCCGAAAGACAAAGTATTTCACCAAGCGGTGAAAGGCGCAGAGCCCCCTCTCTGCGTCATCACGACAAATATGTTCAAAAACAGGAAAGGATGATCCGATGGCCAACACTACAAAAGCTGCTACCCCGGCGGAACCAACGACCCAGGCCACCCCAGTCGCAATGATGACAACGTCGGCCGAACAGGCGATGACCATTGCCAAGGCCCGGTTTGACGACATCGCCACGAAATCGCGCGAAGCGATGGAGATGGGCCTCAAGGCGGTCGATGTCGCGGCTGCAACGTCGCGCAGCAATGTCGATGCCTTGCTCGAATCCTCGCGCATGGCCTCTGGTGCGTTGGAAGCCATCGCCCGGGACGTGGCCAATTATGCCAAGCAGCGCGCTGACCGCACCACCGCCGCCGCACGGGCGTTGACCGAGGCCAAGTCGGTGCCCGAGCTGGTGCAAATGCAGGGCGATTTTGCCCGCGCGGAATTCGCTGCCGCGATTGGTGAGACCGCTCGCCTGTCGCAGGCGATGTTCGCAGCGATGGGCGGGATTTTCGCGCCATTGCAGCAGCAGGCATTGGCCGCCGCCAAGAGCATGGAGCCGTCGCAGGACGCGTGACGCGGGTCGGAAGGTCATCGGGCGCGCCTTCTATGGGCGGCCTGCCCGATGACCTGATTGCTATGAAAAAAAATGCCAAGGGAGAAGAAGCAATGGGGCGCGTGGCAATTGTTACGGGCGGAACCCGGGGAATCGGCGAAGCTGTCAGCATCGCTCTGCGCGATGCGGGCTACCGGGTTGTGGCCAGCTATGTCGGCAATGTCGAACGCGCGCGGTCTTTTGCCGAGCGCACGGGTATCGCGATCTTTCAATGGGATGTCGCCGATCATGAAGCGTGCGAGGCATCCGCGGGTGCGATTGCTGCAACCCATGGCCCCGTTGATGTTCTCATCAACAATGCCGGGATCACCCGGGATAGTTCGGTGCTGAAAATGTCGCGGCAAGATTTTGACTCTGTCGTCGACACCAACCTCGGCGGCAGCTTCAACATGGTCAAGGCGGTCTTGCCTGGTATGCGCGAACGCGGCTGGGGCCGGATCGTCAATATCGGCTCGATCAATGGGCAGGCGGGCCAGTTTGGCCAGGTCAATTACTCGGCGGCGAAATCGGCGCTGCATGGCTTTACCAAGGCCTTGGCGCAGGAGACGGCGCGCTATGGCGTGACCGTCAACACCGTCGCGCCAGGCTATATCGCCACCGACATGGTTGCGGCGGTTCCCGAGGAACAGCTCGCCAAGATCATCGCCAAGATCCCGGTCGGCCGCCTAGGCGAAGCGCATGAAATCGCGCGCATGGTGGACTTCCTGTGCGCTGAGGAAAGCGGCTTCATCACCGGGTCAACCATCTCCATCAATGGCGGTCAGCACATGTACTGATCGGGGGCTGCACCGTCTTACGCGAGGAAGCGCCGCAAGGCATCCATCGCCAGGCGGTGCAGCCCATCGGTGTGCAGGTTGGAGGCCAGCGGATGCGAGCCGAAGCGCACCATGATCAGCCCGGTGTCCATGTCGATCAGAACCCTCTGGCCAAACACGCCGAGCGCGCTGATGGTCGCATGCGCGTCGTGCGACACCCACCATTGGCTGCGATAGGAACCCGCCGAACGGGCGGCATATGGGGACGCGGCGAACAATGCACGGTTTCCGCCAGCCATAATGCTGGCGCGGACGGGGCTTGGGATCTGGTCGCCCTCGGCCACCATCAGCGCGAGCCGGGCCATATCGCGAGCGGTTGCATTGAGCCCTGACGCGGCGATCTCGTCGCCTGCCAGATCGACCAGAATATGCCCGTCATCGCAGCAGCCTGCGGGGTGCCAAAGCCGCTGCGCAAACAGATCGGTAAGCCGCTGCCCGCTTGCGCGCGCAATCACCCAGCTCAGTGCATCGGCCACCGGCGTGCGATAGGCAAAGCCGCAGCCGGGCGGATGATCGCAATGCGTGAATTGCAGCAGCGCTGCGCGCGCTCCGCCATTGGCCTGCGCGGGCGACCAGTAACTGGCCGAATAGCGGTGTACCATCGCATCAGGGTTGGCGTAATCCTCGTCAAACGCGGCGCCATCGGTCATGTCCAGCAGGTCGCGGACGGATGCTGCGGCAAAGGCGGTTTGGGCAAACCCCGGCACATAGGCAGCGGCAGGTGCAGCGCTGTCGAGCGTGCCATCGGCGATCAGCATTTCGGCAAGGAGCCCGACGAAGGACTTGCTGACCGAAAAGCCGTGGTGCGGCGCCGCCGGGGTCATGCCGTTGTGATAGGTCTCGTGGATGATCGCGCCGTGTTTCAGGATGATCATCGCATCGCAGTAGGTGCGGATCTCAAATTCGGCCCAGGTGATCGGCTGGCCAGCCTCATCATCGAAGCATAGCTGGTCGAGCGCAGCAGTTTGAACGGCCAGCGCGCGCGGCGACGGGCTTGGCCGCAAGGCCCGCGACGGTACCAGTTCGCGCGTATGCTGGAACCCCCATCGGGAGAAGGGGTAGATCCGCCAATTGTCGCGCGTGACGCGGCGCTCGGCAGGCAAATCCTGCCCTTGGCCTATGCCCGCAGCGGGCCAATCGATCGGCGGGGGCAACGTCATCGCGTGATGGGATAGCGCGACACCAGCGACTTTTCACGCTGCCATTGCTGCAAGAATTCCCGCCAGCTTTCAGGCCGGGCGCCGCGCTTGCGATTGGCCGCGCCGATGGCGAACAGCAGCGAGAATTGCTGGCACAGGGTCCACCACGCTTCGCCTAACGTCATGCGGCTGTCCCAGATGTGGGTCATTTCTGCGCCTGCACCATTATATTCGATGATTGCAAAATCCTTACCGCGCTGGAACGCCGCGAAATCGGCAAAGCGCACGTCGAAACGGCCGAAATGGAAGCCGGGAATGGCATCGGCAATCCGGTCGAAGCGGGCCGCCATGGCCGGGGTGATATGGGCCGCGCCATTGCGGAAGATCGCGCCCTTGGAATGGCTTCCCGAAAACACCAGCCTCTGAACCGTGCCGGCGGGCAGCACCTGATCAAGCTCACGGTGAAACCGGCGGAGATAGAGGTGTCGGACGCGGCCCGCACGGGGGTCTACTGCAATGAGCTCGCGCAAGGTCGAGTGTCCATCACCCACAACCTTGGGAAAGTACTTCAGCGTAAGCGAGACAACGCGGCCACGGCTGGCACCGGGCTGACGGACGTAAAACACCCCCGCCTCGCCCTCCACGTCGACCATGCGTTGCAACAGAAATTGCTCGCCCTCGGGAAAATCCCTGAAATACCGAACCAGATCGAATGATGTCCGGATCGGCTGCACTCCGGCACCACGGCAGCCGATATCGGGCTTGGCCACCAGCGGATAAGCAAGCCGGGCTGCGGCCAATTGCGCAGCAATCCGCGGCAGCGCGGCGTCGCCCGATTCAGGCGTGCGCGTCACCACCACATAGCCGGGCAGATGTGCCCTCTCAGGCCCTGTCAGGCGCGCGAACAGCTCGCTCTTGCGCTCCCCGACCAAACCGCCCACCGGAAACCCGACATTGGCGATGAGCGGCAGGCGGATGCTGCGATATCGCACCATCAGCCCCACGATCCACAGCCACACCGGCGCATAAAACAGCCAGGCGGGCCAGAATTCGAAATGCGATAGGGGCGGACCGCCGCCAAACTCCGGCATCGCCTGCCGCGCAGTGGGATCGCTATCCTGCGGCATATTCGTGCTCTGGCTCAAGGAAGCGCGTGTGTTTCTGTGAGCGGGCAATGCTGTCGGCATGGATCGCGGCGAACAATTGGCGTTGGATATTGCTGCCGCCAACGCGATGAACGCGCCCTTCAACCTCGCTAAATGCTGCGACTGCAGCCGGATAATCTCCGCGCGCATGCAGCGCGATGCCTCGAGCCAGTCCGAATGTTTCGGATCGCTCGTGCAACGCCCGTTCGAGCCGTTGCGCTTCGGCAGAGTGGCCACTTTTTAGCAAGGCGATCAGATAGTGCAGATCGAGAAAGCCGTTGATCCGATCATCCACGCGGTCGCCGATGACATGGGCAATGTCTGACCACCGCGCGGCGGGAACGACGCCGCGCAGATCCAACCGCATCAGCAGCGAAATGGCATTGATCTGGTCTTGCGTGTGGCCCTTTCGCACGCCCCAAACGCGCTGATCATAAATGGCCAAAGCGAGGTCTGGATCGCCAAAGTCCAGCTCAATCAGTGCAAGGTGCCACCAGTTATGGGTCAGCATGAATGATGAGCATCGCTCCCAGCTGCCGGAATGATCCTGAAGAAACGACCGGGCTTCGCACGGTTGGCCAAGCGCAGCGAGGGCATGGGCGACAGCATGTTGTGCCCAGGGATCGCGGTCGGGATTGCGTGCGACCGCCTGCCGCGCGTAGCGAAGCGCCGTTTCAGCCTCTCCCGCCTGTTCCAGGGCAAAGGCAAGCAATCCGCCAGCATAGCCACTTGGCTTCGCGATCGCGTTGGTGAATTGCGCTGAGTGCACCATGCCGCGGACGTCGCCGATCGACAATTCGAGGATCTGGCAAAACTTGGCAGCGACGAGATCCTCCGGGGCTAAAATGAGCACCTCGCGCCAAGCAGCGACAGCGCTACGCTCATCGCCCTCCCACCAGTGGGCAATGGCTGCGAGGGTCATGGCTTCGCGCGGGTTGCACCGGCCCTTTAGTCGCTGCGCAGCCGCAAGGTGCGGTGCGGCCTGCGTCTGGCCTTCGCGGGTAAGCTGGGTGAGGAACAGCGCCGCCGCATAGGCGTAAGCCAGCGCGCATTCCGCATCTGCCTCGGTTGCATCGAAGATCACCCTCGCCCCGGCGCCGTGGCTCAGCAACTCTTCGGCGAATTGATGGATCGCAGCGGTTGCGGCTGCCGAAGAGGTGGTGATCGCAAGATTCAGGAATCCGTCATTCATCGCGTAGCGCCGATCATGTCAGTGCCGGGCCACGGCGTGGGCCTGAGAACCAGCGCGGCGCCAGCAGCGCCGCTGCTGCCAGCACCACTCCGGCAGGCAGTGCTGCCGCCAAGAGATGCTGCGCCTCCGCCGCTCCGGCAAGCCAGGCGATTGCAAACAACCCGCCGGTCCAAAGCGGCGTGGTGAGCACGATAATGGCGGCCACCGGCGCAAAGGGCGCGCGAATTAACCCGCTGGCGGTGTATATGGGCAAGCGCGATCCGGGCAGGAACCGGGCCGCAAACACCAAGGCCAGCACTCGGCCCGCGATCCAGCTTTCGGCCCGCCGCACGTCAGACCGGCCGCGCAACTTTCGGCCAATGCCGGTGCCTGCGCCCCATCGGCCGGCGGCGTACAAGGCCAAGTCGCCAGTGGCGGTGCCCAAGATGACTGCTGCCACGGCGATGACTGGGTCGGCGGGGGTCTGTGCAACCAATACCCCGGCGGCAATCGTCGCCAAATCCTCTGCGATGAATGTCGCTGCGAAGAGCGCAAGACCAAGAAACCACGGCTGTTGCTGGGCCAAGGCCAACAAATCGGCCAGCATCTTACCCGCGCCCGCGCAGACGAAGTGCCATCTGGCCAATGGTGTCCTTGCTCAGCCACAGCAGCAGCGCCGCCGCCACCCACACGCCGCAAGCCAGCGCGAACAATTCGCCGCCATCGTGGGTGCCATCGGTGTTAAGCACTGAAACGCCTAGCGGTGTGAAAAGGTGAAAGAATATGGCACCGGAGATCACCCCGATCGCCATCAAGGCCCCAACCGGACGCAAAATGCGTAACCGCTGAGACAGCCCCGCCAGCAGCAAGGCCGAGGCAATCAGTTCTCCTGTGCCGACCACATATTGCGAGAATATGCCGGATGGGGCGAACAAGCCCGGTAGTCCGAGCGAAGCCCCCCAAACCTCCAGCGTGCCAAAGATATACTGCGTTTCCGGCGAGTTGCTGAACTTGAAGAACAGCGACTGGATGAACACAAACGCGATATACAGCGTCAGAGCGATGGGCAGGTAGCGGCGTATCACAGCAGATCCTTCGCGTTAGGGGCGATGCGCTGCCTTAGCCAGTGAGCGCGTGGAGGCTGAAATAGGCTTTGGTTATCGTATCAATGCCGGATGGGCGCAGTGTCGGGCGCGCGAAACGCGATCCGCCAGTTCTTTGTGACCTGCGGGCCCCTGATGCCTTTGCGCTTCCCCGTCAGCCGGTGGGCTTTCCAAATCGGGACGGTAAACAGTTCATCCTCGTGCGTCATGTCCTGCAGGAACAAGATCGTTTAGCGTCACAACTTGGCTGCTCAATCTCGAGCACATGCAGGCCTTGAGGAGAGCCCGAGAGGGGCGGGAATTGGGATGGCAAGATTAAAGCTGAGCCAGCCATGGGGGTGTGGGGCCGCAGTTTTTCAAGCTTTCGACAGCCAGCCACCACACACCCCGGCTGGCATATCTCCCAGAAAACGGCTCAGTTTAGCCAGTTCTTGAGCCATCTCATGGTGCCGTGCCTTTCCGGAGCTACGCTATCGTGCTCAACGCAATCTGCGCAGTCTGGCGCAGGTTCGACGGCCAATCAAAATGCCGTGTGCGGCTTTGCTTCGGCAAATCAGTCCCGCCGATCCTTGCCGGCATCACGATGACCCTTGCGCCTTGGAATCGCGAGGTCCAAAATGCCGCAATGCAGACGCCAGGCCACGCCATGAAACGCCGAATTGTGCTTCCCCCCTGCTTCCCCGGCACGGCGCGCGGGGCGGGGAAGCAGCTTCCGCGCCTTCGCGATCCGCATAACATATTCATTTTCATCGGAGAAAATGGAGCGGGCGAAGGGATTCGAACCCTCGACCCCGACCTTGGCAAGGTCGTGCTCTACCCCTGAGCTACGCCCGCTCTGGCGCCTGATACCCTGCACGTGCAGGGCTCGGGTAAGGGGGCGGCTGTTAGCACCCGATTCCGGTGCCGACAAGCCCTGTCGATCGATTCGCAAAAAGCCTTGGCTTCAGCACCCAAGCGCCCACATAAGGGCGGTCACATGATCCGCCGCAACGGCCTTGGGAGCGAAAAATTGGCTAGTCTGGGCATGAGCACCGCTGAACGCGACGCGGTCGCTGCCTTCCGTCGCGATGTCGTCGAACCGTCGATGACCAAGCTCGTCATCATCGATTTCTGGGCTGAATGGTGCGGGCCGTGCAAGGCGCTGACGCCGCTGCTCGAAAAAGTCGCTGCTGCCTATGCCGACAAGGGCGTGGTGCTGGCCAAGATCGACACTGACAAGAACCAGTTCATTGCCGCGCAATTCCAGATCCGCACGATCCCGACGGTCTATGCGATGTTCCAGGGCCAGCTCGTCGCCGATCTGACGCCCGCGCGTACCGAATCGGCGCTCAAAACGATGCTCGACCAGATTTTGCGCCAATTGCCGATCGAAAGCGACGCGGCTGGGGAGGAAGCGGAGATCGAACCGCTGATTGCGATGGGCGAGGAGGTCCTTGCGGGCGGCGATGCGGCGCGCGCCGTCGGTATCTTCAGCCAGTTGGTCGAGATGGCGCCGGAACATGCCGCAGTGCAGTCGGGGCTGGCTCGCGCGCTGGTCGCTGCGGGCGACTATGACGCGGCGCAGGGGCATCTCGACGGTCTGCCCGAAACAATAGCGAAATTGCCGGAAATTGATCGCGCCCGCGCCGCCTTGGCGCTGGCCAAGGACGCGAAGCCGGTGGATGATCTGGCGGGACTCGCCGCCGAGGTCGCCGCCAATCCTGAAGATCATGAGAAACGCTTTGCGCTTGCGGGTGGCCAGATGGCAGCGGGTGACCGCGATGGCGCCGCCGCAACCTTGCTCGCGATGATTGCGGATGATCGCACGTGGAACGAGGGCGCGGCCAAGGCGCAACTGCTCAAGCTGTTCGAAGTCGTCGGTCTCGAAGACCCGTGGGTGTCGGCGCAGCGGCGCAAGCTGTCGGCGATTTTGTTCGGATGAGCGAGGCGCGCACCACGACGCGGCTGTCGGTGTTTCCGTTGGCCGGTGCGCTGCTGTTCCCGCGCATGCATTTGCCGCTGCACCTGTTCGAGCCACGCTACCGCGCGATGATCAGCGATGCGCTCGCGCGTGACCGGCGGATCGGCATGGTCCAACCGCGCGGCGACGGCGCCCACCCGACCTTGTTCAAGATCGGCTGTGTGGGGAAGATCGCGCAGTTCGAAGCACTCGACGACGGTCGCTACAATGTCGTGCTCGAGGGGCTGTCGCTGTTCCGGATCGTGCGCGAACTCGATGTGACGACCGCCTTCCGTCAGGTCGAGGCCGAATTGCTGCCGGTCAGCGCTGAGCCCGAGATATTGTCGAGTGCGAGCCGGTCGTCGCTCGAATCCGAATCGCGCCGCTTTGCGGATAGCCAGGGCTATGCGGTGGATTGGGACTCGGTCGCGCGACTCGACGACGAATCCTTGGTCAATGGTGTCGCGCAAATCGCACCGTTCGACGTGGCGGCGAAGCAAGCGTTGCTCGAATCGCCGAGCCTTGAGGACCGCGCCGAAATGCTCGTCCAGCTGATGCAGTTCTTCGGCCGCCATGATGGCGAGGATTCGGTGACGCTTCAGTGAGTGCGACCGGGTCTATCGACCCCTGGCTGCTCAAGCGGCTGGTCTGCCCGTTGACGCGCACGCCGCTGCGCTATGATCAGGCAGCGCAGGAACTGATCAGCGACGCAGCGGGCCTCGCCTATCCGATTCGCGACGGCGTGCCGGTGATGCTGGTGGAGGCGGCGCGGTCGCTAAGCGGGGAAGCCCTGTAGCAGCTTCGGCAAATCGCCGCTTTCGCCGCGCGCTTCGGCCATGAAGCGCGCTTTCAGCGGCGGGATCGCTTGCACCGCGCTCAGGCCGAAACGGCGCACGGCGCTTGCGGTCTTGCCGGGGACGGAGAAGATGCGGTTGAGCGTGTCGGTTGCGACTGCCACCGACAGCGTGTCGAACCCGCGCCAGCGCTCATAGCGCGTCAGCAGCGCCGGGTCGCCGAGATCGAGCCCGAGGCGCTTGCCGTCGACCAAAACCTCGGTGAGCGTCGCGACATCGCGCAAGCCGAGGTTGAGGCCCTGACCGGCGATCGGGTGGATGCCGTGGCCAGCGTCCCCCACCAGCGCCAGCCGCTCAGCGGTCACCTTGGCGGCGTGGTGGAAACCGAGCGGATAGGTGGAGCGCGGCGCGAGATTGCTCAACGTGCCGAGGAACCCGCCCATGCCTTTGGTGGCTTCGGCGAGAAACGCGCGGTCGGACAGCTTGAGCATGCCCGCTGCGTCGCGCGCGCTGACGGTCCACACCAGCGCTGAGCGGTGGCGCGCGCCCTCATCGCGCAAGGGGAGGATTGCGAACGGTCCGGCGGGGTAGAAAATCTCAAACGCGCAATTGTCGTGCGGGTATTCGTGGTCGAACGCCGTGATGATCGCATTGTGGTTGTACGACCAGCGCGCAATCTTGATCCCCGCTGCCTCGCGCGTCGGCGAATTGCGGCCTTCGGCAGCGATCAGCAGCGGCGCACGCACTGTCGTGCCGTCGCTGAGCGTCGCGGTGACGCCTGCTGCGCCGCGATCGACCGAGGTCGCGCGCGTCTTCATGCGCAGGTCGATGCCCGATGCGGCGACGGCGGCGTCATTGAGCACGATCCGCAGCGCGCGATTTTCATACATCACGCCGAGCGCGCCATCATCGGCGTCGGGTTCGAAATCGAGTGCGCCGGGTTCGAGTCCATCGCTGACCCGGATCGAGGCGATCGGGCAGCCCAGCCCTTCGAGCCGATCGCTGAGGCCAATCGCGGCGAGCATCCGCCCGCTGGCGCTGGCTATCGCCGAGGCGCGTCCGTCAAAACCGGGCGCGAGAGTGACCGCCGGATCGGCGGGATCAACGACAATGCTCGTCAGGCCATGCGCGTCGAGCGCCAACGCCAGCGTGCAGCCGACCAACCCGCCGCCAAGAATAAGGACATCCGCATTTTCCATGCTGCTGCTTTAGGCTGAACCGTAAGTTCTGCCAACGGCTGCTTGACGCGGGACTCGCCACGCGCGATTGTCCAGCCCCGGAACATCCAGTGCATTTTTGGGGAACGAAAATGGCGAGCGCGCACCCGCCGCTTTGGCGTGAAACCGTCCGACACGGCGCAAGGCGGAGCAGCGCGTTAGTCGGCGCGATGTTGATCGGGCTGATAGCCTTGGGACTGGCGCTGGCATTGGCAAGCTATCGCCCCGGTGATCCATCGCTGTCGACCGCGTCGGGCGGACCAGCGGCTAATCTGCTCGGCACGCCAGGCGCCATCGTGGCAGACGCCGTGCTCGCGCTGCTTGGCTGGCCAGCCGCGTTGCTGGTGCCGTTTGTCACGTTGTTCGCGACGCGGCTGTGGCGCGATGTCCCGGTTGGTGCATGGCGGCGGATGACGTTGAAGGTGCTGATCGGCATCGTTCTGATCGATATCGCCTTCATGCTGATCGGCGCGGGGGCGGTGAGCACGCTGCCGGCGGGCTATGGCGGCGCCGCGGGTCTTATGATCGGTGGGCTGCTGCGCTGGGGAATCGACGCGATCGGCGATCCGACGTCCATTTTTTGGACGACGCGCGGGGTTGCGGGGCTCGCAGCACTGGGTGGTGTCATCGTCTACGCGCTTGGCTTCGAAATCGACTCGGGCGGTGCAAATTGGCAATTCAAGCTGCCACGTCGAGCAGCGCGCGACCCTGAACTCACGGCAATGGACGAAGAGATCGCCGAACCTGCGCGGCCCAAACCTGCGCCGCGCGCCGTCGCCTCGGTCGATCCGCGTCCTGCACCCGTGATCGCCGACCGCGCACCCAAGGTGGCGGCAGCACCGCCCAAGGCGCCGCGGCAGGCCTCGTTTGATCTGGGCGATTCGAGCAGCCTGCCCCCCGTTGATCTGCTCAAACCAGCGCCCCCGACGCCGGGCACCGCAATCGACAAGGCCTCGCTCGAACGCAACGCCCGCTTGCTTGAATCGGTGCTTGAGGATTTCCACGTCAAGGGCGCGATCGTAAACGTCCGCCCCGGCCCGGTGGTGACGATGTACGAACTCGAACCGGCCAGCGGCATCAAGGCCAGCCGTGTGATTCAGCTCGCCGACGATATTGCGCGCAACATGTCGGCCGTGTCGGCGCGCGTTGCAACGATTCCGGGCCGCACCGTGATCGGCATCGAACTCCCCAACACGCGCCGCGAGATGGTGAGCTTGCGCGAACTGATCGAATCGCTCGATGATCAGCCGGGGTCGCTGCCCATCATCCTCGGCAAGAATATCGCGGGCGATGCGGTGATCGCCGATCTCGCGCCGATGCCGCATCTGCTCGTCGCCGGCACTACCGGCTCGGGCAAGTCGGTCGGGCTCAATTGCATGATCCTGTCGCTGCTTTATCGCCTGCGGCCCGACCAGTGCCGGATGATCATGATTGATCCGAAAATGCTCGAACTGAGCATGTACGACGATATTCCGCATCTGCTGTCGCCCGTGGTCACCGATCCCGCCAAGGCCGTGCGCGCGCTCAAATGGGCGGTCGAGCAGATGGAGGACCGCTATCGCCAAATGTCGTCGGTTGGCGTGCGCAGCCTTGCCAGCTTCAACGACAAGGTGCGCGCGGCGAAAGCCAAGGGCCAGTCGCTCGGGCGCAAGGTGCAGTGCGGCTACACCGATACCGGTCAGCCGATTTATGAAGAAGAAACGCTCGATTATCAGGTGCTGCCGCAGATCGTCGTGATCGTCGACGAGCTTGCCGATCTGATGATGACCGCCGGCAAGGAGGTCGAATTTCTGATCCAGCGGCTTGCGCAAAAGGCGCGCGCGGCGGGTATTCACCTGATCATGGCAACCCAGCGTCCCTCGGTCGACGTCATCACCGGGGTGATCAAGGCGAACCTGCCGACGCGAATCAGCTTCCATGTCACCTCGAAGATCGATTCGCGCACGATCCTCGGCGAACAGGGCGCGGAACAGCTGCTCGGCAAGGGCGACATGCTCTATATGCCCGGCGGCAAGGGCATTGTCCGCGTCCACGGCCCCTTCGTCAGCGACGACGAAGTCCGCGCGGTCGCCGATCACTGGCGAGGGCAGGGTCGCCCGGATTATATCCAATCAGTGACCGAAGAGCCCGAGGAGAGCTTTGCGCTCGACGGCGCGCCTGACGGCGAGGACAGCCCGGAGGATCAGCAATATCGCATCGCTGTCCAACTCGTCGTCGAAAGCCAAAAGGCCTCGACGTCGTGGCTCCAGCGACAAATGCGGATCGGTTACAACAGCGCCGCGCGGCTGATCGAGCGGATGGAAAAGGATGGCATTGTCGGCAAGCCCGATCATGTCGGCCGTCGCGAAGTGCTGCGCGATCGCGACGGCAATCCCATCTGAATTACGCGCAGCAGCCCAAGCGGGTTCACGACGGGTTCAAACGACCCCATGTAGCGGGGACGCCTGAATATCGCTGGAGATCCGGTTTGTTGACCCGTTTGACGATTGCCCTGCTCGCCGCGCCCTTGATCGCCGCTGCCGCGCCGACCGATGGGCTGCCGCTGGTAAAGGCCCATTTGGCCGCAGTCGATACGATGACCGCCGATTTCGTCCAGACCGACCGCACGGGCAAAAGCCTGAGCGGCGTGCTGACGCTCAAAAAGCCGGGCAAGATCCGATTCCAATATGAAAAGGGCGTCCCGATTCTCGTCGTTGCCGACGGCAAGTCGCTGTGGTTCCTTGACTATCAGGTCGGCCAGAAGCAGCGCTGGCCCATTGCCAATGCGCCGCTCGGTGTGCTGCTAGATCCTACAAAAGATGCGACCCGCTATGCCAAGGTCATCCCCGGCGGCGACCCCCGCGTCATTTCGGTCGAAGCCAATGACCCCAAGCATCCCGAATATGGCAAGATCACGATGATCTTCGCGCGGACGAGCGGCGCGCCCGGCGGGCTGATGTTGCAGGGCTGGGTCGCGCTTGACGCGCAAAACAACCGTACCTTGGTGCGGCTGGCGAATCAGAAATTCAACATCGCGATCGCCGACAACGCGTTTCGCTTTAACGAGCCGACGCGCAACGTTCGCCGGAATTAATGTTGCGCCGAAAACCGTTCATATTGGCGACAGCTTTGCGTCGCTAAAACAGTAACTGCGAACGGTGCATCGGGTTTTCCCCCTGTTACCCCTAAGTACCGTTCTGCCTGCGTGACGAACGCTAGGTCGGCCCTCGTTCCATGCCCCCGGGACGAGGGCCTTTCCCTGTCAGGCGGTGGGGCTTACATCGCGCCATGGCTGACACGATCCGCATCGCTTCCTGGAACATCAACTCGGTGCGATTCCGCATCGCAATCGTCGAGCAATTCCTGCGCGAGGCGGCCCCCGATGTGCTGTGCTTGCAGGAGACCAAGACGATTGACACCGAGTTTCCGGCAGCGACGTTTCATGCGCTTGGCTATCGCCATATCGTGCTGCACGGCCAACGAATGCACCACGGCGTCGCAATCGTCTCGAAGCTGCCGCTCGTCGAAGACGACCGGTTCGACTGGCAGGCGAATCAGGAAGCGCGCCACATCGGCGTGCGGTTGCCCAACGGGTTGCGGCTCGAAAATGTCTATGTCCCCGCGGGCGGCGATGTGCCCGATCGCGAGGCCAATCCCAAATTCGGGCAGAAGCTCGATTTCCTCGAGCGGATGACGCGCTGGTCCGAATCGCTCGACGGGCCGACCTTGCTGGTAGGCGATTTCAACATCGCCCCGCTCGAATCGGACGTGTGGAGCCACAAGGCGTTGCTCGACGTCGTCAGCCACACGCCGATCGAAGTCGAAGCACTCGCCGGCTTGCAGGCATCGAACGACTGGGTCGACCTCGGGCGAAAATTCGTGCCGGCGCCGGAGCGGCTCTACACTTGGTGGAGTTACCGCGCGAAGGATTGGCTCGCGTCCGATCGCGGACGGCGGCTCGACCATATGTGGGCCAGTCCCGATGTCGCGGCGGCGGCGACTCGGCACGAGGTGTTTGAAAGCTGCCGGAGCTGGATCAAGCCGTCCGATCATATCCCGCTCGTGACCGAGTTTGCGCTTTGAGCGAGACGGCTGCCGAACCGCGCCGTGCTGCCCAGGCGATCGATGCGCTACGGCGTGGTTGGCCCGTCCAGCTCGAAACCGCAGCAGGACCGCTCGCGCTGCTGCCGATCGAGACCGCCGATGCACCGCGGCTGGCGGCATTTGATCCTGCGGGCGTGGCACCGGTGCTGCTCTCCGCCGGGCGTGCGGCAACGTTGAAGCTTGTCAACCAACGTCCCGCGGCCGCGCCCGATTGCCCGGTGCTGATCGAACGCGTGCCGTGGCTCGACTTCGACGCAGCGACCGCGCTCGCCGATCCCCAGCTCGATTTGCTGACCCCGCTCAAAGGGCCGTACCGCGCGATCGACATCGATGATCCCAACGGCGCGCGCTGGGCGCTCAAACTGGCCACGCTCGCGGGGATGCTGCCCGCGTTTTTCGTGATTCGCGGAGGCGATTCAGAAGTCCGCATCAGCCCCGCCGATATCGAAGCGCATGAGGACGCGACCCGGCTGGTGATTGCCGCACGCGCGCGCCTGCCCGTCGCAGGCGCCGAATCGGCCGAGATCGTCGCCTTCCGCAGCCCCGAAATGGCGGGCGAGCATGTCGCGCTGCTGATCGCCAGCCCGAATGGCGCGGCGCCGCTGGTCCGCCTCCACAGCGAGTGCCTGACCGGCGATGTGCTCGGCAGCCTCAAATGCGATTGCGGGCCGCAGTTACACGCGGCGATCGCCGCGATTGCGGCGAACGGCTGGGGAATCCTGCTCTATCTGCGGCAAGAAGGGCGTGGGATTGGCCTCATCAACAAGCTGCGTGCCTATGCGCTGCAGGACCAGGGATTTGATACCGTTGATGCCAACACGCGGCTGGGTTTCGCGGTCGATTCGCGCAATTTCAAAGTGGCCGCGCGGATGCTTGCATTACTCGGGCAGGACCGCGTCCGGTTGCTGACCAATAACCCCGACAAGGTGGCGCAGCTTGAGGCGGCCGGGATTCAGGTGACCGAACGGGTGCCGCACCGGCTGCCGCCCAATCCGCACAACGAGCGCTATCTGGCGACCAAGCGCGACCGCACCGGCCATCAATTTTAGGCGAGCAGTCGGGCTACGGCCGCAAAATCATGCGCGATGGCGGTGACACCAAGGTCGCGAAGTGCTGCTTCGTGATCGGGACCGCAGTGATTGCCCGCGCACAGCCCGATCACGAACGCGCCTGAAGCGACCGCGCCGGTTGCACCCACGGGTGAATCCTCGATGATCGCGCAATCGGTGATCGGGACGCCGATCGCTTCGGCGGCGTGCCAGTAGAGATCGGGCGCAGGCTTGCCGCGCGCGACATGCTCCTTGCCGCTGTAGAGATGTTCCGCGAACGAGGTGCGCAAGCCGATATGGTCGAGGTGGCGCGCGATCCAGCGCGTCGAACTCGACGAGGCAATCGCGCGCGGCAGATCGGCAGGCAGGGCGCTCACGAAAGCAACCGCACCAGCGACTTCGTCGATCCCCTCGCGCATGATCCGCGCATCTTCTTCGGCGCGCGCGGTCGCGAAATGCGCGGGCAGCGGCCCGCCGATCCAGCGTTCGATCGCGCTGATGAAATTGGCGCCCGACAGCCCCATGAAACGCGCCATCGCCTGTTCGGCGGTGGTCGGATAGCCCGCCGCCGTCAGAAATTCCGCGACATGGCGATTGCCGATGAACTCGCTGTCGATCAGCACGCCGTCGAAATCGAAGATGATGCCTTTGACCTTCATGCGCGCGCGCCGAACAGCGCGGTGCCGACGCGGACATGCGTCGCGCCGAGCGTGACCGCCGTCTCGAAATCGCCCGACATGCCCATGCTGAGGCCGCCAAGCCCATGGTCCGCCGCCAGCTTGGCAAGGAGCGCGAAATAGGGCGCGGGCTCGATGTCGGTCGGCGGGATGCACATCAACCCAGTCACCGGCAAATCGGCAGCACGCGCCTCAGCAACCAGCGCCGCGAGATCGGCCGTGGGGACGCCGCCCTTTTGCGGTTCATCGCCGATATTGACCTGGATGAAACAGTCCGGTCGCCGCCCTACCTTGTCCATCGCGCGGGCGAGTGCCGTCACCAGCGATGAGCGGTCGACCGAATGGATCGCATCGAACAGCGCGATCGCATCATCGGCCTTGTTCGACTGAAGCTGACCGATCAGGTGGAGCGCGATGTCGGGTGCTGCTTCGCGCAGCGCTGGCCATTTGGCCTGCGCTTCCTGTACGCGATTTTCGGCGAAGATGCGGTGCCCGGCGTCGATCAGCGGTGTGATTGCCTCGGGCGGCTGGGTTTTCGATACCCCAATGAGCTGCGTCTCGGCGGGGTTGCGCCTTGCCAGAGCGGCAGCGGCGGCAATCCGGGCATGAATGGCGGCGAGACGATCGGCGGGTTCCGGTAGGCGCATCGGCGCTGCTATAGGGACAGGCGTGCGCTGCCACCACCCCGATTGCCCGACTCTATGGCTGATCACCGATGAACGGCTGGGCGATGGCTTATGGACCGCGCTCGATCGCCTGCCGCGCGGCGGGGGCGTGATCTTCCGCCATTATTCGCTGCCGACCGGGGAGCGACGCATCCTGTTCGCGCAAATCGCCAGAGTTGCGCGGCGTCGCGGCCTGATTTTGGCGCGAGCCGGAACGACTCCAATGCGCGGCGAACAAGGCGTGCATGGCCGCAGCTTGAAGCAGGGGCGCGGACTCAGGACTTGGCCGGCGCATAATCTGCGCGAAGTCATCGCCGGTCGACGCGCCAGGGCGGATGCGATTCTGATCTCGCCGGTGTTCCCGACGCGATCGCATGCCGCTCAGCGACCGCTCGGCGTCATGCAAGCAGCGCGGCTGGCGCAGGCGGCGCGCGGAAAAGCGGTTGCGCTGGGGGGAATGAACCCGTCATCGTTCCGTCGGCTAGGCGCCGCGGGCTTTATTGGCTGGGCAGCGATTGATGGCTGGCTCGGCAACGGCCCAACGCGACGTTAGAAGCGCAGCGCCGTCCCGATATAGACGGCCTGGCTATCACGGCGATCATCGCGCACGCGATCAAGGCGGTAGTTTTCGGACTTGAAGCGCGAGCCGCCGGTAAGATCGACATTGCGGGTGAGGCGGAAGGCGTTGGTCGAGTCGAGAGTCGACACGGTGCGATCATCGCCGGTCAGCTTGGCGCCGACGACGGGCGCTTCGGGAAGCGGGTGCAGCCGCGCCGACCGCGCCGTTTGGACGGGTACACCCAGATCGAAACTGCGCGCGCTGCCGACCGGATCGGCGCGCACCGCATCGGTTGTGCCGACAAACTTCTTCCAGCCCACCGACACGCCCAGATTATACGCGATCGGCGCGACATTGACCGTTGTGCCCACCGGGGCTGCGTCAACTTCGGTCTGCGCGCGTGCAATCGTCTTGGCGGCAAAAGCGACCGGCGCGGTCGAGCGACGAGCTTCAGCCGGGGTGAATTGATAATCGCGAGCACCGATCCGCGCCTTGCCGACCATTGCCGCGAGCCGCCGATCGGCGAAGGCCGGCGTGAAGCCGTCGATGCCGCTGAAGCCCTTAGCAAGAGGGGGATGCGGAGCACGCAAAGATGCATCGGGCGCGCCGAACGCAGGCGCAACCAGCACGGCGGCGAGCAACGCCCCTGCAACTGTTCCTGCCATGACGCGACGCTTCACGATCACATCCTCACTTTCACCACTGCCCTTAACATGATTCGAATGGCGGGCGCCACGGGCCTGACGCTTTTATCGATATGGTGTTGCATTCCGCCCACAGCAAGCGCGCGCTTGCGGCGCCGGGAGGACTATCTATAGAGTGGCGCCACGCCGTTTTGTTCAGGATTTTGCCCATGCCCCGCCGGTTGCGCACCGCTTTGCTGCTCTCGCTCCTTTTGCCCGTCGCTGCCTGTGGCGGCGGCAAGGATCGGCCGAAGGGTGATCTGGCGGCTGCCCGGGTGACCACGATCGGCGTCAATGCCTATCTATGGCGCGCCTCGCTCGACACGATCAGCTTCATGCCGCTGCTCCAGACCGATTCGGCGGGCGGCGTGATCGTCACCGACTGGTACGCCAATCCGGCGGCGCCTGCCGAACGGATGAAAGTCACCGTCTCAATCCTCGACCAGGATCTGCGCGCCGATGCCGTGCGCGTCGCTGTGTCGCGCCAGATCAACCGCGATGGCCAGTGGATCGACGCGCCGGTGAAGGCCGCGACCGCGCAGAAGCTCGAAGATATCATCCTTACCCACGCCCGCGACTTGCGCCGCGCTGCACTGCCCGGCTGAGGAACGCCCGATGGCATCGCGCTTCAACGCGCTGAAGGCCGATGCGGCCTGGCAGGCGATCTGGGAAGAGCGCCGGACCTTCGCCGCCGACAGCGCCAGCAACAAGCCGCGCAGCTATGTGCTTGAGATGTTTCCCTATCCGTCGGGGCGCATCCATATGGGGCACGTCCGCAACTATACGATGGGCGATGTGCTCGCGCGCTATCGGCGGATGACGGGGATGGAAGTGCTCCACCCGATGGGCTGGGACGCGTTCGGCATGCCGGCCGAAAATGCGGCGATGGAAAAAAAGGTCCATCCCGGCGACTGGACCCGCGCCAATATCGCGACGATGCGCGCGCAATTGAAGCGGCTGGGCTTTGCGCTCGACTGGACGCGCGAACTCGCGACGTGCGAGCCGGACTATTACGGCCATGAGCAGGCGCTGTTCCTCGATCTGATGGCGGCTGGGCTGGTCTACCGCAAGGAATCATCGGTCAATTGGGACCCGGTCGACATGACCGTGCTCGCCAATGAGCAAGTGATCGACGGGCGCGGCTGGCGGTCGGGCGCGCTAATCGAGCGGCGCAAGCTGAGCCAGTGGTTCCTCAAGATCACCGATTTTGCCGACGAATTGCTGGAAGGCTTGGGCGACCTCAGGCATTGGCCCGACAAGGTCCGGCTGATGCAGGAAAACTGGATCGGCAAAAGCCAGGGCCTCGCGTTTAGTTTCGCACTGTCCGATGGCGGCGCGGTCGAGGTTTTCTCGACGCGGCCCGACACGATTTTTGGCGCGAGCTTTGTCGCGGTTGCCGCTGATCACCCGATCGCGCGCGCCGCGGCTGAAGCCGATCCTGAAGCGGCTGCGTTCGTCGAGCTCTGCCGTAAGGGCGGAACGACCGCTGCCGAGCTCGAAACGCAGGAAAAGCTCGGCTATCGGCTGAGCATTACCGCGACCCATCCGCTCGATCCGAACTGGCAGTTGCCGGTCTACATCGCCAATTTCGTGCTGATGGACTATGGCAGCGGCGCGGTATTCGGCGTGCCCGCCCACGACCAGCGCGACCTCGATTTCGCGCGAAAATATGGCCTCGCCGTCAAGCGCGTGGTTTCCGAAGGCGCCGAGGAAGCGCCCGAATTCTCCGGCGACACCGCCTATACCGGCCCCGGCACGATCGTGAATTCGCATTTTCTCGATGGCATGGACATTGAGGATGCCAAGCGCGCGGTCATTCAGCGCGCCGAGGGCGAAGGCTGGGGCTCCGGCCGCACCGTGTTTCGCCTGCGTGATTGGGGGGTGAGTCGCCAGCGTTACTGGGGGACGCCGATCCCGATCATCCACTGCGACGCCTGCGGGATCGTGCCGGTGCCCAAGGATCAATTGCCGGTGGTGCTGCCCGAGGATGTGAGTTTCGACATCCCCGGCAATCCGCTCGATCGCCATCCGACGTGGAAGCATGTCGCGTGCCCAAGCTGCGGTGGCGCGGCTCGGCGCGAAACCGACACGCTCGATACCTTCGTCGATTCGTCGTGGTATTTCATCCGCTTCGCCAGCCAGCCCAAGGACGCGCCGTTCGATCGCGCCGAGGCCGAGAAATGGCTGCCGGTCGCGCAATATATCGGCGGAGTCGAGCATGCGATCCTGCACTTGCTCTACGCGCGCTTCTGGACGCGGGCGCTCAAGCACATTGGGCGGCTTGACGTCAGCGAACCCTTCGCCGGGTTGTTCACGCAGGGGATGGTGACGCACGCGACGTATGAGAGGTACGAGGCGAACTTGCCTCCAAAGGAGATCAGTGGCGTTGAGCACCAGCCCGTAAATCGCCAATACTTGTCACCAGACGAGGTTGAATTCCGTGACGGGAAGGCCTTCGTGAAGGGATCAAACGTCGAGGTGACCGTCGGCCGCGTCATCAAAATGTCGAAGTCGAAGAAGAACACGGTCGATCCCGAACCGATCGTCGACCAGTACGGCGCCGACGCGGTGCGCTGGTTTATGCTCTCCGACTCGCCGCCCGAGCGTGATCTGCCGTGGAGCGAAGCCGGCATCGAAGGGGCCTGGCGCTTCGTCCAGCGGCTGTGGCGGATGTTGCAGCCCGAAGATGGCGTCGCCGAAGGGCAGGACGCCGCGCTCGAGCGCAAGCTGCACCAGACGATCGACGGCGTCGCGCGCGACATCGAAGCTTTGTCGTTCAACAAGGCGGTTGCGCGCATCTATGAACTCGCCAACGCAATCGAGCGTGCCGCGCCGTCAGCCTCGCGCACTGCCGCGACCGAGGGGCTGCTCCGCCTCGTCGCGCCGATGGTGCCGCATCTCGCCGAAGAAATCTGGGCGTTGCGCGGCGGCGCCGGCCTGATCGCCGATGCGGCCTGGCCTGAGGTGAACCCCGCGCTGCTGATCGAGGACGAAGTCACGATCGCGATTCAGGTCAACGGCAAGCTGCGCGACACGCTGACGATGCCGCGCGGGACGCCCAACGACACGGTTGAAGCCGCCGCGCTCGCCTCCGACAAGATCGTCCGGCTGCTCGACGGCAAGCCGCCCAGGAAAGTGATTGTGGTGCCCGACCGCCTCGTCAATCTCGTCGCATGAAGCGGCTCGTGATCCTCGCGGCGCTGCTGCTCCCGGCGTGCGGGCTGCACCCGCTCTATGGCGGCGGCAGCGGCGGGCGGGTTGGCACGACGCTTGGCCATATCGAAGTTGCGCCGATCGCCGGCCAGTCGGGCTATCTCGTCAGCAATGCGGTGCGTGATCGGCTGGGCACCGGGCGCGGTGAAGCGCCGCTCTACCGGCTCGAAATCAAGCTCGATGACAAGATCATCGGCCTTGGCGTGCGCCGCGACGACACGGTCACGCGTGAGCGGCGGACGCTGCGCGCGCGCTATCAGTTGATCGACCTTTCGAACGGCACGGTGCTGCTTGACGCCACGGCGGGGTCGGACGCGGGCGTCGATGTCGTCGGCTCCGAATATGCGACGATTGCCGCTGAAAATACCGCGCTTGAACGGCTATCGACGATCGTCGCGAGCCAGATCGTCGCGCGCATCGCGTTGTACGCCGAGCGCACGACGTCGCCCGCGGACAAGTGAAGGCGAACGAAAACCAGCTGCGCACGGCGCTCGACAAACCCGGCCCGGCGACGCGCTTCGTCCTGCTTCACGGCCCCGATGAATCGGGCGCGCGCGATCATGCCCAGCGGCTCGCGCGGGCGATGGGCCCCGAGGCTGAGCGGGTCGACCTCGATGGGGCGGCGCTGAAGGCCGATCCGGGGCGGCTCGCGGCAGAAGCTGCGTCGATGTCGCTGTTCGGCGGCACGCGACACATTCGCGTGACCGGCGTCGGCGATGAAAGCCTCGAAGCCTTCGAATTGTTGCTCGGCGCCGAAACCGCCGGGAACCCCGTCGTCGCGATCGGACCGGGGCTGAAGGGCACCAGCAAATTGCTCAAGCTCGCCCTCGCGTCACCTGCCGCGCTGAGTTTTGCCTGTTATCTGCCCAATGCTGCCGACGCCGACCGCCTCGCCAGCGCGATTGCGGCCGAGCATGGCCTGCGCACCACCGGCCGCGCGGCGCACCGGTTGGTCGCAGCGACCGGGGGCGACCGAGCCATCATCGCGCGCGAAGTTGAGAAGCTCGCGCTGTATCTCGATGCCGCGCCCGATCGTCCGGGTACGCTTGATGATGCTGCGCTCGACGCGATTGGCGCCGATCTGGGTGACAGCGAGATTTCGGGGGCAATCGAAGCGGTGGTCGCGGGCGATGCCGCGCTGCTTGGCGTCGAGCTCGCCAAGCTCGACGAAGCCGGGGTATCGCCGATCCCACTGCTGCGCGGGCTGGTGCGACGGCTGATGGCGCTCGCCGACATGCGCGGCGAAGTCGATGCGGGTGCCGGGATCAACGAGGTGATCGAGCGCCACCGCGTTTTCTTCAAGGAAAAGGCGGCGACGGCACGCGCTTTGCGGACATGGTCACCGCGACGCCTGGCGCAGTCGATCGAGCATATACGCCAGGCCGAGCGCGCGACGATTGCGCCCAATACCGCCGGTACAGTGATCGCAGCGGCGGCGTGCCTTGCGGTGGCGCGCGGCGGTCGACGCGCGGGCTAGGGTCTGTCACCTTTAGGTGGAAGCGTATCCGGAGTTTCTGAGGTAGTTGGCGCACTCATGTGGTGGGAAGGCGTCGAGGAGCGATCCGATGCGTTTCCATGTGGCTTCGACCGAGCGCTCGGCGGCCTTTCG
>JAIETY010000143.1 GCA_019744885.1 Sphingomonas sp.
TTGTCGAGCATGGCCGCTGCCTCGTTTAGCTGGCGTGCCTCACTGGGAGAAGCCCCGCTTTGGTCCGTCGCCGGCGCGCCACAACCGGCGAGCAACAGCGCGATGGCGAGGATGCCCGCATAAGCTGGCGCAGGGTGAAGCGAGCCGAAGGCGGCCATTATTCGTCAATCTCTCCGTTGGCAGCATCGGCAATGTTACCGATTTTCTCGGTGCCACGATCCATTGCGTTTTCGGCAGCACCAAATGCCTGGTCGCTAGCGGCATCGGTATCTTTCGCTGCTTCGATCATCGTCGCATTAGCGTCTGCCGTGATCGCATCGGCGGCTTCGGCGGTTTCGTTTTGTGCCTTGGGCGAACAGGCCGCAAGACCGATGCCACAAACCGCGATTAGGGCCAGGGAAATCATTGGTCGCATGATTGCATCCTTCTCGTTCGGTGTGGGGGCTGCGCTAACGCATCAGACCTATCTGAGGGGCCATCGTCGCGCAATTGCCACGCGCTGTGACCAAGTCGCTGAAATAGGACCTGCCCAGCTCATTGACGACATATAAAGATATCTTTATATCTTGTGAGCGATGACGCTTGCCCTCGACATTTTTCGTGCCCTTGCCGATGCAACGCGGCTGCGCATCATGGCCTTGCTCCAATCGATGGAGCTGTCGGTCGGTGAACTGGCGCAGGTGCTGGGACAAAGCCAGCCGCGGGTGTCACGTCATGTAAAGATATTATGTGATGCGGGTTTGGCCGAACGGCGCAAGGAGGGCAGCTGGGTGTTCCTGGCGCTCGGCGATCGGACCCTTGTTGCGCCGGTGCTGGCTGCGTTCGACAGCTGGGCCGGGCGCGAGCCGGATCATTGGGCGGTTGCCGATGCGGCTCGCCTGGCTGCGGTGCGCGCCGATCGCGCGGCGGCGGCCAATGCCTGGTTTGAAGCAAATGCCGGTGAGTGGGATGCGATCAGATCACTGCACATTGCCGAGAGCGAGGTTGAAGCCGCGATGAAGCGCGTGCTGGGCGATGCGACGATTGGGCAATTAATCGACATCGGCACCGGCACGGGTCGGATGCTGGAATTGTTCGCGCCCCAAGCTGATCATGCGCTGGGGATTGATCGCTCGTCGGAAATGCTGCGACTTGCGCGCGCCAAACTCGCTGAGCGTGGGCTGGATCGCGCCGAGCTGCGCCAGGCCGATCTTTACGCCCTGCCGCTGGCTGATGGTCAGGCCGATGCAGCGATACTGCACCATGTGCTGCATTTCGCGCAGCAGCCGGGGGCGGCAATTGCCGAAGCCGCCCGGGTGCTGAGCGCTGGTGGGCGCTTGTTGATTGTCGATTTCGCGCCGCATGATCGTGAGGAATTGCGCGCGCGGGATGCGCATACCCGGCTCGGCTTCTCGGATGATCAGATGATCGGCTGGTTCGATTCGGCGGGCCTGGCACCAGTGCAGATTGAAACGCTGGAAGGTGGCGCGCTGACGGTGAAACTATGGCTCGGTCGCAAGACCGGCGATCTACTAAAGCAGGTGATGGCGGCATGACGATTTCGGTTTCGCAACTCGAAGAGGCGCGCCGCGCGCTTGAGGCTCCATTGTTCGCCGATTTGGCGGGAGATGCGAATGTGTCCTTCGAATTCTTCCCGCCCAAGACCGAGAAAATGGAGGAGGCGCTGTGGGAAACGGTAAAGACGCTTGAGCCGTTCAGCCCTCGCTTTGTCTCGGTGACCTATGGCGCTGGCGGATCGACGCGCGAGCGCACGCACGCAACGGTTGCGCGCATTCAGCGCGATACATCGATGGGCGCAGCGGCACATCTGACCTGTGTCGAGGCAAGCCGCGATGAAATTGACGCGATTGCCGATGCCTATTGGCAGGCGGGCATCCGCCACATCGTCGCGTTGCGCGGCGATGCACCAGGGACAAGTGGCTTTGTGCCGCACCCGCAAGGTTATACCAATGCCGCCGATCTGGTCGCTGGGCTGAAGCGGCTGCATCCGTTTGAGATTTCGGTCGCTGCCTATCCGGAAAACCACCCGGATTCGCGCGATTTTGCCGATGACCTCGATAATCTGAAGCGCAAGCTTGATGCTGGCGCGACGCGCGGGATCACGCAGTTCTTTTTCGAACCCGAAACATTTTTTCGCTTCCGTGATCGTTTGTCGACGGCGGGGATCAGTGCGGAAATGGTACCCGGCATCATGCCCGTGACCAATTTTGCCAGTATTGTCCGGATGTCGGCAATGTGTGGTACGGCAGTTCCCGCCTGGCTTGGGCGGTTGTTCGAAGGACTCGATGATCATCCCACCAGTCGCCAGTTGATTGCCGCCACGCTGGCGGCGGAATTGTGCCGCAAGCTGTACGCAGGCGGGGTACGTGACTTGCATTTTTACACGCTCAACCGCGCTGAACTAAGCTTTGCGATTTGCCACTTGCTGGGATTGCGCGCGAACGCTGTTGCCGCGCCCAAAGTGGTCGCTGCTTAGGCTCATTGCCTGACTCTGGACGAGGTCCTGGGTGAAAAAGGAAAACGAAATGTCTGCACGCACTAAACTCCTCGCCGCTGCTGCCGAGCGTATCCTGTTGACCGACGGCGCGTTCGGCACCGAAATCCAGAACTGGAAGCTCGTCGAAGCCGATTATGCTGGCAACCTGAAGCTCGCCAAGGATCAGAAGGGTAACAACGATATCCTCGCGCTCACCAAGCCCGAGGTGCCGGAGACGATCACGCGCGAATATCTTGATGCGGGCTCGGACATCGTTTCGACCAATACGTTTTCGGCCAATCTGATCAGCCAGGCCGATTATGCGGCGGAACATCTGGTGCGCGAGATCAACATTGCCTCTGCACAGATCGCCCGGCGTTGTGCAGATGAATATGCCGCAAAAGATGGCCGCCCTCGTTTCGTGGCCGGCGCCATTGGGCCGACCAATAAGACCCTGTCGCTGAGCCCCGACGTCAACGATCCGGGCTTTCGCGAGATCGATTTCGATTATCTGAAGGACGTCTATCTGGAACAGGTCCTGGCACTGGTTGAAGGCGGGGTAGATTTTATCCTGATCGAAACGGTGTTCGACACGCTCAATGCCAAGGCAGGGATTATGGCGGTGATCGAGGCGAGCGAGGTGCTTGGTCGTGAAGTGCCGATGATGCTGTCGATGACGCTGACCGATCTGTCGGGGCGTAACCTGTCGGGGCATACCGTCGAGGCCTTCTGGCACGCGGTGCGCCACGCGCGGCCGCTGACGATCGGGCTCAATTGCTCGTTCGGCGCGCAGCAGCTGCGCCCGCACGTCAAGACGCTCGCCGCCATCGCCGACACGCTGATCATGGTCTATCCCAATGCCGGCCTGCCCAACGAACTCGGCGCCTATGACGAGCTGCCCGAGGAAACGGCGGCTTTGGTCCACGAATGGGCCGAAGCGGGGCAAGTCAACATTTTGGGCGGCTGCTGCGGCTCGACCCCCGCGCATATCGCCGCGATTGCCAAGTCGGTCGCGGGGCTTCCCGCCCGCGCGCTGCCGGTGCCGCCCGTCGCGACGCGGCTGGCAGGGCTTGAGCCGATGACGATGGCGGCTTGATCAACCGAACCGAACAACACCGTTCCTCCCGAGCGAAGTCGAGGGACGGGCGGCAAGCGATGCGCGTGGTGTCTCGACTGCGCTCGACACGAACGGACAGAATATTGTGAACCAGATTTCCACCGCCCAATTCGTCAATATCGGTGAACGCACCAACGTCACTGGCTCTGCCAAGTTCAAGAAGCTGATCATGGCGGGCGACTATCCCGCCGCCGTCGAAGTCGCGCGCCAGCAGGTTGAGAGCGGCGCGCAGATACTCGACGTCAACATGGACGAAGGTTTGCTCGACGCGCACCACGCGATGACCACCTTCCTCAAGCTGATCGCCGCCGAGCCCGATATCGCGCGCATCCCCTTCATGATCGACAGCTCGAAATGGAGCGTGATCGAGGCGGGGCTGAAGTGCGTCAGCGGCAAGCCGATCGTCAATTCGATCAGCATGAAGGAAGGCGAGGCGCAGTTCCTCGACCAGGCGCGCAAGGTGATGAACTATGGCGCCGCCGTCGTCGTGATGGCGTTCGACGAAGTCGGCCAGGCCGACACCAAGGAGCGCAAGGTCGAGATTTGCGAGCGCGCCTACAAGCTGCTCACCGGCATCGGCTTCCCACCCGAAGACATCATCTTCGACCCGAACGTGTTCGCGGTGGCGACGGGGATCGAGGAACACAATAACTACGCGGTCGACTTCATCGAGGCGTGCCGCGAGATCAAGGCGCGCTGCCCGCATGTCCATATCTCGGGTGGCCTGTCGAACCTGTCGTTCAGCTTCCGTGGCAACGAGCCGGTGCGCCGCGCGATGCACAGCGTGTTCCTGTTCCACGCGATTCCCGCCGGCATGGACATGGCGATCGTCAATGCGGGCCAGCTCGATGTGTACGACACGATCGACCCCGAGCTGCGCACCGCGTGCGAGGATGTCGTGCTCAACCGCGACGCGGACGCGGGCGAGCGGCTCGTGGCGCTCGCCGAGCGCTATCGCGGCACCGATGCGGTCGCCGAAAAAGCCGCCGAGGAATGGCGCGGCTGGCCGGTCGGCAAGCGGCTCGAACATGCGCTGGTGAAGGGCATCGACGCCTTTGTCGTTGACGATACCGAGGAAGCGCGGCTGCAATTCGCCAAGCCGATTGAAGTGATCGAAGGCCCGCTGATGGACGGCATGAATGTCGTCGGCGACCTGTTTGGCTCAGGCAAGATGTTCCTGCCGCAGGTCGTCAAATCGGCGCGGGTGATGAAAAAGGCCGTCGCCCATCTGCTTCCCTATATCGAGGCATCGAAGGAGCCGGGCGCCAAGGGCAAGGGCAAGATCATCATGGCGACCGTCAAGGGCGACGTGCATGATATCGGCAAGAACATCGTCGGCGTCGTGCTCCAGTGCAACGGCTTCGACGTGGTCGATCTGGGCGTGATGGTGCCGTGGACGAAGATCCTCGAATCGGCGGTAGAGAATGACGCCGACATGATCGGCCTGTCGGGCCTCATCACCCCGTCGCTCGACGAGATGGTGACGGTCGCGGAGGAAATGACCCGCGCCGGCATGACGATGCCGCTGCTGATCGGCGGCGCGACCACCTCAAAGGTCCACACCGCGCTGCGAATCGCGCCCGCGTACAAAGGGCCGGTGGTGCATGTGCTCGATGCGAGCCGTGCGGTCGGCGTGGCGACGACACTCGTCAGCGACACGATCCGCGACGATTTCGTCGTCAAGACCGATGCCGAATATGCCGCCGTGCGCGCCGCGCGCGAGGGCAAGGGGCAGAACGAACTCTTCCCGATCGAACGCGCGCGCGACAATGGCTTTGATGCCGACATGAGCCTGAAGGCGCCCGCGCCCAAGCAGCCCGGCGTGCATGTTTTCCGCGACTGGGACCTCGCCGATCTGGCGCAGTATATCGACTGGACGCCCTTCTTCCGCGCGTGGGAGTTGGCGGGCAATTACCCGGCGATCCTCGACGACAAGATCGTTGGCGAAAGCGCGCGCTCGCTGTTCGCCGATGCGCAAGCGATGCTGACCAAGATCATCGACCAGAAATGGCTTACGGCGCGCGGCGTTTGCGGCTTCTGGCCGTGTGCGCGCGATGGCGACGATGTGATGCTCCACCTCGATAATGAGGATCACGTCAGGCTCCCCTTCCTGCGCCAGCAGATTGCGAAGCGCGAGGGACGGGCGAACATGTGCCTCGCCGACTTCATCGATCACGACGGCGACTGGATCGGCGGTTTCGCCGTGTCGATTCACGGCATCGAGCCGCACCTCGCCAAGTTTAAGGCGGCGATTGACGATTATTCGGACATCCTGCTCAAGGCGCTGGCGGATCGCTTTGCCGAGGCGTTTGCCGAGCGGCTGCACGCGCATGTCCGCACCGAGCTATGGGGCTATGCGGCGGGCGAACAGCTGACGCCCGATGCGCTGATCAAGGAGCAATATCGCGGCATCCGCCCCGCGCCGGGCTATCCCGCCTGCCCCGATCACAGCACCAAGCCGATCCTGTTCAAGCTGCTCGACGCGCACCACGCAACCGGCGTGTCGCTGACCGAAAGCTTCGCGATGCTGCCGACGGCGGCTGTATCGGGCTATTATTTCGCGCACCCGCAGAGCGAGTATTTCGGCGTGGCGCGGATCGGGCCGGATCAGGTCGCGGACTATGCCGCGCGGCGCGGGGTTGACCTCAAGACGGCGGAACGCTGGCTGCGGCCCAATCTGGATTAAGGGGCCGGCCTTGGCGGGAGTGGCCGGGAACTGGGTGGATTGCTGACTGTCCGGTTCCAAATTGATAGTGTTGAAACGCTGCCGGTAATCGACGGGAGCTGGAAGGGGTTACGTCGTGAAGGACGTGGACGGCTACCGACTTCGTTGGGCGACAAAAGCTGATTACGCCGACCTCGCAGATGTAATGTTCGATGCCGTCCGAAACGGTCGGAGCGCCTATAATGACGAACAACGCAGGGCGTGGGTTCCGGAGCGTCGATATGGCACCGAGTGGTCAGGTCGGCTTGATGGACAGATCATTGTGGTCGGCGAAAGCGACAGCGGCGTGGTCGGCTTCATGAGCTTGGCTGAAGGTGGTTACATCGACTTTGCCTACATTCGACCGCAAGCTCAAGGACAGGGGCTATTCCGCAAGCTCTTTGCGGAGATCGAAAAACAAAACCGGTCACGTGACGATGCAAGGCTCTGGGTTCATGCCAGTATCATGGCAGAGCCTGCTTTCACTGCCATGGGCTTCGCAATTGTAGAGAAGCAGACCGTCTCGATCGGTGCTGAGCATTTTGTGCGATTCAAAATGGAGCTAAACCGCTAACGTCCACTTTCAAGCTTTCCAATCGCTTGCCGCTACGACCGCAACGGGGCGAAAGCCGCCACAACTCTCTTCCTCTCGTCACCCCGGCGCAAGGCCGGGGTGACGATAAGGGAGGGCTACGCCAGCTCCACCTCGCCGGTAGCCACCGCGCGCCGCCCCACAATCTCGTCGAACTTCGCGTGATACTTCGGATGCTCAGTGCCCATCATCCGGTCCCACCAGGTGAAATAGAGCCCGAAATTATAGCGTCCCTCGGTATGGTGCAGGTCGTGGTGCGTCGTCGTCGTCAGCCACCCGGTCAGCGGCGAGCGCGTGAAGCCCGGCCACGCCAGCTCGAAACCCGAATGGCCGAAGACATTGCGCGCAATCTGGTGGCCGAGGAAGATGAACACCGACCAGGGCTGAATCGGCGCGACCCAGCTGATCGCGACGAACATGACCGGGATGTAGATGCTTTCGAACACGGCCTCGATCGGTGCGAAGCTGTACGCGGCCCAGCTGGTCGGCGTGCGGCTCAGGTGGTGCGCGGCATGGCCCCGCCGGAACAGCAGCTTCAGGTGCAGCGTGCGGTGCATCCAATAGAACCAGGTGTCGTGCAGCAGCACCATCGCGATGATCTGCGGGATCAGGATCGTCAGCTCGGGCGCGCCGCGATTGACCGGGATCCAGCCGGCACGAAACATCGCGAAGGTCAACAGGTTGACGACGGAGAAGACCGCGATCGTTTCAACCGACTGGCGAAATTCGCGCAACCGCTCGGCCCGCGTCGCCACGCGAGTTTGAATGCGGCGGTGCGCAATCGCGCGCTGGATCAGCCAATAGACGATGGCAATCCCCGCCGCCCCGATGATGTAGCGGATGAATTCGATTTCGAAGCTGTGCACCAGCCGCTCGCCGATCAGAAAAAGCGTTTCGATCACGTCCAATACTCCGTGGAATTACCCGAATCGCTCTATCGCCGATCGGCGCTGCGGTCGCGACGTTCCCGCAATAGCGGGATCGATTTCGAAATCGATCAGCTTTTTTCAGCAAAGGCGCGGCGGCGATAGTCGCTCGGCGCCTGCCCCGCCTCCTCGCGAAACGCGCGGTTGAACGGCGCGAGGCTGCCATAACCCAGGTCCATCGCAATCGTCAGGATCGGCAGGTCGACATGCGCGGGATCGGCGAGCATCGCCTTGGCTTCGGCAATGCGGTGATGGTTGAGGAAGGCCGAGAAATTGCGATAGCCCAGCCGCTGGTTGATCAGCGCGCGCAGCCGGTGCTCGGGGACACTCAGCCGCTGCGCGAGCTGGCCGATCGTCAGCCCGGTCTCGCGGTGGATGCCGCCCGCCATGATTGCGTCGAGCTTTTGCTTCAGCACGTGTTCGGATGGGCTGAGCGTCGGCGCGGGCGGTGGCTCGGCTGGCGCGCTCGGATCGAACAGCAGGTCGGGATCGCTTTGCAGCAGCGCGGCCCCCATCGCCATCGTCGCGAGCAGAACCGCGACCGCCTGCGGTAGCGTGACGACCGCGCCGGTATGGCGGAAGCCGAAGATCATTTCGACCACCAGCACCATCACGGCCAGCACGCCGACGACGATCACGAAACCCACACGCAATCGCCGCCGCTTCTCAATAAGATCGTCGCCGCGTTCGCGGTAGGCGATCAGGATCGCATGAATCGTCAAGGCCAGCGAGGTCACGCGCTGAATGATCGCGCACCAAAGGCCAAGGCTGTTGGGAATGGGGCCGGCCAGCCCGAAGCCGATCCAGCAACCGAACAAGATGATAATACCGCCCGCCATCGCCCAGCGATTGAGCGGCCGGTCGAACAACAGATGCGCAAACACCCACAGGAGCAGCGGGGTGGACTGCGCCGCGAGCTGGATCGCGCCCCAAAATGGTCCGCGCGCATGCAGCAGAATCGGCGTCGCGACTGCCAGATAGGCGCAGACGCCCAGCAGCAGCGCCACCGTTGCCGCACGGATCGGGCGCGGCGCCCGGCCCCGGCCGATCACCAGCGCCATCAACAGCAACTGGCCGATCGCGAGCAGCCGAATCGCACTGTCGATGATGATCAGCCGTTCCATCGCGGTGCCTTATGCCGGGGACACACCGCAGCGTCCACGGGGGCTGGGAATCGATCGGCGACGGCGGTAGAGCCTTCGGCCATGACCGAGTTCCACCTTATGGGTGATCAAAGCCGAATCCCGGAACGGCAGTCCGTGGTCGATCGGGTGCGCGGGTTGACGACAATCAGATGCCTGATTGCGTTGCTCGCCGGATTTCTGCTCGCCATACCGGCGGCAGCGCAGAAGCGGATCGCGCTCAGCTTCGACGATGTGCCGCGCAAGGCCGGCGGCTTCTACACGCCAGAGAATCGCACGACGCGGCTCATTGCTGCGCTCCGCAAGGCTCGGGTCGCGCAAGTCGCGTTTTTCGTGACCCCCGGTAACCTGGAGAAGCCGGACGGCAAGGGGGGTGAAGCGCGCATTGCGCGCTATGTCCGCGCGGGCCATGTCATCGGCAATCACAGCTACAGCCATCTCTGGTTATCGCGCACGCCGGCAGCCGATTATATTGCCGACATCGACCGTGCCGCCGCCTGGCTCAAGGATCGTCCCGGCTATCGCCCGTGGTATCGCTTTCCTTTTCTCGACGAGGGGCGGCGCGATCTTGCCAAGCGCGCCGAAGTTCGCGCGGCGCTGGCGGCACGTGGCCTTGCCAACGGTTATGTGACGATCGACAATTACGACTGGTACGTCGATGACTTGATGACCAAGGCGCGGCGGGCCGGTCAGCGGATCGACATGTCGGGCCTGCGCAACCTTTATGTCGAAACGCTGGTGGGTGCGGCCAACTTCTATGATCGCGTCGCCCTCGACGCGCTCGGCCGCCAGCCCATTCAGGTCTTGTTGCTCCACGAGACCGACTTGAATGCGATGTTTATTGGCGCCGTCGTTGCGGGGCTGCGCAAGGATGGCTGGGAGATCGTTTCGATGGACGCTGCCTATCGCGATCCGATTGCGACGCGCGAGCCCGATGGCTGGTTCACCAATGGCGGTCGCGTGGCGGCACTTGCGCAGGATGCCGGACGCGCGCCAAAGGATTTGATCGATCCACGAACCGATGAAACAATCCTCACCGAATTGTTCGCCGCGCGCGTCCTGAAGGGGCAATGATGACCACCCAGTCCGACCTCACCCCTCAATTTGATTTAACAGGCGATCAGCGCGAGATTCAGGATCTGGCGCGCAAATTCACGGCCGATCGTATCACGCCATTCGCGGGCGAATGGGACGAAAGGCACATCTTTCCGCGCGATACGATCAAGGAAGCCGCCGAGCTGGGGTTTGCCGCGATCTACGTCAGCGAGGAAAGCGGGGGCATCAATCTCGGTCGGCTCGAAGCCGCGCTGATTATGGAAGCGATGGCCTATGGCTGTCCGTCGACCAGCGCGTTCATTTCGATCCACAACATGGCCGCGTGGATGATCGACCGGTTCGGCAGCCCAACTGTGAAGGCCAAGTATCTGCCTTCGCTGGTCACGATGGAGACGATCGCGAGCTATTGCCTGACCGAGCCGGGATCGGGCTCCGACGCCGCTGCGCTCAAGACCAAGGCGGTTTTGGACGGCGATCATTATGTCGTCACCGGCACCAAGCAGTTCATCAGCGGCGCCGGCGAGAACGACATTTACGTCACGATGGTCCGCACCGGCGAGGACGGGCCGAAGGGCATTTCGTGCCTCGTCATCGAAAAGGACATGCCCGGCGTGTCGTTCGGCGCGAATGAGCGCAAACTCGGCTGGCATTCGCAACCGACGCGGCAAGTGATCCTCGACGGCGTGCGCGTGCCGGTCGAAAACCGCGTCGGCGGCGAGGGCGAGGGGTTCCGCATCGCGATGATGGGGTTGGATGGCGGGCGGCTCAACATCGGCGCCTGTTCGCTCGGCGGCGCACAACGCTGCCTCGACGAAGCGATCAATTACACCAAGGATCGCAAGCAGTTCGGCACCGCGATCAGCGATTTCCAGAACACCCAATTCATGCTCGCCGACATGGCGACCGAACTCGAGGCCGCGCGGGCGCTGTTGTATATGGCCGCCGCCAAAGTAACCGCGAATGCGCCCGACAAGACGCGCTTCGCGGCAATGGCCAAGCGGTTGGCGACGGATACCGGCAGCGCCGTCGTCGACCGCGCTTTGCAGCTCCACGGCGGCTATGGCTATCTGATGGATTATCCGATCGAGCGCTTCTGGCGTGATCTGCGCGTGCATTCGATCCTGGAGGGGACGAACCAGGTGATGCGGATGATCGTCGGGCGCGAGCTGACGCGGCAGTAATTTTGAAGAAGGTTTGTTTCACGCGAAGAACGCGAAGAACGCAAAGAGGTTTGTATTTGGTGAGGCGCGCGGCGCAATCATTTGATGTGCGCCTGCGGCGCAGTGATTTTCACCAACGTCTTCGTGTTCTTCGCGTTCTTTGCGTGAAATATTTTCTTCCTGGGGACCGGGCCGGACGCATATGACCACCGACGTCATCATCGACAAACAGGGCCGCCTCGGTCGCATCCGGCTCAACCGGCCGAAGGCGATCCACGCGCTCAACCACGCGATGTGCGTCGCGATCCTGGGTGCGCTCGCCGAGTTCGCGGGCGACGATGACATCGCCGCCGTCGTCTTCGACCACGCAGAGGGCCGCGGCTTTTGCGCGGGCGGCGACATAAGAATGCTGGCGGAAAGCGGGCAGGGCGATGGCAGCGAGGCGCGCGCCTTCTTCCACGCCGAATATCGCATGAACCACGCGCTGTTCACTTATGCCAAGCCGACGATCGCGATCATGGACGGGATCACGATGGGCGGCGGCGTGGGCATTTCGCTGCCGTGCCGCTACCGCGTCGCGACCGAGAACACCCGGTTCGCGATGCCCGAGACCGGGATCGGGCTGTTCCCCGATGTCGGCGGCGGCTGGTATCTGTCGCGGCTGCCGGGGCATGTCGGCATGTATCTCGCGCTCACCGGCGCGCGGCTCGACGGGGCGGAGTGCCTCGCGCTTGGCCTCGCGACTCATTACCTCGCATCGGACGCGGCGCCCGGCGCGATCGACGCGCTCCACGACAGCACCGACATTTTCGCAACGCTGAAACGCCACGGCATCGGCGCACCAATCGCGCGGATTGTCGAGGAACGCACACATATCGAACGGCTGTTCGGCGGTGAAAGCGTCGCCGCGATCATCGCCGCGCTCGACGCCGACGGCAGCGAGTGGGCCGCCAAGCAGGCCGCAACGCTGCGCACCAAATCGCCGATCTCGGTGGCGGTCGCGTTCCGCCAGCTGCGCGAAGGGGCGGCGATGCCCGACTTCGCCACCGAGATGGCGCAGGAATATGCGATCGGCGCGCGCATGGTCCACACCCACGACTTCATCGAAGGCGTCCGCGCGTTGATCGTCGACAAGGATAATGCACCGCGCTGGGACCCGGCAACGCCCGAGAGGGTGAGCGGCGCGATGCTCGACGTGATTTTCGCGCCCCTGCCCGAGGGCGAGGGCTGGACGCCCGCCTGACCTTATCCGTCACCCCGGCCTATAGAGAGGTGCCCATGACTTACGAAACGATCCTCGTTGACCACCATGATGCCGTGACGCTGGTCACACTCAACCGCCCGCAGGCGCTCAACGCGCTCAACAGCCAGGTGCTTGCCGATCTGATCGCGGCGTTCGCGGCGTATGATGCCGATCCCGGCCAGCGCTGCCTCGTCCTGACGGGTTCGGAAAAAGCCTTCGCGGCCGGGGCCGATATCAAGGAAATGTCGGGGCAGGGCTTTGCCGACATGTTCGCCAGCAATTTCTTCGCCGGGTGGGAGCGCGTGACGGCGACACGCAAGCCCTGGATTGCGGCGGTCGCGGGCTATGCGCTTGGCGGCGGGTGCGAAGTCGCGATGATGGCCGATTTCATCATCGCGGGCGACAATGCCAAATTCGGCCAACCCGAGATCAAACTCGGCGTCTCGCCCGGCATGGGCGGGTCGCAGCGGCTGACGCGCGCGATTGGCAAGGCGAAAGCCATGGAAATGTGCCTGACCGGGCGGATGATGGACGCCGCCGAAGCCGAGCGATCGGGGTTGGTGGCGCGCGTGGTGCCCGCTGCCGATCTGGTGGCTGAAGCGCTCAAGACGGCGGCTGCCATCGCCGCAATGCCGCCGCTGGCGACGATCGCCAACAAGGAAATGGTCAACGGCGCATTCGAGACCGGCCTCGCGCAGGGGATCCTGTTCGAGCGCCGCTTGTTCCACGGCCTGTTCGGCACCGAGGACCAGAAGGAAGGCATGGCGGCGTTCGTCGAGAAGCGACCGGGGAACTGGACGGGGCGTTGAGACAATAAGTCCTCTCCCCCTCGGGGGAGAGGATCATAATCAGGAGAGTGACATGGCGCGTATCGGTTTTATCGGGCTCGGCAATATGGGCGGCGGCATGGCGGCGAACCTTGCCAAGGCGGGGCATGACGTGCGCGCGTTCGATCTCTCGGCCGAGGCGCTCGACAAGGCCAAGGCGGCGGGATGCCTGCCGATGGACTCGGCCGCCGCCGTGGCCGACGGCGCCGAAGCGATTGTGACGATGCTCCCGGCAGGCGTGCACGTCGAAACCGTCTACGAAGACGCACTGTTCGGCGCGGCAACGCCCGGTGCGCTGCTGATCGATTGCTCGACGATCGACGTCGCCACCGCCAAGCGCGTCGCCGAGGCGGCCGCCGCCAAAGGGCTGGTCGCGGTCGATGCGCCGGTGTCGGGCGGGATCGCGGCGGCCAATGCCGGCACGCTGACCTTCATGGTCGGCGGCAGCGATGAGGCTTACGCGCGTGCACAGCCGATCCTTGAGGCGATGGGCAAGGCAGTGATTCACGCAGGCGCAAATGGCGCCGGTCAGGCGGCGAAAATCTGCAACAACATGCTGCTCGGCGCGTCGATGATCGCAACCTGCGAGGCGTTCCTGCTCGCCGACAAGCTGGGGCTCGACGCGCAGCGCTTCTACGACATTGCCAGCGTGTCGTCGGGGCAGAGCTGGTCGATGACGAGCTATTGCCCGGTCCCTGGCGTCGGCCCCGAAACCCCCGCCGACCGCGAGTATCAAGGCGGGTTTGCGGTCGCGCTGATGCTGAAGGACCTGAAGCTGGCCGCGCAAGCCGCCACCGCCACCGGCGCGCAAACCCCGATGGGCGCGCGCGCCGCCGACCTTTACCAGGCCTTTGCCAATGCCGGGCAGGGCGGGCTCGACTTTTCGGCGATCATCAAGATGCTGGGCGATACCCCGTCCGCCTAGGCGACGCTTGCCCCAGCCCGCAAAGCCGGTAATCGTGGTCGCCAAAGGGAGACGGGGATGGCGACGGTTGCGGCGAATGACGATCTGAATGCGCCGAGCGCGCACGACATCCGGCTCATCATCACCGCGTCGTCGCTCGGCACGATCTTCGAATGGTATGATTTCTTCATCTACGGCACGCTGGCCGCGAGCGGCATCATTGGCCGCACCTTCTTCCCGGCGGGCAATGAAGTCGTCCAGACGCTGCTCGCCTGGGCGGGTTTTGCTGTCGGCTTCGGGTTCCGGCCGCTGGGGGCCGTCGTGTTCGGCTATCTCGGCGACCGGCTCGGGCGCAAATATACGTTCCTGGTGACGATCACGCTGATGGGAGTGGCGACCGCCGGGGTCGGCTTCGTGCCCTCGGCAGCGTCGATCGGCCTCGCCGCGCCTGCGATCATTCTGGTGCTGCGCATCCTGCAAGGGCTGGCGCTTGGCGGCGAATACGGTGGTGCTGCGATCTATGTCGCCGAACATGCCCCACCCGGCAAAAGCGGCTTTTATACCAGCTTCATCCAGGCGAGCGTTGCGGGCGGCTTCATCTTGTCGCTGATCGTCGTGTTGCTGGTGAAGGGCGTGCTGCCCGATGCCGTGTGGCAGGACTGGGGCTGGCGCATCCCGTTTATCTTCAGCATCGTTCTGCTCGCGGTGTCGCTGTGGATGCGCTTCAAACTGTCCGAAAGCCCGGTGTTCAAGGCGATGAAGTCGAGCGGGGAGACCGCGCGCAACCCGTTTGTCGAGAGCTTCACTTATCCCGGCAATCTCAAGCGGCTGTTCGTCGCGCTGTTTGGCATCGCCGCCGGACTGACGGTGATCTGGTACACATCGATGTTCACCGTGCTCGCCTTCCTGCAAGGGCCGATGCGCGTCGATGATACTGCCGCGCAGCTGATCGTCGGCGTGGGGGCGGCGGCGGGGCTCGGCTGGTTCATCCTGTTCGGCTGGCTGTCCGACCGCATCGGGCGCAAGCTGCCGATTGTCGTCGGCTATGCATTGACGCTGGTGATGCTCTTCCCGCTGTTCTGGGTGATCGGTGCGGCGGCCAATCCTGATCTCGCGCGCGCCGCGCGCGAGATGCCGGTGATCGTGTCGGGGCCGCATTGCCAATACGCCCCGTTCGCGCAGAAACAGACCGATAGCTGCGGCAAGCTGCTCGACCTGCTCTCCAAAAAGGGGGTGGCCTATACCACCTCGCTCGCACCCGCGACGGCGGTGAGCATCGGTGGGCAGGCAGTCCACGGCGACACGCCCGAGGCACTCGAGGCGGCGTTGGTCGCGAGTGGCTATAATCTGGGAAAGGTGGTGCCGTCGGCGGGCAATATCGCGCTGATCCTGTTGTGTATCATCCTGCTGACGGGCCTTGCGGGCCTGACCTATGGCCCCGTCGCGGCCTTGCTCAGCGAGCTTTTCCCGCCGCGCATCCGCTATAGCTCGATGTCGATCCCCTATCATATCGGCACCGGCTATTTCGGCGGTTTCCTGCCGTTTATCAGCCAATATATCGTCGCGCGCAGCGGCAATCCCTATGGCGGGCTGTGGTACACGCTGGGCGCGGTGCTGATGGCGCTGGTGGTAACGGTGGCGATGCTGCCGGGCGGCAAGCGGCACGAGCATCGCGGCTAGCATCGACGCGGCGCGCGCGGTAGGCGCTTGGCCGATGACCAGCCCGCTTCGCCTGCGCCTCGACGCCGCCGCCCTGACCCGCAACTGGCAGACGCTGGCGGCGATGAGCGGGCGCGCCGCATGCGGGGCGGCGGTCAAGGCCAATGGCTATGGGCTGGGCGCCAGCGACGTGGTCGCACGGCTGGCGGCGGCGGGGTGCCGCGACTTTTTCGTCGCGACCTGGGCTGAAGCGGCGGTAATTGCCCCGCTCGGGGTCGTCGTCTCGGTACTCCACGGGGTGCGCGCTGAAGACATGGACGCAGCGCGGTCGCTGGCAGGGGTGCGCCCGGTACTCAGCAGCGCCGCGCAAGTCGCGCGGTGGCGGGCAGCGGGCGGGGGCCTATGTGACGTCATGGTCGACACCGGCATGAACCGGCTCGGCGTATCGGCGGAGGAGATTCGCGGCGGGCTGCTCGATGGCCTGGCGATCGACGCGCTGATGAGCCACCTCGCCTGCGCTGATGAGGATGTTGCGATGAACGCGGCGCAGCGTGACGCGCTGGTGGGCATCGCCGATCGCGTAACGGCGCGGCGGCTGAGCCTTGCCAATTCGGCGGGAATTGCGCTGGGGCCGGACTATGCGTTCGATCTGACGCGGCCGGGGCTCGCGCTTTACGGTGGCGTGCCGCGCGGCGAATTCGTCGGGCGGATAGCGCAGGTCGCGACGCCCGAAGCGCAGGTCCTCCAGTGCCGCAGGCTGCGTGGCGGCGACACGATCGGCTATAACGCTACCTTCACCGCGCCGCGCGACCTGCCGGTTGCGATCCTGAACATCGGTTATGCCGATGGCTATTGGCGTGGCTTTTCGAACGGCGGTACCGCGCGGGTGGGGGATTCGACTCTGCCCGTGATCGGCCGTGTGTCGATGGACTTGATCGCGATCGACATCAGCGCCGCGCCGACGCTGGGTGAAGGCGACTGGGTCGCGCTCGACTTCGACTTGCCGGAGGCGGCGGCGCGCTCGGGCGTGTCGCAATATGAGTTGCTGACGGGGCTGGGCGAACGGTTCGAGCGGGCCTGGATGTAGCGGGGCGGGCTGTTGCTGCGGGCCGTCACGATGCCCCGCGACACGCTGCTACGCGCTCGCGGACGCCTGAAGACTGCGCAAAAGAAAAGGGCCGCCTCTGTGAAGCGGCGGCCCCGATAGTGCGAATGACGCTTGGATCAGAACTTCATGCCGAGCGAGACACGGATGCTGCGACCGATCTGGTCGGCGAAGATGCCCTGCGCCAGCGCGTTCGAGTCTGCGTAGTTCACATCGGTGATGTTGAAAACCGCCGCCTGGATGCGGAAGCGGTCGTTGATATCGGCACCGACCGAGACGTCGAAGCGACTCACTTCGCCGAACCGCGGGTTGACGAAATTCTCGATCGTTGCCGGCACGCCCGACACGAAGAGTGCGGTACGCGACTGCCAGTTCCACGTCGTCTGGGCAAAGAACCCGCCCTTTTCGTATCGCGCGGTCAGCTGCGATTTGACTTCCGGACGGAAGAATGTTCCCGCCGATTCAATCGCATCGACAAACGTGCCCGCTGCCGAGGTGGTGTAATTTTGCAGCAAATATACATTGCCGTTCAGCGTAATGCTGCCGAAATCCTTTGGCAGTTCGAAGTTATAAACCCCGCTAATGTTCCAGGCGCGCAGCCGGGTCGCGGACAGGTTGATATAGCCTGACGCAAAGCCCGGTGCGACCTGGAAGGCTGCATCACGCGTAAAGAAGCTGCAGGTATTGGCGCCCGTTTGGGGCGATGTGTTGGGGAAGGTGGTGCTGTCAAAGCAGAACTGCAGCGCCTGCGCCAGGTTGGTTGGCTGGATGATGCCCGTCAGATCAAGGTTGATATAGTCTGCCGACAGCTGAAGGCCGGGGACCCAGCGCGGACGAACCACGGCGCCCACGGTCCAGCTGGTGCTGCGTTCGGGTTGCAGTCCGGCCGCACCCGAAAAGGTGCCGGGCAGGGCCGCGCCAATCGGCACGAAGGTCTGCAGGAAGGCGTCCGCCGACGTTGCGTCGGTTGCCAGGCCTGCCGAGATCAGTGCCGTGCGGCAGTTTGCACGGCGGGTGGTCGCCGTGACGCCGGTGTTGATCAGTGCCGGGCCGCATGGATCGGCAGGTGCTGCAAAGGCGGGCTGGCCACCCAGGAACAGTTCCACCACGCCCGGCTGCCGGATGGCTTGCGTGAAGTTGCCGCGGAACTGGATGTCACGGATCGGCGCCCAGGTGCCGCCAATCGTATAGATCACCTGCGGATCGCCGTTGGAACGCGGCGACACCAGATTACCCGCCAGGTTGCGGTAGGTTTGCGCCGCGCCGGACTGTTGCGAAACCCGAACTGCCGGCTCCAGCGTCAGCTCGCCAAGGAAGCCGAGGAATTTTTCGCTGAAAATCGGGATACGCGCTTCGGCGCCGCCTTCGATCACCTCGATATAGCCCTGAGTAGCCGCAGAGGGTGCGGCGCGACCGCGCCCAAGCTGATTGAGCGGATCGCTAAAGAAGTTCAAATCCTCACGCCGATATTCGATCGAGGCCGCGAAGCCAAGCGGACCCGCTGGAAGGTCAAAGAACTGGCCCGACGTTGTTGCCTGCAGGAACGTCTGCTTCGAAATATTGGTGAAACGCACATCCTGCTGGACATAAGCCTTCGCGGCTTCCGACATCTGGTTGAAGCCGAACGGATTGAGCGGAGCGCAGCGGTTGATCAGATCCTGGGTGATCGACGGCGTGAACAGCAGTTCAGTCGGCACCCCGCCTGCACCCGGCTGCCGGGTGAGATTGGACACGGTGCCGTTGGGGGTCGCTCCCAGATACTGGCTGGGGAATAGCTGCGACCGGCACACGATATTGCCATTTGCAGTACCCGTTGTTGCCAGACCTTGATCGACCGCATCAAGCGCGAGCTGATATTCGATGTCGCCGATCTGCTTGTTCCGCGTGATCTGTGCGGCGCGCCCGAAAGTACCGGAAACCTCCGACGTCCAGTCACGACCGAACAGCTTGTACTTTGCCGTCGCGCCGACGGTGAAGCGATAGGTATCGACGTCATTGAAGTTCGGATTGTCGCCGAAAATATCCTGATTCTGCCGCGAGATCAGGAAGCTACCGCCGCGTGTGGCGGCATTGATACCGGCACTGTTGAGCGCTGCACGGCTGGCTGCTGACAGATAAGGGTTGTTGACGTTGACGAGCAGCGCCGAGTTTTCCGCCCCGGTCGACAGGAAGTTCTGGCTCGGAGAGTTGCGCAGCGAAACGGTGCGGGTCACCGCATAGAGATTTTCACTGAACAGCGTGATGCCGGGCGTGATCTCGATCGTGGCATTGAAGTTCGCGATGAATCGGTCCTGCTGCACGCGCAGCACGGCATTTTCGAGTGCCCGAACGAACCCGCCGTTCGAGCCAGGTGCCTGCGCCAGCGTGAAATCGGTCCCCGGGGTCGCCGTCACGGCGGTATAAGGCCGGATGCTGCCGTCGGCGTTGAATTCAAGCGGGATGCCGACGAACGGCAGCACCTGGTTAACGGGAACCTGCACGCCCGCCACCGTCACCAGCGTGGTATCCAGATTGGCCACGCGCGGAATGCCGGGCGCGAAGGTACCGAGGAAATAGTTGATCGGCACGTTCGGGTTCTGGGCAAAGAACTCGCGTGCGGTCGGCCGGTTGGCCTGCAACACGTTGATGGCCAGCGCCGAAAGCTGGGTGGTGCTGGCACCGGCCGGCGCCGTGATCCCGAACTGGGCGAAGACTTGCGCCGGCGTCACGCCAGTCGGCAACGACGATGGCGCGAATACGGTGAAGGGCAGCCCTGCAATCGGCCCGGCCCGGCCGTTCAGGCCGTTACCGGAAATCAGACCTGCGCCAGGCAGGCCGTTGACGATCTGCGCACCGGCGTTGAAGAATGCGATATTGGTCGGCGCCAGGCCATTCTGCAGGTTGATGAACCCGGCAGCGTTGCGGACATAGGGCGTCGGCGGTGTGCCGAGCGTGTTGAGGATCGTGCCGTTAAAGCTGATCGTCTGGTTCAACAGTCCGAACACGTCGGAAACCGAAGGTTGGCCATCGTCTGACGCCCGCAGAAATGCGCCGTTGTTCAGCCCTTGAATGTCGATGATTGCGGCGCCGAAAGCAGGATTGCGGCGGCTGCCGTCGCGGAAGTTGACGACCTGACTCACGCGCAACTGGCGGAAATCCCGCGAATCGGCCTGCAGGCCGTCGTTACGCGTATATTCGACCGCGCCGACCAGATTCACGCGCCCGTCGAGCAGGTTCTTGCCGAACGTCGCCGTCGCCTGATAATTGGCGGCATCGCCAAGCGTCGACAGACCGGAGACAAGGTTCAGGCTTAGACCTTCGAAGTTGCGCTTCAGGGTGACGTTGACCACGCCGGCAATCGCGTCTGACCCGTAAGCCGCCGCGCCGCCCACGGTCAGGACGTCAACGCGTTCGGTAAGCGATGCGGGGATCGAGTTCAGATCGACCTGACCGCCGGTCGCATTGCCATCCACAAACAGCGTTGCGGCGTTGCCCGACACGAAGCGACGGCCATTGACCAGCGTCAGCGTGCGCGGCGTGCCCAGATCGAGCAAATCGACAAATGACGCACCCAGGCTCGCGGCCTGGCCGCCATTTGTGCCAAGCGGGCTCGAACCCGGGCCGATGAGCGGCTGGTCGTTCAGGATTTCGAGCACGCTGGTAAAGCCGCGTGCCTTGATCTGCTTTTCGGTGATCTGCACGCCGGGGAGCGTACCTTCGAATTCGGGACGGGGAATGCGCGACCCCGTCACCAGCACCTCTTCGACCGCCTCCTCCTTGGGATCCGCGCTCTTGTCGGGCTTTTTGTCCTTCGCCTGTGCAGGCGTTGGCGACGCTTGCGCAAATGCCGCAGCCGGGAAGGAAACCAAAATACCAGCAAGCGCCGTCGCGCCAAGAAGCTGCTTCATTTTCATCATTTTGCCTCGTTATCGAGCGGATTCGCTCTCCAAACTGTTTTGAAGCAATGCGCGCGCGCCGACGCAAGCCGAATATGAACGGCGCCTGACAGTTCTGTTAAATTTCAGGTTGGCATGTTGCAACTTTGTCACGCGCGCTATCCGCGTTGCGGACATTGTGCTACGACAAAACGGGCAATGCACTTCTGCCGGCCAACAAGGCGATCAGCGCGCCGCCGTGGGGCAGCGACGCGCCTAGTCAATTCGCGATGGTTAACCCTGTCACCGCTCGACGCAGACGGCGATACCCATGCCACCACCAATGCACAGGGTCGCGAGGCCCTTTTTCGCGTCGCGGCGCGCCATTTCGTAGAGCAACGTCGTCAGCAACCGCGCGCCTGACGCGCCGATCGGGTGGCCGATGGCGATTGCGCCGCCGTTGACGTTGATCTTGCTCGTATCCCAGCCGAGTTCCTTGTTCACCGACATCGCCTGCGCGGCAAAGGCTTCGTTCGATTCGATCAGGTCGAGGTCGCCGATCGCCCAGCCCGCCTTCTCCAGCGCGCGCTTGACGGCGGGGACGGGGCCGATACCCATGATCGAGGGGTCGACGCCCGCCGATGCCCAGCTCGCAATCCGTGCGAGGATCGGCATGCCGCGCTTCTCGGCTTCTTCGCGGCTGGTGATGACGAGCGCGGCGGCGCCGTCGTTGAGGCCGCTCGCATTGGCGGCAGTGACGGTGCCGTCCTTCTTGAACGCAGGCTTCAGCCCCGACACGCCATCGATCGTCACGCCGTCGCGGATATATTCGTCGGTGTCGACGATCGTGTCGCCCTTGCGGCCCTTGATCGTGACGGCGGCGATCTCATCCTTGAACCGCCCTTCCGCGCGCGCGACCGATGCCTTGTTCTGCGACGCGACCGCGAATTCATCCTGGTCGCCGCGCGTCACCTGATATTGCTCGGCGAGATTTTCGGCGGTGATGCCCATGTGATAGCCGTTGAACACGTCCATCAACCCGTCCTTGATCATGGTGTCGACCAGGCTCAAATCGCCCATCTTGGTGCCCCCGCGCAGGAATTGGGCATGCGGGGCAAGGCTCATCGATTCCTGCCCGCCGGCGACAACGATCGTCGCGTCGCCGCTCGCAATCGCCTGATAGGCAAGCGCGACCGCGCGCAGGCCCGATCCGCAGACCTGATTGACGCCCCAGGCGGGGATTTCCTTCGGCACGCCGGCCGCCATCGATGCCTGCCGCGCCGGGTTCTGTCCTTGCGCCGCCGTTAGCACCTGCCCGAGGATGACTTCGGACACATCGGCGCCGGTGATCCCCGCCTGCGCCATCGCCGCTTCGATCGCGACGCGGCCGAGTTCGTGCGCGGGCGTCGACGCAAAGGCGCCGAGGAAGCTGCCGACCGGGGTGCGCTTGGCGGCGGTGATGACGATATCGGTCATGGGGGAGTCTCCTGCAGGCGGGTTATATTTGGTGCCTGTCTAACCCCGGCGGCGCGGCTAATCCAGTCGGCAAGTGGCGTCCAAAGCTGTGGGTGCGCACTGCTGCCGACGATCATCCCGACATGTCCAGCGCGCAGGTCGTGGCGCTCGGCGAAGCCTGCTGCACTGGCGCTCGGTACGATCCGGTCGGTCGTCGAGACGAAATCGATCGTCGGGCAATCGAGCGCGCGCGGATCGATCGTCTGCCCGTTCATCTGCCACGCGCCTGATCCCGGCAAGTCGCGGGCAAAAAAGTCGAACATCTGCGCCCCCGCCGCATAAGTCAGCGGCGCGCCACCATTGGCCCAGTCCTCAAGCGCGACGAAGGTCTTCGCCGGTCCGCTGCCGGCCGCCATCGACGCAAACGCTTCATATTTGGCGATCGTGCGCGCGGGGTCGAGCGACCAGAAGGCGCTTTGCAGCACTTCCATCGGCACCAGCCCCATGCTGCGGCACACCGGCTCGGCTGCCGCCCAGAGCGCGGCGATGCGCGCGCGCGCCGCCTCGCCGAACCCCGTGAAGCGCCACGGCGCGGCCATCATCGCGAGACCACGCACCGGCATCAGGCTGGCGGCGGCAACCGCCATCGTGCCGCCAAGGCAATAGCCGACCAGCACCGGCGGCACGTCGAGCTTTTGGGCGAGCGGCACCAGCTGTTCGGTGACGTGGTGACTGATGTCCTGGTGGCGCTCAGCCGCGTCGGGTGTGCCCCAATCGAGCAGCAGCACGCGGTGCCCCTGCGTCGCCAGCCAGCGCAACAACGACCGCTCGGGCGCGAGATCGAGAATGAACGGCGGGTTGATCAGCGAGGGGATGAACAGCACCGGCACGCCCGCGCCGCCATAATCGCGCAGGCACGCGCGTCCGGCGCGGTGAAGAATCGGCGGCATGATGCGCGGCGCGCCGCGGCAGGCGGCTTGATAAGCGGCGAGTCCCGCCAGTGCTGCGGCGCGGCGTGATGGCGCGCCTTTGGTCTCGCGCGTCAAGATTTCCAGAAACAACGGCAAAGGCCGGGGGCCGTGTTGCAGTGCCGCATCAAATGGTGATAGAGCCGCTTCATTCACGTGCGAGGGCCTCCCCCATGAAAAAAACGTCCCCCGATGGCGTCGTCATTATCAAGAAATACGCGAACCGCCGTCTCTACAATACCGAAACATCGTCCTACATTACACTTGAACATCTCGCCGCGATGACGCGCGAGGGTCGCGACTTCAAGGTCGTCGATGCCAAGACCGACGACGATATCACGCATAATGTGCTGACGCAGATCATCATGGAAGAGGAATCGCGCGGCGCATCGATGCTGCCGGTCAATTTTCTGCGCCAGTTGATTTCGATGTACGGCGATTCGATGCAGGCGATGGTGCCTGGCTATCTCGAAGCATCGATGGAGGGCTTTCGCCGCAACCAGGCGCAGTTCAAATCGGCTGTCGAAGGCGCGTTCGCCCATTCACCCTTCGCCGAAATTGCCAAGCGCAACATGGAAATGTTCGAAGCCGCCACCGCCGCATTCAAGCCCCCCGTCCCCGGCGCGCCTGCGAGCAAGGACGACGAGATTGCTGCCCTCAAGGCCGAACTCGCCAAGCTTCACGAAAAGGTCGAGAAGCTCGGCGAGTGAGACTGGCTCACACCGTTTAAGCTCGCTGCCCGTTTGTCCCGAGCGAAGTCGAGGGACAGGCAACGGGCGGCGTCCAAAGTGTCTCGACTACGCTCGACACGAACGGTTGGGGCTAAAGACCCATCCTGACCGCCCTCAGCGCTTGGGCTTCACGAACTTCAGCGTCATCCGGTCGCTTTCGCCGATCGCGGCGTAGCGCGCGCGGTCCTTGTCGGCTTCGGCATAGTTGGGCGGCAGCGTCCAGACGCCCTTGGGATAATCATGCGTATCGTTGGGGTTGGCGTTGACCGCGCTTTCGCCGACGAGCTTGAACCCAGCCTTGGTGGCGAAGGCGATGACCGACGAGCGCTTCATGTAACCGCTCTTGGCTTCGGTGATCCCCTTGGCCTCCTCGGGCAAATGATGCTCGACCACGCCGAGCGTGCCGCCGGGCTTTAGCATCGCGAACATCTGGTCGAAAGCGGCCTGCGTCTGGTCGGTCGCGCCGAAGCTCCAGTTATGGACGTTGCGAAACGTCAGCACGACATCGGCGCTGCCTGCGGGCACCGGGTCGGCGGCAGTGCCCGCCGGGAAAGTCGCGAACTTGATCTTGCCATAGACGCCCGGATTGGCCGCCATCAGCTTCTGCACCCCGGCCCGCGCGCGTTCGCCGGGGGCGGCGGCGACATAGCTGCCCCTGGCCAGATAAGGCGCGAGAATTTCGGTGTACCAGCCGCCTGCGGGCCAGATTTCGACGACGGTATCGGTGGGCTTCACCCCGAAAAAGGCCAGCGTTTGTGCGGGGTGGCGATATTTGTCGCGCAGCACATTGGCGGGCGTGCGGGAAGGGGCGGCAATCGCTGCGCGCAGCGCGGGGGAGGGCTGCGGCGTCTCGGCAACGAGCGCGGTCGCGCCCGCCAGCGCAACAAGGGCGAGCGGAGCGATCAGATAGCGGCGCATTGGGATCTCCTAATGAGTCAAGGCTGCGCGCGTTTTGGCGGCGCCAGCGCACCGATGCAAGCGGGGCTTTGGATTCAGTGGCGCAGCGGCAGGTCGCGGCGCAGATAGACCAGCGTGCGGTAATTTTCGCGGCGGGTCGAAAACACCACGCGATACTCGCGCGCGAGCACCGGGCGGAGTGCAGCGAGGCTCGCGCGGTTCCAGATCGCCAGATGCCGCGTCGACGACAGGATTACCGGCGGGCGTCGGCGGAGGATGCGGCGCACTTCGGCGGCTTCGTCGATGCCAGTCGCGCCTTGCTCGGTGGTGTAGGCGAGCAAATTGGGAAAGGCATAGGCGGTCGGCAGGCAGCTGTCCGCCAGCCGATAGGTGATCGTGTCGCCGATGAAGACATAGGGGCACCCGCCCCGGCTGTTGAGCGCCACCAGCCGCGCGACTTCGCGCGCGCCGGGGGCATCGTTCGGGCGGATCGCGCCGCGCACCAGCAGGATCGCGAGGCCGATCGCGAGCGCGCTCGCCGCGATGCGCCAGCCGCGCCCGAGCGTCGGCGCGGCGAGCAGCGCAAGGGGCGCGACCAGCGGCAGCGCATAATGGTCGAAGAAAGTGCCAATCGCAGCAAAGCCCGTCAGCGCCGAGGCGATCCACAATGTCGCGAGCCATGTCTCGTGCGCTAGCGCGCCTTGCGCCCGCGCCCGCCAGCCATAGGCGCCCGCGACGATCAACGGCAGGAGCTGCGCGAAAATGCCGAGCAAGCGCATCAGCAATTGCTCGATCGGATAGCCGGGCCGCAGGAAAATCGAGGTGACATTGGCGAACCAGAAGGCGTTAAAGGCACGCTCGCCCAGCCCCTGATAGAAACCAATCACGAACAGGCTCGGCGCCGCACCGATCGTCATCCAAACCAGCGCTGCTAACGCCGTGAGGCCAAGCGACGCTCCGGCGCGGCGCAGATACCAAAGATGCGCCAGGCCGAAGAACGCCCCTTCGAACGCCGGCGTATATTTGATCTGGATCGCCAGCCCCGCGAGCAGGCACGCCGCCGCGCCGCTCGCCATGATCGCGCCCACGGCGCGCCGATCCGCGAGACGCGGCAGTTGCAGCACCAGCAGCATTGCGGCTGCCATCAGCAAATTGTAGAACACCGGCGATTGCCCGCCCCGCCCGCCGAGCAGCGACACCCAGATCAGGTACGCCACGCCCGCTGCCAGCGCGCCCAGCGGCACCGCGCCGATCATCCGCGCCGCGCGCCAAACGCACCACGCGGTCGCCGCCGCAATGCCGGTCGCCACCAGTTGATAGGCGAGGATACCGTCGACCGGCAGCAACCGGATCGCCGCGTAGATCAGGAACAACCCGATCGGCTTGCGGTCCCAGATATCGACATAGGGCAGCGCGCCGTGGAGCATGCGGTCGCCGACGAGCAGGTAATATTGCTCGTCGACATGAATCACCGGATTGCCGAAATCCCAACAGCGCAGCGCGAGCGCGGCAAGAGCCAGCAGCAGCGCGGCAATCGCAGGCCTCACGGGAATCACCTTTGATCCGTTCGTGCTGAGCTTGTCGAAGCACTGTATTTCTGTTGCGACGCCGCCGCGAAAGAAAAACAGCGCTTCGACAAGCTCAGCGCGAACGGGGTGGGGGCGTGTCCCGACAAACCAACTCGTGTCCTAGTAAAATCGCTTGAGCGTCAGCTGCCGTGTCGCGCCGTCGCACAGGCCAAAGGCCACCACCCGCCCCGGCGTGCCAATCGACCAGCCGGCAAGGCGACTGCGCGCATAATCACCGCCGATGGGCGCGCCGTCGATCGTGCAAATCTGGTCACCGTCGCGCCAGCCGCTTGCCTCGGCGGGGCTGGCGCGCATCACATGGAGCACCCGCAACCGGTTGCCCTCAGCGCGGGTCAGCAGCCCGCTGGTCGAGCGCAGCGGCGGCACGTCAGCGGCCGGGCCGGGGCTCAGCACCATCCGCCCCGCACCGGGATCGAGCAGCACGTGATAGCGTTCGAGCAGCCCCGATCCGATCCGTCCGGCCGCGCCGATCGTCTGCGAAAAACCGCCGGCGGGTTCGATCCGCAGTTCGACTTCGCGCGCGTCGACACGGCCGATCGCGATCTGCGGGACGATCGCCATTATGCTCACCTGCGGCCCGCCCAGACCATAGGCAATCGTGCTGGTGGTCGGCAGCGCGCCCGGGCGCGTCGCCTGCCACGCCGATTGCGACAGCGTCACCGCGCTGCCGTCGCCGGTGTCGACCACAATCGGCCGCAGCCGCTGGCCGCTGAGCGTCAGCTCGGTGACATAGACTTGCGCTTCGGGCGAGACGCGCAATGGGGCGATCTCGCCGCGAAATGGCAGGCGCCCCGATGGCAGCAGGCGAAACCGCCGCGCGGCATAATCAATCTCAAGCGCATAGGCGGCGAGCAGGTCCTGCCCGATCAGCAGATCCGGGCCCTGCGCTTCGCCAATCGCGCTCGCCGGGAGCGCCGTGACGGTAAGGCCACCGCCGCGCCGGTCGAGCGCGCCGAACGCGATGCTGCGCGTCGTTGCCCAGCCGAATGGCACTTGTCCGCCGATCGCGCGCGCCATCCCGCGCGACTGGACTTTCAGCTTGGCGAGCGCGGCGAAACGCGGCGACGCAACCGATGCGGTCACGCCGGTGTCGAGCACGGCGACGGCCGCGACGCCGTTCACATAAGCGGTGAAACGGATCTGGTTCCCCGGCGTGACATCGAACGGCACCCAGCGCGCTTCGGCATCATCGGCCAGCGTTGCGATTCCCGTGCCGGGCATCAGCGCAGCGGCAGGGCCGAAGATCAGGGCAAGAGCAAGCAGGAGACCGCGCATCGCCCGCACAGCGATACCGCGATCGTCAGGGTAAAGAAATGCTTAGCGCGCGTGGTTAGCGTGCCGGGGCGGGAATGGGATGGCGCACCGATTCCTTCCCCCCACCGTTCGTCCCGAGCGCAGTCGAGGGGCGGGCGCGAGGCCGGTCAGCTTGTGGCCGGTCCCTCGACTTCGCTCGGGACCAACGGTGCAAGTGGTTGGGTTCGAGCAACCCGCCTTACAGACACGCCTCGAGATACGCCTGATCAAACCCGTATTGCCGTGCTTTTTCCAGCGTATAGGGGCGCAGGCCCATCGCGCGATATTCGCCGATGATCTTGCCGTCGGCGCTCTCGTCGAGATATTCGAACTTGAACAGCTCCTGCGTGACGATCACCGGGCCTTCCATGCCAATCACTTCGGTGATGTTGGTCACCCGGCGTGAACCGTCGCGCAGGCGCTTGACCTGAACGATCAGGTCGACCGAATCGGCGATCTGGCGGCTGATCGCTTCCTTGGGCATTTTGATGTCGCCCATCATCACCATGTTTTCCATACGCCCCAGGCATTCGCGCGGGGAGTTGGCGTGGAGCGTACACATTGATCCGTCGTGGCCGGTGTTCATCGCGGCGAGCAAGTCGAAGCACTCGCTGCCGCGAATTTCGCCCAGGATGATCCGGTCCGGGCGCATACGCAGCGCGTTCTTGACGAGATCGCGGATCGTGATTTCGCCTTGGCCTTCAAGATTGGGCGGGCGCGTTTCGAGCGGCAGCCAGTGCGGCTGTTGCAAGCGCAGTTCGGCCGCGTCCTCGATCGTCAGCACGCGCTCGCCGGGGTCGATCATTTTTGACAAGGCGTTGAGCATCGTCGTCTTGCCCGACCCGGTACCGCCCGAGATCGCGACGTTGAAGCGGCACGCACCCGCGATCTTCAGCGCCGTCGCCATCTTCGGGCTCATCGAGCCAAAGCCCGCCATCATGTCGATCGTGATCGGCTTGGCCGAGAATTTACGAATCGAGATCGCGGTGCCGCGCAAGCTCAGCGGCGGCACGATCACGTTGACGCGGCTGCCGTCCTTAAGGCGGGCGTCGGCGAGTGGCGTGGTCTGGTCGACGCGGCGGCCGACCGAGTTGCAGATCCGCTGCGCGATCTGGAACAGATGTTCCTCGTCGCGGAACTGGATGTTGGCGAGCGTCAGCTTGCCCTTTTGTTCGATGTAGGTCTGGTCGGGACCATTGACCATGATGTCCGAAATCGTCGGATCGCTCAGCAGCTCTTCGAGCGGCCCAAGCCCGAGCAGTTCGTCGACCAGCACTTTTTCGAGCGCGAACTGCTCGCGGCGGTTGAGCGTCAGCTTCAGCTCGGCGAGCACTTCGCCGATGATCGGGCGGAATTCCTCGGCCAGCTCGTCCTTGTTGAGCGTGGCGGCGGCTTCGGGATCGACGCGTTCGAGCAGGCGCGGCAGCACCTGTTCCTTGATCTTGTGGATCGAGGTTTCGAAGCCTTCCATTTTCGACTGGCCAGCATCCCCCGACGACGCCTGACGCTCGGCGAGGCGCGCCATCGCGTCGAGCGTGCTGTCGGGCATGGTGCTGTCGCCGCCGATTTCCGGCATCATGTTGGGCAGTGGCGGGAATTGCTCGCCGCCTTCGGTGTCGGCGCGCGCGGGGCCACTGCTCTGCATCGGCTTGGCAACGCCAAATGCCGGACGCGGAGCACCCGCTCCACTGCCTGCGCCACTACGTCGCCCGAATGCGCTCATGCCCAAACCACCCTCATATGCGGGAAGGTGGATAGCGCGGGAAGCTTTTATAATTTCCTAACCACAGGCGGGCGTTGTCGCGGGCCGGGAGGGGGTCAGCCGACCTGTTCGGCCAGAATCGTCAGCCCGCGCGCGTTGACCTCGGCAAAGCCACCCTTGATCGCGACGACTTCGGGCGCGGCCTTGTCGGTCGCATAGATCTGGATCGTGCCATCGCGCACGGTCGACATGACCGGGGCATGCCCCTGGAGCACGCCGAAATCGCCCTCGGTGCCGGGGACGACGACCATGTAGACGTCCTCGTTGCGGACGAGCTTCTCGGGCGTGACGAGTTCGAAGTGGAGCATGTTCTTGTCTCACTTAGCCCCTCCCCTTTAGGAGTGGCAGGTAAACTGTCCCCCGGACAGTTTAGATCATGCTGGGGGCATGATCGACCTGCCACTGGGTCGGGTGGGGGCTGTCAAAGCGGCCCCCGGTCTCGGTGAGACTGACACGCCCCACCCCAACCCCTCCCCTGAAGGGGAGGGGCTTGATATGGCTTAAGCCTCCAGCGCCATCTTCTCGGCCTTGGCGATGGCTTCGTCGATGCCGCCGACCATGTAGAAAGCGCTCTCTGGCAGGCTGTCGTGCTTGCCTTCGACGACTTCCTTGAACGACTTCACCGTGTCTTCGAGCTGGACGAACTTGCCGGGGATGCCGGTGAAGACTTCTGCCACGTGGAACGGCTGCGACAAGAAGCGCTGGATTTTGCGCGCGCGGCTGACGGTGAGCTTATCTTCTTCCGAAAGCTCGTCCATGCCCAGAATCGCGATGATGTCCTGCAGCGACTTGTACTTCTGGAGCGTCGACTGGACCGCACGCGCGGTGTCGTAATGCTCCTGGCCGACGACGCGCGGTTCGAGCACGCGGCTCGTCGAGTCGAGCGGATCGACCGCCGGATAGATGCCGAGCTCCGAAATCGCGCGGTTGAGCACGGTCGTCGCGTCCAAGTGGGCGAACGAGGTGGCCGGCGCCGGATCGGTCAAATCGTCGGCGGGGACGTAGATCGCCTGCACCGAGGTGATCGAGCCCTTGTTGGTCGAGGTGATGCGTTCCTGCAGCGCGCCCATGTCGGTCGACAGCGTCGGCTGATAGCCCATCGCCGACGGAATACGGCCGAGCAGCGCCGACACCTCCGAACCCGCCTGCGTAAAGCGGAAGATGTTGTCGACGAAGAACAGCACGTCCTGACCTTCGACGTCGCGGAAATATTCGGCGATCGTCAGGCCCGAGAGTGCCACGCGGGCACGCGCGCCGGGCGGCTCGTTCATCTGGCCATAGACCAGCGCGACCTTCGAGCCTTCGGAGATGGCCTCGCCGGCCTCGTTCTTGGCGATAACGCCCGCGTCGAGGAATTCGTGGTAGAGGTCGTTGCCCTCGCGGGTGCGCTCGCCGACGCCCGCGAACACCGACGTGCCGCCGTGGCCCTTGGCGATGTTGTTGATCAGTTCCTGGATCAGCACGGTCTTGCCGACGCCCGCGCCGCCGAACAGGCCGATCTTGCCGCCCTTTGCATAGGGCGCGAGCAGGTCGATCACCTTGATGCCGGTGACGAGAATTGCGCTTTCGGTCGACTGATCGACGAACAGCGGGGCGGGGGCGTGAATGGGGGCAGTGTCGGTGTTGCCGACCGGGCCGCGCTCATCGATCGGCTCGCCGATGACGTTGAGGATGCGGCCGAGCGTCTTGGGGCCGACCGGCACGCGAATCTGCGAGCCCGTGTCGGTCACGGTCTGGCCGCGGGTGAGGCCTTCGGTCGCGTCCATCGCGATCGTGCGCACGGTGTTCTCACCGAGATGCTGCGCGACTTCGAGGACAAGGCGGTTGCCGTTGTTGTCGGTTTCGAGCGCGTTCAAAATCGCGGGCAGCTGGTCCTGCTCAAAGGTCACGTCGACGACCGCGCCGATGACCTGGCTGATGCGGCCTACATTGTTGGTGGTCGCCGGGGGGGCGATCGTGTCGGGGGCGGTTGCCATCGTTCTTCCTACTCAGTTTATATAAGAAACAGCGCTTGTAGAACACCGGGTTTCACCCGAAACCCACTTCCAGCCATCGCCTGTCTTGATTACTATCGCCGTGTGTCGTTTCCACCCACCCTCAAACTCGGGCAGATTATACCGACAGGACAATTGACCCTTTATGCGCGTCTGGACGCATCTGACATGGGTAGTCGCAGCGGCGTGGTCAGGACACATTGAGGCGTGCGCGCGCGAAAATTGCTCGCGCGTCGGCTTTTCTACCCCGGGTGCTAAGCCGATTAGCACGGCAAGAAGCGCGCCCGCGTTCAAAGTGCCTCCGCGCCCGAAATAATTTCCACCAGTTCGGTCGTGATCGCGGCCTGGCGGGTGCGGTTGTACTGGATGGTGAGCTTCTGGATCATGTCGCCCGCGTTGCGCGTCGCATTGTCCATCGCGGTCATCTGCGCGCCATAGAAGCCGGCGTTGTTTTCGAGCATCGCGCCATAGAATTGGATCGCGATGTTGCGCGGCAGCAGATCGGCGAGGATCGACTCCTCATCGGGCTCATATTCGACCGCAGCGTCATCCGACGGCGTTGCCGCCTCCATCTTGGGCAGCGGCACAGGGATGATCTGCTGCGCGACCGGCTCCTGCACCAGCGCCGAGCGGAAGTTCGAATAGAAGAGATGCGCGACGTCGAACTCGCCATTCTCGAACCGCGCGATCAGATCACTCGCCAGTTCGCTCGCGATGGCGAAGCCCGGCGTGCGGTGGCCGCTCATGTCGCGGTCGTTGTAGATCATCGTCGGGTAGAAACGCCCGAGCACGCGCGCCTTGCGCCCCGCGAGGTAGAAGCGGACGGTCTTGCCCTGCGCGATCAGCTCATCGGCCTTGCGGCGGGCGAGGCGCACGATGTTGGTGTTGAAACCGCCCGCCAGCCCCCGCTCGCTGGTCGCGACGACGAGCAGATGGACCTGATCCTTGCCATTGCCGGTCAGCAGCTTCGGCGACGATTCGCTCACAGTCACCTTCGACGCGAGGCTCGCCATCACCGCTTCGAGGCGGCTGGCATAGGGGCGCGCGGCAACCGCCGCTTCCTGCGCACGGCGCAGCTTGGCGGCGGCGACGGTCTTCATCGCGCGGGTGATCTTCTGCGTCGACTTGACCGAGCCGATGCGGATCTTGAGGGCTTTCAGTGACGCCACAGCATCAATTACCTTTGTCAAACTTCAGGAACGGACGCAATTCTGTCAAAGCAGCCTTTGCATCATAGGTGACGCAAGATATCTGGACGCCGTTCGCGCAATGGCTACCGGCGTTTTCGGTGTTAGTGACGGTAAATACCAATTCCAGTGTAGAGTGAGTGGCAAAGCCAATTGATCCGGAGTAGCTCGATAATACGCCCTGCTTCACAGAGAGAATGTTGACGTTCTTTTGTTCGCTGGCTTCCGCTATCTCGGCCGCTCTATACAAGGCCATCTTGGCAGCCGAAGCGACGGGCTTAGACCTCCGTATGATCGCCGTGACCTGCCACGAGCCATCGCGGAGCTTCGTCTCTCGATAGCCGTCAGCCCAGCCGCCGATAACGCCAAAGTGGCGATAGGTCACCAAGCCCTTCGACTGCCCAGCGAGAGGCGTCGTGGCAACCACCAACTGCATTGCCACTAATCCCGCCAAAACAGATCTGATGCGCATTATCGAGGCTCCGTGTCAGGCAAACGACTTCGTGAAGTCACTCAACGCCGCCTTCAGCGCGTCGGTGGTTTCCTTGGTCAGCTCGCGCTTGTCGCGGATGTCGGTCAGGATGGCGGCGTGCGCCGAGCGTATGTGCGCCAGCATCGCGCCTTCGTAGCGGGTCACGTCCGCCACCGGCACGCTGTCGATATAGCCGTTGGTGCCCGCAAAGATCGAGACGGTCTGCTCTTCGAACGGCATCGGCGAGAACTGCGCCTGCTTGAGCAGCTCGGTCAGACGCGCGCCGCGGTTGAGCAGCTTCTGCGTCGATGCATCGAGGTCCGAGCCGAACTGCGCGAACGCCGCCATTTCGCGGTACTGCGCGAGCTCGAGCTTGATCGAGCCCGACACCTTCTTCATCGCCTTGGTCTGTGCGGCGGAACCCACGCGGCTCACCGACAGGCCGACGTTGATCGCCGGGCGGATACCCGCGAAGAACAGGTCGGTTTCGAGGAAGATCTGGCCGTCGGTGATCGAGATAACGTTGGTCGGAATGTACGCCGACACGTCGCCCGCCTGCGTCTCGATGATCGGCAGCGCGGTGAGCGAGCCCGAGCCATTGTCGCTGTTCATCTTCGCCGCGCGCTCAAGCAGGCGCGAGTGGAGATAAAACACGTCGCCGGGATAGGCTTCGCGGCCCGGCGGGCGGCGCAGCAGCAGCGACATCTGGCGATAGGCAACCGCCTGCTTCGACAGATCGTCATAAACGATCAGCGCGTGCATGCCGTTGTCGCGGAAATATTCGCCCATCGCGCAGCCGGTATAGGGCGCGAGGAACTGGAGCGGCGCGGGCTCGGATGCGGTTGCCGCGACGACGATGGTGTATTCCATCGCGCCGCTCTCTTCGAGCTGGCGGACGATCTGCGCCACGGTCGAACGCTTCTGGCCGATCGCGACATAGATGCAATAGAGCTTCTTGCTCTCGTCATCGCCCGCATTGGCGTTCTTCTGGTTGATGAAGGTGTCGATCGCGACGGCAGTCTTGCCGGTCTGGCGATCGCCGATGATCAGCTCGCGCTGACCTCGGCCGACGGGGACGAGCGCGTCGATCGCCTTCAGGCCGGTCTGGACGGGTTCGTGGACCGAGGTGCGCGGGATGATGCCGGGCGCCTTGACTTCGACGCGGCTACGCTGATCGCTGACGATCGGACCCTTGCCGTCGATCGGATTGCCGAGACCATCGACCACACGGCCAAGCAGGCCCTTGCCGATCGGCACGTCAACGATCGTGCCGGTACGCTTGACGACATCGCCTTCCTTGATCTGGCTGTCCGAGCCGAAGATCACGACGCCGACATTGTCGGCCTCAAGGTTGAGCGCCATGCCCTGCACGCCGTTCGAGAATTCGACCATCTCACCGGCCTGGACATTGTCGAGGCCATAAATGCGCGCGATGCCGTCGCCGACCGACAGCACTTGCCCGGTTTCCGAGACTTCCGCCTCGGTGCCGAAGCTGGCGATCTGGTCCTTGATGACCTTCGAGATTTCTGCGGCGCGGATATCCATTACTTAGCCTTTCATCGCCTGGGCGAGGGAATTCAAACGGGTCTTGATCGACGAATCGATCATCTGGCTGCCGATGCGGACGACGAGCCCGCCGAGCAGTGAAGGATCAACGGTCAGGTCGACCGCCACGTCGCGACCGACGCGCTGGCGCAGCGACGCCTTGAGCGCATCGACCTGATCGCCACTGAGGGGATGCGCCGACGTGACTTCGGCGGTCGTTTCGCCACGGTGATCGGCGGCGAGCGCACGGAACGCGCGGATGATCGCGGGCAATTGCGCGAGGCGGCGATTGTCGGCGAGCACGCCAAGGAACTTCGTGGTTGTCGGATCGGTGCCGAGCGACGCCGCCGTTGCGGCCACGGCTTTCGCTGCATCCGCCCGACTGACGAGCGGGCTGGCCACAAGTCGCGCGAAATCGGGCGACGCGTCGAGCGCCGCGCGGACATCGGCAAGGCTCTGCTCCACCGCCGCAATCGTCTTGGCCTCGCGGGCGATGTCGAACAACGCGGTGGCATAGCGCCCGGGCAGGCTCGCCTGGATACCGCTACTCAAATTACCGCCGGAACTCTCCACGCGATTGAAATCCTCTTGGGAACAGGAAAATTGGCCCCATGCACAAACAGGGCGACAAAGCGCCCTCACTTGGGTTGCGCGGCTGCTAGCATCGGTGCCGCGTTGATGCAAGCCGGGTATAGGGGGCGGAGCAATTGGCGCTGATTCAATCAAAAAAGCGTCCGTTTTCATTTATCTGACGCATTCGGTTAACCATTTTTTGTCGCCTGCCCGGCCATGACATTTGGGCAATTTCAACGTTGGACGATCGTCATGGCATCGAATTGGGCCCCGCGGATTGACCGGTTCAACGGTCGGGCGGACACCATTGGTGCGGTAATTCGCCGGGTGCTGATCGCGATGCTGGGTATCCAGGCGATTCTGGCGCTGTCGCTGGTCATCGGTGCCTTTATTACGACCGGTACGGTCCGCCAGCTGATCGACGCTCGCCTGAAGCCAATCGCCGAATTGCAGCATGTCATGGACGGCTATGCCGATTCGCTGGCGACCGCGCACAAGGTGGAAAGCGGCAACCTGACGGCAACGGGCGCGCTGACAGCGATTGCCGCATCACGGGCGACGATCCAGCGCAACTGGGCCAAATTCCGCCAGCATCCGATGGATTCGGCTTACCGCAAGGATATCAGCGACATCGTGGCGGCGCGGGGCAACGCCGATGGCGCGCTCGCCAAGCTCCAGTCGCTGCTGCAAGACGGGCACGTCGACCAGCTTGAGTTTTTCGTGAGCGGCCCGCTGTATGCGGCGACCGACCCGCTAAACGAAGCGACCCATAGCTTGATGGACAAGCTGCGCGACGACGCGGCGGCGCAGCAGGGACTTGTCCGCTACCGCGTTTTCCGCACTTATGCGATCGTAGCGGTCGTGACGCTGCTGGCAATTCTGGTCGGCTGGTGGGGGATGCAAATCGTTGAACGCAGGATCATCCGGCCGCTTGCCGACATTGCCGTCGTTACACGAGATATCACCGATGATCAGCTCGATGCTGCGATCCCCGGTCTTGATCGCAGCGACGAGATTGGCGATATCGCGCGCGCGCTCGCTTTTGCCCGCCAACGCTCAAAGGACGCGCGGCGGCTGTCGGACGAGTCGCGCCGGGTCGAGGAGGCGCTCCACCGCCGCGAAGTCGCCGAACATGCCGCCCGTGCCAAGCGCGCCGCCGATCTCGACCGGCTGTTCCGGATATTCGAGCGCGAGGCGGGCACCATCGTCGATTTGCTCAAATCGGCGGGGCCGAGCCTGCGCGAAACCGCTGGCACCATGTCGGGCGAAGCGACCGAGGCCGAGCATCATGCGCTCGCCACCGCAGCGGTTGCCGAACAAAGCGCGCGATCGGCACGCACGATCGCGCAATCCGCCGTCGCGCTGACCACCGCGATCGACAACATCAGCAAGGCCGCCCGCGAATCGCGTGCCGGGGTTGGCACCGTGCGTGACCGCACGCTTGCGGGGCGCGATCAGGCAGAATCGCTCGGTGCGCTGGTGAGCGAAATTTCCTCGGTGCTCGATTTCATCGCCGGGCTGGCGGGCCAGACCAATTTGCTCGCGCTCAACGCCACGATCGAGGCGGCGCGCGCGGGGCCAGCGGGGCGCGGCTTTGCGGTGGTGGCTGAGGAAGTGAAGGGACTCGCACGCCAGACCCAGGCCGCGGCCGGCCGGATCGAGGGGCGCCTGTCCGCTGTCCGCGATGCGAGCGACACCGTGCTCGCCTCGATCGAATCGATCGACGGGCTGGTTGCGGGGCTCGACCGGTCGGCCAGCAACGTCGCCGACGCGGTCGAGCAGCAGCGCGACATGACGCGCCGCATCGCGCTCGCGATCACCGAAGTCGAAGGCGGTACCGCCAATGCCGCCGCGAACATGCAATTGCTCCACAGCCGCGCCGAACGCGCGCGCGGCACCGCGAGCGACCTTGCCGGCACCGCCGACCGCGTCGCGAGCGCGGTCGATGCATTGCGTGGCCAGATCAACCAGCTGATCGCCGACGTGCGCGCGGCCTGACGTTCGGCTTGGCCGACGCAGCGCTGCGGCCAGGCCGTGGCGCTGTCCGTGCGCGGTCCAATTGTGGAAATGAGACGAAAGCGGTAACGCGCGACATGCTCGACATACGGCTGTTCAAGTCCGCCGACCTCGACGCGCTGTACGCGATCTCGCTGGCGACCGGCCACGCGGGCGGCGATGCCGCGGATCTGTACAGCGACCCCAGGCTGATGGGGCATATCTACGCTGCGCCCTATGCGTTACTCGAACCAAGCTTTGCCCTTGTGGTGGAGGACGAGCACGGGGTTGCCGGGTTCGCGCTCGGGACGCCCGACACGGATAACTGGTCCGATCGCCTGGAAGACGCGTGGTGGCCCAACCTTCGCGCCGCCTACGCGGACCCGGGCGACGTCCCGGCGCCGGATTGGTCGGTCGATCAGCGGCGCATTTTCATGATTCACCACCCTCTTCGGACGCCGCTGTCGATTGTCGAACGTTATCCCGCCCATCTCCATCTCAATCTGTTGCCGCGTCTTCAGGGGCGAGGCATTGGCCGCCTGCTCTTCGCCGAATGGATTGCCCTTGCCGCCAGATACGGCGTGGGGCCGATTCACGTAGGGGTTAACCGATTCAACCCCCGCGCCATTGGCTTCTGGTCAGCGCAGGATTTCAGGCCGCTGCCGAGCCCTGACGGTACGCCGGAGCGGACGGTGTGGATGGGGCGACCATAGGCCCGCGACGCTGTTCTCGACCATTCCCGTTCACGGATTCGCGGCCTAAACAGGGCGCGGGCGAATCCACGGGAGAGCGGTAATGGCGAACGGCACGATGACGCGGATGACGATGGACGATGGCGCCCAGGTCGCGGTCTATCATGTCGCGCCGCCGGGAACGCGTCGGGCCGGGCTGGTGTTGGTGCAAGAGATTTTCGGCGTCACCGATCATATCCGCGACTTGTGCGACGAATATGCGCATGACGGTTTCGAAGTGCTGTCGCCCGCGCTGTTCGACCGCGAGCATCCGGGCTTCGAGGCCGAGTATAGCGGCGAGGATTTCGCGCGCGCGGTCCAGCTCGCGCGCGAACTCCACCCGTTCGACCAGAGCCTGAAGGACGTCCAGACCTGCATCGACAAGCTCAAGGCCGACGGACCGGTGTTCGTCGTCGGTTATTGTTACGGCGGGTCGATCGCCTGGCTGTCGACCACGCGGCTGACCGGGGTCGCGGCGGCATCGGCCTATTATGGCTCGCTGATCCCCGGCGCGTTGGAGGAGGAGCCCAAGGTGCCCGTGATTGCGCATTTCGGTCGCCACGACACGGGCATCCCGATGGACGGCGTCGAGAAAGTCATCGCCAAAGATTGGCCCAACGCGACCGTTTACGTTTACGAAGCCGGGCACGGCTTCAATTCGGACCGGCGCAAGGATTATCACGAACCCAGCGCCGATCTCGCGCGCGAACGCACGCTTGAACTGTTCGAGGCGCACGGCGCTTAGACGATTCCGCCTTCGCTTTCGAAATCGAGCAGGTCGCCCGGCTTGCAATCGAGCGCGTCGCACAGTTTCTCCAGCGTTTCGAAGCGCACGCCCTTCACCTTGCCCGATCGCAGCAGCGACAGGTTGGTTTCGCTGATGCCGATGCGCTGGGCGAGTTCCTTGCTGCGCATCTTGCGGCGCGCGAGCATGACGTCGAGGGTGACGATGATCGGCATCAGACGATCTGCTCATTGTCGGCTTTGATCGCGGCGGCGATGGCCTGGACCCGACCGAGCAGCCGGATCGCGAGGCCCACGCCGATCAGCACGATCTGGGTGGTGATATAGGCGGCGGTGACCGCATCCATTTTGTCACTGGCCGGCCCGACGAACAGCGCCAGCACGCCGCTTGCCGTCAGCCAGTCCCCGAGCCGTCCGACCGCGCGCCCGCTTTCCGGCGTCAGCACCGCGCCGCTTTCATAGGCCTTGAACAGCCCGCGCGCCGTCCAAACCGCGCCAAGCAAGGCGACGCTCGGGAGCGAGCGCGCAGCGACCTCGCCGAGATGGGCGAGCGCCGCCATCGCGTCGGGCGTGCCGACGCTGAACAGTACGGTCTTGATCGGGACATAAGTGACCTGGCTGAACAGCAGGAAACAGGAAATGCTGAACGCCCATTCAAAGGCCTTTTTCAGCGACCGGCTCTCGCGCTGCAGCGCGTCGATTTGAGGCGTGGACACCAAAAGCCTCCTTAGCGTTCGCCGATGCGGACGAGCAGCACGACGCTGCCGACGGCGATTTCGGTGGAAATTATGAAGGGGGTGGATCGACCGATGGTCGGAGCGGTTGCGCGGTCGGTGCTCGACCAGCCAAGGATAAAGGCGGCGGCGACGAGCGTGGCAAGCGCACTGCGCTTTGCCGCCAACAAGGCATCGCGTAGAAGCGCGGGGCGAGATGGCATTGACGGTCCTTTCATTGATTCGCGTTTAATTTACGTGAAACATAAAGTTAAACAGCAAATACGTCAAGAGATTTAATTTGCGCGCGGAGAGCGATGCGTCGCGACACCGATCAGCTTGAATCACGGCGCTTTTCCCTTGCCCGACGCGAATGAGTTTGACCGCAACACGCGGGATGTGGCGCCGATCGCACCCGCCTATATCGGGGGCATGAACAGCACCCACACCCCCAGCCTCGATCAGGACGCCGCCTGGGCCGCGTTCGTCCGCCGCGACCGTGCCCAGGATGGCCGCTTCGTCGGCGCGGTTCGCACGACGGGCATTTATTGCAAGCCGAGCTGCGCCGCCCGCCACCCGAAACGCGAGAATGTCGAATTCTTCGCCGATCCGGCGGCGGCGCGCGCGGCGGGCTATCGCGCGTGTCTGCGCTGCAAGCCCGACGAAGTCGGTCGCGACCGCGTTGCGGTTGCCGAAGCGATCCGGCTGATCGAAGCGGCCGAGGACAGCTTGAACCTCGATCAGCTCGCAGGCCGCGTCGGCTATGCGCCGCACCATTTTCACCGCCTGTTCAAGCGCGCCACCGGCGTCACCCCCGCTGCCTATGCCCGGGGGCTGAAGGCCCGCGCCGCCGCCGAGGCTTTGACGAAGGAGAGCAACGTGACCGAAGCCATTTACGAAGCCGGTTATTCCGCCCCCAGCCGTTTCTACGAAAGCGCCGCCGCGCGGCTCGGCATGTCGCCCAGCGTCTGGCAACGCGGCGGGGCGGGGGTGACGATCCGCTGGACGATCGCCGAAACCAGCCTTGGCCCGCTGCTGATTGCCGCAACCGACAAGGGGCTGTGCCGCGTCGCGTTCGACGAAGATGCCGACGCGCTGGTCAGCCGCTTCCCCAAGGCCGAAGTCGCGCCCGGCGGCACCGCGCTCGCCGATCTCGCCGCGCGCGTCGTCGCCAGTGTCGAAAGCCCCGACCGGCATCAGGATCTGCCGCTCGATGTCCAGGGCACAGCGTTCCAGGAGGCGGTGTGGCAGGCACTGCGGGCAACGCCTGCGGGCGAGACGCGGACCTATTCGGAACTTGCGGCGATCGCCGGCAATCCCCGCGCGGTGCGGGCGGCGGGGACGGCGTGCGGCGCCAACCACCTTGCTGTCGTCATCCCCTGCCACCGCGTGCAGCGGAGCGACGGCAGCATGGGCGGCTATGCCTATGGCATCGACCGCAAGATTGTCCTTCGGAACCGCGAAGGTGTCCAATGACGCATTTTACGATCACCGGGCTCGACGCGAGCCCCTTTGCCGAGCTTTATGGTCTGTCCGGCGCAGCGCTGGCCGAGCGCGGGGTCGAGCGGATGACCGTCACCGCCAAGCCCGGCTTTCCCTGCCGGATCACGCTCGAAGACGCCGAGCCGGGCGAGCAGGTTTTGCTGCTCAACCACGAACATCTCGCGGTCGACACGCCTTATCGCCAGCGCCACGCGATTTTCGTGCGTGAAGGCGCCGAGGCGGCAGCGACCTTCACCGACGAAGTGCCTGAGCAGCTTGCGATCCGGCCACTGTCGGTGCGTGCTTATGACGCCACCGGCAATATGACCGATGCCGATCTGGTCGACGGGCGCGAGTTGCCTGCGCTGATCGACCGGCTGTTCGCCGATCCGTCGGTCGCGTTCCTGCACGCGCACAACGCCAAGCGCGGCTGTTTTGCGGCGCGGATCGATCGCGTTTGACCGGCCGAGCACGCATTCGCTTGTCAGTGTGAGCCCTGGTGCGTTAACTGACTAACGCACTGGGGAGAATGCCACATGACCGATTTGCCGTTATCGCCCGCCGCCGCGCCGAAGCGACGTCTGGCCATGGGCATCCTCCACTTCCCGATGACGCGACTCATCATCGGCATCGTGGCGTTCGTGATTGCCAGCATCGCCGCGAGCTTTGTCGCGCGGACGATCGATCCGTCGCATGCCGGCGTGCCGCGGGTCGCCGCTGCCACCGTCACCGCCGTGATCTTCATCGCGATCTATCTGGCCTTCACCACCTTCGTCGAGCGGCGCGGCAATGTCGAGTTCGCGCTGCGGGGGGCAGTGTCCGAGCTCGCCGCTGGTCTGGCGATCGGCGCCATTTTGTTTTCTATCGTCGTGGCGCTGATCTGGGCTTTGGGGGGCTATCAGGTCCTCAGCACCCGTGGCGCCGAAGTATTGGTGCCCGGTGTGGCGCTATCGATCGTTTCGGGCGTGACCGAAGAAATCCTGCTGCGCGGCCTGTTCTTCCGGCTGATCGAGGAATGGCTCGGCAGCTGGGCCGCGCTGCTGCTGTCGGCGGCGCTGTTCGGCGCGCTCCACCTCGGCAATCCCAATGCGTCGCTCCTCGCAGGGTTCGCGATTGCGCTGGAAGCGGGGATCATGCTCGCGGCAATCTACATGGTTACGCGGCGGCTTTGGGCGGCGATTGGTGTGCACGCCGCATGGAACTTCACCCAGGGCGGCATTTATGGCATTGCGATTTCGGGCAACGACACGCCCGGTCTGCTTGTCCCGCGCATCACCGGATCGGAGCTGCTGACCGGCGGCGCCTTCGGTGCCGAGGCATCGCTGCCGGCGATGCTGGTCGCCACCGCCTTCGGCATTGGCGTGGTGGCTTATGCGGCCCGGCGCGGCCAGATCATCGCGCCGTCATGGGTGCGCCACCGTCACTTGGCCGCGGCGCACTCATAAACCAGCCATTCGTCGGGCTGCGGCGGCAGCGCGTCGCGGATCGCGGCCTGTTGCTGCGCCAGCTTCTGACGGGTGGGTTCGTCGGGCGTGCACGCCTTGATCGTCACGCTCGACCGCAGCCGCCGCGCCTGTTCCATCGCGCTCGCGCTCAGCAGATAGCGGCTTTCGGTGTAGACGCGCTCGGCTGGGCGATATTCGAGGATCGACACGGTCTGCTCTTCGGCGGGGACGAGAATGCGTTCCCAGCGGCTGCCATTTTCGACATATTGGGTGCGCGTGTTGACACACCCATCCTTGCCCCAGTCGATCGTGACATCGCCGGGAGTCGAGGTGTTGATGCGGCTGCGTTCGGGCGCGATGTGGCAGAGCAGCTTGCCCTCGACGGCCGGGGTCGGCCCGCTCGGCGCGGTGGCGGCAGCAGGCAGCGCGACGGTCACCTCGCCAAAGGGGCGAACGAAGAACAGCACCACCGCGCTCAGCATCAGCACCACGCCGCCGCCGAGTGCCCAAAGCGCCAGCCGCCGCGCCCCGCGCGTCGCGAGCAGCCCGGCGCCGCTCAGGGCGAGCGAGCCGAGCACCAGCAGCAAGGTCGCGCCGCCGATGAAATTCTCGCGCGTGCGCGCCTGATCCTGCCGCGCGCGCTCGATCGCGGCGCTCCGCTTTTCGGCAGCTTCCGCCGCCGCTGCCTGCGCCGCTTGCGCTTCGCGGTCAGCGCGCTGGGCGGCGGTTTCCTTGTCCTGTTCCAGCCGCTGGGCAATGCTCGTGCACGGCGCGCCGGTGGTGGCATAGGGTTGCTTGGCGTCGCGCAAAAAGGCGGCAAGCTCGGTATCGGCAATCGCGAAGCCGAAGCTCGAATCGCCGTCTTCAGTGCGCGTGATCGCCGAATTGACGCCGATCACCCGACCGCACTGGTCGAGCAGCGGTCCGCCCGAATTGCCGCGCGCGATGCTCGCGGTGTGGAGCAGCACATCGACCCCCGATATCGCGCGCCGCCCGGCAAAACCGCCCTGCGAGCGCACCGGCATCAGCGGGCGGATATAGTCGGCGGCGGACTGGGCGGTCGCAAGATCGACATTGCCCGGATAGCCGAGTGCAATCACCGTCTCGCCGTCGGTAACCGGGCCGGGATAGACGGTCAGCGGCGGCAATTGCGTGCCGGTGAATTCGATCAGCGCCAGGTCGCGCTGCGCATCATAAGCAATCAGCTTGCCGCGATAGCTTTTGGCGCCTTCGGAAGGCACGATACCGATGACGACATTGTCGGGATAGCGCGCCGCGAGCTCGACGACATGCGCGTTGGTAACGATCCGGTTCGGCGCCACCGCGAGGCCGCTGCCGTGCCCAAAGCCGACGATCTGTCCCTCCGCCGACGCGATCGTGACGACGCGCACTACGCCGCGCCCCGCCGCCGAAATGTCGTCGGCGCGCGCGGGGGCGGCGAGGCCGATCAGCAGGGCGATCAAGAGCAGGAAGCGCGTCATCATGTTCCTCAGGCGCGAACTCTCTGGTCTGTCGGGCAATCGCGAAGTGGGTTCAAGAGGCCGCGAGCGGTAACGCCGATTTTAGCCCCAGATGGGCAACAAACGCATCGAAATCGCGGTCGCTATACAGCAGGGGGATCCCGTCGATGATGCAGCGCGTCGCGATCAACGTGTCGATCGT
>JAIETY010000170.1 GCA_019744885.1 Sphingomonas sp.
TTCGAGCGCCTCGATCTTGCCGGCATCCTTGTCGACGCAGATCACGTCATGCCCGAAATCCGAAAAGCACGCGCCAGAGACCAGGCCGACATAGCCCGAACCGATCATCGTAATCCGCATTTGCTTCCCCTCTTAGCCATATGGGTCGTGTCGACATGGGTCGTGTCGACTCGCCACGCGTGCGACGTAGAGTCCCCCCTAACGATCGATCAGGCGACCGCATAGCAAGCCTGTCTCCACCACCATCGATTTCAACGGTGGCCCGCCTTGATGGGCGGCGTGCAGCAGCAATCCGCGATCATCGCCGGAAGTGAGCTTGAAACTCGGAGGCACGGCATTTGTAAGTGCCTGTTAAGAAGCGTACGTTATGAGGCAAGCATGCCGCGCCCACGCATCCTGGTGATCTTCGGAACACGCCCCGAAGCCATAAAATTATTTCCCGTGATCAGGACACTAGCCGCCGATCCTACGCTTGAAGTTCGAACCTGTGTTTCTGCGCAGCATCGCGGGCTGCTCGATCAGGTGCTCCGCCTCGCCGAGATAACTCCCGACATTGACCTTGATCTGATGGAGACCGGACAGAGCCTCGACCGGCTGACGGTAAGGCTCCTCACGGGCCTTGGCGACGCGATCGACGCCGAACGACCCGACCGTGTGATCGTCCAAGGTGACACGGCAACCGCGATGGTCGGTGCGCTCGCCGCCTATTATCGGCGTGTGCCCGTAAGCCATGTCGAAGCGGGCTTGCGATCGGGCGACATTCATCAGCCATTTCCCGAAGAGGTGAACCGCCGCATCGTCGCGACTATTGCAGACCAGCATTTCGCGCCGACGCAGACCGCAGCCCATGCACTGCGGCGCGAGAATGTCGCACCGGACACCATTCACGTCACCGGCAATACCGTGGTCGACGCCCTTCTCAACACCCGTGCACGCATCGCAGCTGACCCTTCGTTTGCGGATGGACTCGATCCAATTGCCTCGCGGTTCGCCGACAAGCGCATCATTCTCGTCACCACGCACCGGCGCGAGAATTTTGGCGGCGGCATGGAAAACATCGCCCGCGCCATCGCCCGCATCGCTGACCGCGACAATCTCGCGGTGATTTTCCCCGTCCATCCCAACCCCAATGTCGTGTCGGTGATGGACCGCATCCTCGGCGACCGGCCCAATATCGCCCGCATCGATCCGCTCGATTACCCACATTTCATCCGCGCGCTGGGCATGAGCCATATCGTGCTCACCGATTCGGGCGGGGTGCAGGAAGAAGCGCCCGCGCTCGGCAAGCCCGTGCTCGTCATGCGCGAAACGACCGAGCGCCCCGAAGGCGTTGCGGCTGGCACCGCGCGGCTGATCGGCACCGATGAAGACCGCATCGTTTCCGAAATCTTCACCCTCACCGACGATAACGCCGCTTATCAAGCGATGGCGCGCGCGCACAATCCGTTCGGCGACGGCCACGCATCGGCACGGATTGCGGGGATCGTTGCAAATGGTTTCGGGCGCTGACCTAAAAGTAGCTGTCATCGGCCTCGGTTACATCGGCCTGCCCACCGCCGCCGTCATCGCCCGCACCGGCGTCGAAGTGCTCGGCATCGATGTGTCCGAGCATGTCGTCGAGACGGTCAATTCAGGCAAAGTCCATATTGAGGAAGTCGATCTCGACGGTCTCGTCTCGGGCGTGGTCGCGCGCGGGCATTTGCGCGCATCGACACTGATCGAACCCGCCGACGTTTTCGTGATCGCGGTGCCGACGCCTTTCAAGGACAATCACCAGCCCGACATCGGCTATGTGCTGAAGGCCGCGACGACCGTTGCCGCCGTACTCAAGGCCGGCGACATCGTTGTGCTCGAATCGACCTCCCCCGTCGGCACCACCGAACAGGTGCGCGATTTGCTTGCGCAGCTGCGCCCTGATCTGAAGATGCCCGGCAAGAGCGGTGAACTCGCCGATGTTTCAATCGCCTATTGCCCCGAGCGCGTGCTCCCCGGCCGCATCCTTGTCGAGCTCATCGACAATGACCGCGTGATCGGCGGCATCACCTCACGCTGTGCGCGCAAGGCGCTCGCCTTCTATCGCCGCTTCGTGCGCGGGGCGTGCGTCACGACGACGAGCCGTGCGGCGGAAATGACCAAGCTCACCGAAAATGCGTTTCGCGACGTGAACATTGCCTTTGCCAATGAACTCAGCCTCGTCGCTGACAGCATGGGCGTCGATGTGTGGGAGGTGATCCGCCTCGCCAACCGCCACCCGCGCGTGAACATCCTGTCACCCGGCCCTGGCGTCGGCGGCCATTGCATCGCGGTCGACCCCTGGTTCCTCGTCAGCGCCGCGCCCGAGCAGACGCCGCTGATCCGCACCGCACGCGAGGTCAACGACGGCAAGGTCGCGCACAGCATCGCGCGCGCCGCCGCGCTGATCGACCAGCACCCGGGCAAGCCGGTCGCGTGCATGGGCCTGGCCTTCAAGGCCAATATCGACGACTTCCGCGAAAGCCCCGCGCTCAAGGTCGCCGCAGCGCTTGCGGCGCGGTACGGCGAGCGCATCCGCATCGTCGAACCCTATGCACGCGAGTTGCCGCGCGCGTTCGACGGCACCGACGCGACGCTGATTGACCTCGACGACGCGATCGAGCGCTGCCCGGTGATGATCGTGCTGGTCGACCACGAGCTCTTCAAGTCGGTCCCGCTCGACGAACGTGCGACCAAGGCAGTGTACGACACCCGTGGCATCTGGCCGGACCAGCCTGCGCCGGTCGCCCTCCCCGTCGATCTGCGCCTCGCAAGCTGATTGCCGACGCGCGCCGAATCGCCCAGTAACCAGCCATGACTATCCTCGTCACCGGTGCCGCAGGCTTCATTGGCCATGCCGTCAGCCACGCGCTGCTCGATCGCGGCGAGTCGGTGGTCGGGATCGACAATCTCAACGACTATTATGATGTGCGGCTGAAGCAGGACCGACTCGCCAACCTGACGGCGCGCGAGGGGTTTGCTTTCGAACAACTCGATATCGCCGATTCGCAACCCGTCGCGAACATTGTCCGATCGAGCGGCGCCGACCGCGTGGTCCATCTCGCCGCGCAGGCGGGGGTACGCTATAGTCTCCAGAACCCGATGGCCTATGAGCGATCGAACCTTGCGGGCCATCTCGCGGTGCTCGAGGCCTGCCGCGCCGCCGATGTCGCGCATCTCGTCTATGCATCATCGAGCTCGGTTTATGGTGATCGACCGCTCGACGGCCACGGCTTTCGCGAGGATGACCCGACCGTCACGCCGGTGTCGCTTTACGCCGCGACCAAGCGCGCCTGCGAGCTGATGAGCCAGAGCTATACGATGTTTGGCTTTCCGCAGACAGGTTTGCGCTTCTTCACCGTCTATGGCCCCTGGGGCCGTCCCGACATGGCCTATTTCTTCTTCACCCAGAAGATGTTGGCGGGCGAGCCGATCGAGGTGTTCGGCGAAGGCAAGCTCGCGCGCGACTTTACCTATATCGACGATATCGTGGCAGGCATTCTGGGCGCGCTCGATCACCCGCCCGAGCGGCATGGCCACCGCATTTTGAACATCGGCAATTGTCATCCCGAGACTGTGCTGGCGATGATCGAAGCGCTCGAATCAGCGCTCGGGGTCACTGCAAAAAAGGTGATGAAGCCCAGACCGCCGGGGGACGTCACCGCAACCTTTGCCGATGTTTCACGCCTTAATGCATTGACCGGCTATGCGCCGCGGGTCGTGATCGGCGACGGCATGGCGCGGTTTGCCACCTGGTTCCGCGACTATTACCGCATCGGCTGATCGGCGAGTGCGATCATCGGCGGGACGAACGGCGCAATGACCTTCGTCGGGATATTCGCTGCCTCGGCGTCGAGCGCGGTCGCACGCTCTCGCCAACTCCGATATGCACGATTTCGGAACAAGCCGCCGTCGAGCTTCTTGCCGGGACCCCGCCAGAAGGCGCCGGCGAGGCGTGGATCATAGCCGGCGTTGAAGAGCAGATAGACGCTTAGCCGATCGGCCTCGCTTTCCGCCTGGGCGTGCAGCCGCCCGCTGCGCCCGAGTTCTGAAAAAATTCCGTATTTGACGCCAGCCGCGTCCATCCGCGCGCGGTGTTTCAAGATGATGTGGGCGAGCTCGTGCGCAACAATCACTGGCAGCCACTGCGGATCGAACGAATCCATGTACGAAGCACCGACTTGGACGATGCTGCCGTCGGCAGCTGCTTCATCAAGTTCATGAACTTCAAAGCGCGCGCGGCAGCCTTCATTCACCGTCACCGAAACGGCTCGGTCGACGCCGTCATGCCGAATAACGAGACGCGCGGGCGAATCGGGCTGCAGCTCGGCAATCATTCGGTCGACCGAATCGCGGCGCCGTGTCGACGCAGTCGCTGCCGGAGCATCCAGCGTCAGGCGGCTGTCGCCAATTGCAACAATTCCGTCGTTGGGGGCGATGCCAGCGTCAGCCGCCCCGCCCGAAGGCAGCACTGCTTCGACCGCAACGGGGGTGGGGAAGGCAAATACTGCAATGGCATCGACACGCACCATTGGTTGATACTGATCGATTGTATGAATGACTACGCCCGCCCATGAGCGATGATCACGACAAAGCGCCCGGTTCTTGATCGCCAGCTGCTCTCCGACGCTGGCCAGACGCAGATCATCCCGCCGCAGCAATTCGAGAAGATCGCGGGTCGTTGAGGATGGCGCCGCGGCCGATAAAAACAGCGGGAGCGCTAATCCCCAAAGCCGCACCGAACGCCAATCCATGCCTGACACAATACCGGTTGTTGGCACCCCGGTCACCTCCTAATGAAGCGGGACTTGGCGCGCCGACAGTGCCGCAGTGCCCGAGAGATTGATAGAAGCGACCGATTTCATGTTTGGCCAACTCCGCAAAAAGCTAATTCAGCCACGCATCAAGGCCGCCGTTCCCGACGGCGTGCGTGTCTATGCGATCGGCGATATTCATGGCCGGGCCGATCTGCTCAATCGTCTGCTCGATCGAATGATGGAGGATGACGCGGGCCGCGCCGTTGCCGATCAGCACCTCATCTTCCTAGGCGACCTTATCGATCGCGGCCCCGATTCGGCAGCAGTAATCGAACGGGCAATTGCGATTCGTGAGGCGCTGCCAAACTCTCGTTTTCTGATGGGCAATCATGAAGAAGTGTTTCTCAAAGCCCTCGAAGGCGACGAAAAGGCAATGCGGCTTTTTTGCCGCATCGGCGGACGCGAAACGATTCTGAGCTATGGCATGAGCGAGGCAGAGTACGCATGTCTCGACTATGCCGAGCTGATCGAGTGGGTGATTCGGACAGTGCCGGCGAGGCACCAGCGCTTCCTCGAATCGTTCGAGGACATGGTGATCGTCGGCGATTATGCCTTCGTCCATGCGGGCATCAGGCCGCAGGTACCGCTTGATCAGCAGCAACAGAGCGATCTCCGCTGGATCCGTGATCTGTTTCTGAATTTCTCCGGGCCACATGACCGAATCATCGTTCATGGTCATACGATCAGCGAATCGGTCGAAGAGCGATCCAATCGGATCGGCATCGATACTGGCGCGTATATGACTGGTCGCCTTTCCGCGATGGGCTTCGAAGGCGCGACGCGCTGGTCCATAGAAGCAGCGCTGGCGGCATGAGGGGATTTTTTGGATGCCGCACCGCAAAAATGTTAGTGCTTTTTCAAAAATGCGGCTCTATAAGATCGACCGACGGGAACATGCAGATCCCGTTGAAGTTTAGGTAGCGTGGGTAACGTCTGTTAGGCGTTGTCAAAAGGCCTTCTCTGTGGCAGAGGGGTTCTGGCAAAAAAGAGGGAGTTACAAATGAGCTTCGGAAAGATCATGGCCTCGGTCGCGGCTGCATCGCTCGCAGTGTCGCCCGTTATGGCCGCTTCGACCAACCCGGCAGCGGGCCTGTCGCTGGCACCGGCTCTGAAGTCGCTCCGCGCCTCGGCGCCGACCGGCAAGAAGAGCAAGATTGGCCAAACTGGTGTGATCGCGATTGTCGTGATCGCAGTTGGCGGCGCGATTGCCGGTATCGTTGCTGGCACGACTGGTTCGAACAACGCAACCAGCCGGTAATTATACTGACTGATAGCAAAAATCGGGAGGTGCCCCAAGGGCGCCTCCCTTTTTTTGCCAATTCTGGTCGAGAATTCTGGCGGTTTGCGGCTTTGGCTGTTGGCAAGTAGAGCGGAAATCGATCTCTTGAGTGACGTGAGCGCTGGTCGATCCGGCGCAAGAGCTTTTGTTGTTGTTGCATGTCGGATGGATGGGGGCGTCGCAAGCATGTCGCTGCGCTTGGCGACCCGAAACGGAGTCGGATCCGGATGACCCCTCGTCAACAACGCCTGTCCAGCTTTGTTGCGCCTGCCGTGACAATCACGTTTGCTGCAGCGATGATATTTGCTGGAGGGTCGTCGCGGGTCGACGCCCCACAAATCTTGGTAGTCCGCTTGGCGGCCATCATTGCCATCGCAAGCACTTTGGCGACGGCCTCGCCGACCATGCTCGGTTCTTTTGCCCGGGGTACCGCGCTATTTTTGGCCGTGCTCGCTTTATGGGTGATCCAGCTTGTGCCGCTGCCACCGTCGCTCTGGCTGTCGATGCCTGGTCACGCGATCTTGGCCCAAAGCGCCGTGATTGCGAACGAGCCGCAACCTTGGCGGCCACTAAGCCTTTCGCCTGATCTGACGATAGAGGCGATGTTGGCGTTGATGGTTCCGGTCGCAGCAATCATCCTGACGCTGAGGGCGCCTCAACGATGGCTCGAGCAGGCTCCGCTTGCTTTAATGATCCTCACTGTTCTCAGTGTGGCATTGGCTGCCGGGCAGGCAGCGGGCGAGCCGGACAGCGCGCTGCGATGGTACCCGGTGAGCGATATTGACGTCGCGCCCGGCCTGCTTGCCAATCGCAATCATCAGGGCCTACTTGTGAGCTTGGGGATACCTTCCGCGTTCATTTGGGCGATGGCCGAAAAGCCCGGCAGGCTCCCGCTAGGACCGAGGCTGCTCATCGCTTTCGCCGTCACCGCTTTGTGCGTGATCGGGGCGCTGATCACCCAGTCGCGCGGCGCGATGTTGTTCGTAGTACTCGGGACGCTGTTGTCAGCAGCGGCTATTAGACACGACATTGTCCGACAGATCGGTGCGCGGCTCGCGTTGGTCGCAGTTTCCATAGGCACGGTTGTGATCGCAGGAATCGCTTCCCTTGCCCTGCCATATCAGCGCCTAACCGAGGTTGTTGCGACGGACGATCGCGCCTATATTTGGGCGGACACGATCAAGATGTTGTGGGCCTATTTCCCGTTCGGCAGCGGCGGCGGCACCTTCGTCGATACGTATCCAAGGTTTCAGGGTATTGCGCGCTTGCGGCCCGAATATGTCAACCACGCCCACAATGAGTTGCTGGAATTTATAAGCGAAAACGGTCTGATCGGCATGATGTTGATCGGCGCAGGGGCCTGGATGTTGATCTCTCGAATGGCCCAGATTGCTCGGGAAAAGCAGTCATCCCCGCTGCTCGGGAGCGGTCGACTGGCAGCGATCCTGATCATGCTGTCGATCGTGGCCAGCCTGGTTGACTACCCGCTTCGCGCGCCCTTGATGACATCGCTCTTTGCCTGTGCGGTTGTCATTCTGCGCCGAGCGCGCAGCGAATCGCACGTTGGTGCCGCATAAATCGGGGCCCAGCAATCGCTAGAATTGCGCGGCACGCTGGTTTACGTGGCCCCCCAAATGCTATTAGTGGCTGCGTCGCAACAAGGGGAATTCAGTCACGTGAAAAGAATGTTCGGCGCATTTTTGGCCTTGAGCGCGGCTGGGGCCTGCTCGCACGGTCCGGCGCTAACGCCACGGACGCAACTTCAGGTGCTGACGCAGCAAGAGTTGCCCACGCCCAATCTGCAAGATTTGGTGCAACCGTCGCGCAATTTCGTGATCGGCCCTTACGACAAGCTGTCAATCGACGTCTATGGTACCGACGATCTGAAGCGCGAACGTATTGAGGTTGACGGTAGCGGCCAGGTTCAGTTCCCCTTCGCGGGCACGCTGCAGGCGGGGGGCAAGACCCCCAAGGAACTTGCCGAAGTGATTACTGCGAGGATATCTAAGTATGTTCGAGATCCGCAGGTGACTGTCAACCTTATCGAAGCGACGAGCTCCGCCATTACGGTCGACGGCCAGGTAAAAAAGCCGGGTCTGTATCCCGTCATTGGACGGATGACGCTGAACCGATCAATCGCGTCGGCGGAGGGCTTGTCCGATTTTGCCAAGGTTGAAGAGGTTGTCGTTTTCCGGACAGTCGGCGGAAAGGACTATGCTGCGCTGTATGATCTCGCTGCGATCCGGCGCGGCGCCTATGCCGATCCAGAGATTTTCGCCAATGATATCATTGTGGTCGGCGACTCCCCGTCCCGGCGATTTATGCACGACCTCGTCACAATCGCGCCGACGCTTGTCGCACCGATTGTTACTATCCTCGCGCGTTAATAGGCTATCGTCATGAATGCATTCGAGACCGCACCCGGCGCAGCCCTAGTGCCGGCTGGTGGTTCCAGAGACGCGCTGGCGCCTTGGCAAGCTTCTTCGCTCCCAAAAGACCATGAGCCCGCAATCTCACAGTGGCTTCGCGTCCTTTCCAAATGGCGCTGGTTGATTCTCGCGGCCACGCTGGCCGGTCTGGCCATTTCGATTGGTTTGACTCTGGTCATGACCAAGCAATATACCGCCGAGATCACGCTCGATATCTCGCGCGAAGATAGCAGCAATTTGGACATTTCGAGTTCCAAATCGACTCCGATATTTGCTGACCAAGAATTTTATCAAACCCAGTATGGGTTGCTTCGCGCGCGCTCGGTGGCCGAGGCAGTTACGACAAAGCTCAAACTATCCGAGAATCGGAAATTCTTGCGCCTTTTCGGTATCCGTACTGAGTCGAACCTGTTCGACAGTTCGACACAACCGCTGCCCGCGACAACTCGACCAGCCCGCCAGAATGAGGCGATTAAGGCGCTTATTGGTTCGATTTCCGTTTCGCCGGTTCGCAATTCACGCTTGGTGACGATTGGTTTCGAGAGCCCTGATCCGAAGATGTCCGCCGATATTGCCAACGCCTGGGCGGAACAGTTTATCCAGCGCAACCTTGCGCGCCGCTTTGATGCGAATAGCTACGCCCGTAATTTTCTCGAAGAACGTCTGGCGCAGATGAAGTCCAAGCTCGAAGAATCAGAGCGTCGGCTGGTCGAATATGCTTCGCAGAACCGGCTCATCACGATTGGATCTCCATCGAATGATGCCAACACCCGGAGCACCGATCGTTCCGTGGTGTCGGACTCGCTCGAGGCATTGAATGGGCAGCTTGCCTTGGCACGGGGAGCCAGGATCGCGGCCGAGGCCCGGATGCGTGGAAGCAATGGCGTTACGACAGAAAACTTGAACAATCCCGCCATCAACTCGCTTCGCCAAAAGCGTGCCGAAGTAGCCGCCGACGCGGCGAAGCTCCGCGCCCAATTCAATCAGGATTACCCTCCGTTGCTTTCCTTGACTGCACAGCTTCGCGAGCTCGATCAGAGCATCGCGCGCGAGGAGGGGCGCGGTCGTTCAGTTCTTACGTCTGGCTATCAGCAGGCGCTGGCACAAGAAAATGCGCTGCAGGCCCAGGTCAATACGCTCGAAAATGAAGCGCTAAATCAGCGTAGGCTGAACATTCAGTACAACATTTATCAGCGCGATGCCGATACCAATCGGGAGCTCTATAATGCGCTGCTACAGCGATATAAGCAGGTCGGAATTGCTGGCGGCATTGGCTCAAATAACGTCTCAGTTGTCGATCGTGCGCTCCCCCCAACGCGCCAGTCATCACCGAAGCCATTAATCAACGTCCTGATCGGACTGATTATCGGCGCAGGTATCGGTGTCGGTCTTGCGCTTATCCTCGACCAGTTCGACGATGCCATCGCGGTCCCTGACGACATCGAGCGGCTCTTCCGGATCTCGTGCCTCGGCACGGTACCAAAGTTCCCGAGCGAAGACCGAATGGAAGAGCTCCGGGACCGAAAGTCGGCGGTTTCGGAGGCCATGCTGTCGTTCGAGGCGAGCCTTCGATTCGCCACGCCGGATGGGATGCCACGCAGCTTGCTCATCACCAGTTCGGTGCCGGGCGAAGGGAAGTCGACCACTACCCTCGCTCTCGCCATGACGCTTGCCCGGCTCGGCCGCAGCGTGTTGCTAATCGACGCCGACATGCGATCGCCCACACAGCACTTCCTGCTCGATCTCAACAACTTTACAGGTCTTGCCAATATTTTGACGGGCAATGGAACGCTGCATCAGGTCGTTCAGGAAACGACTCAGGAGAATCTTACGTTGCTCGCTGCCGGGCCGACCCCGCCCAATGCCGCCGAATTGTTTGGCGGATCGCAGGTCGATGCAATCATTGCGGCGGCGCTGCAGGAATATGACTTTGTCCTGTTCGATGCGCCCCCCGTGATGGCGCTCGCAGACGCGCCATTGCTCGCCAGCCATGTCGGTGGAACGGTGCTCGTGATCGAATCGGGGGCGACGCGGACGCGGCAAATCCGCACGGCGGTTGTACGGCTGACTTCCGCACACGCTCGGTTGCTAGGGGGCCTGCTGACCAAGTTTGACGCGAAGCCATTCAGTTACGGCTACGGCTACGGCTACGGCTACGGCTACGGCTACGGCAAAACGCTTACTTCCAAGACGAATGACTGACGTGGGCGCCAATGGACGCCAATCAGCTGCCGGTCGTGTTCGGTGAAGTGGGTGGTTTTCCGGTCTTTCGTGGTGGTGTCGGCAGTCACCATAGCGCTGTATTCGCTGCTCGATGGGGTCGTGGCCATTGATCGCCAAACTCGACCCGAACTCGCGCTTGGTATCATTGGATATGATGCGCCAGCCCAAGCGCAACTTGCTAGTCGGATGCAATTGAAGCCTGACACGGCGACGGATGGCGCGACCGCAATGTCGCTTGCGAAGATGGCGCTGCGCAGAGAACCCGGCAGCGCCACCGCTGCGCGCGTGATCGGATTTGTCAAGTTGGCAGATGGCGACGTTCGCGGCGCTCTGCAGGCACTTAATTACGCTCACGAACTGACCCGGCGCGACCTTGCCGCCGAGCTCTGGTTGGTCGAGTATGCGGTTCAACGCGGCGATGCGCGCAAGGCTTTGAACCACATGGATGCCGCAGCCAGCACCAATGTGGAGATTCGGCCGACGTTATTTCCGATCATGGCGAGCGCCATCGCCGATCCTCGCCTCGCGCCGCCGATGACAGACATGCTCGCTCGCAAACCACAGTGGCTCTATGAATTTCTGCTGAGAGCCGCGCAGGGCAATCTGACGCCGGAAGGTGGTTTTGAACGATCACCGTCGAGTACTGCCCAAGCGAAAGGTGCGCTTTTGCTGTTCGAAATGCTGGGCAAGCGTGGCGTCCCGCTCCAGCAGCAGCTGATCGACGCCTTGAATATCCGGTTTGCCGATCAAGACCCGGACCTCAAGCGTCGAACTGCCGCCTTGGCGCCGTTTGTGGCACCAAGCGTAGAGAGTTGATCCAATCCCGATGCCGATGACGCGGTCGTGCGCCATCGTCATCGCCAGACGGGGCAGGCTCGGTCGCGGCCACCGCAGATGTGTATTGCGCAGGCTGTTTTGTTGGTTCGCATTGCTTGAAGCGGTTGAGTGGGCTGCATGATCGAAAACCGCTCTAGCACGCGCCGAACGTCGCAGCAGCGCATTCGGACTGACCGCCCAACCTGCGAATGACCATTGCTGTTCCGGCATTGCTGCAGTAACGGCAGCCGAGTTAGCCGACGCCGTGCGGGGAGTTTCGCACTTCAATATGGTGCTGATTCTTATGCTGTCCCTCCCTCGCCTCACGTCGGCTGCGCTGACGCCTGCTGTCGCGATGACTAAGCAGAATGGCCGACCACTGAGAACAGAGGACGCTCACCTGCTGGCCAGCCGCGTGGCTAGCGTGCAATGCGGCGCTGCCATGGGGAAGTTCCCGTCGATCAATGCACTCGCGATCGCGAGGAGCGACCGCAACCAGCTATCACCACTTTCTGGCGTCGATCGCGATCCGGTAACGACGGGTTACTGACGATGTTGAAGGATGGACGGCAGCTTGCTCCGCCCGATCGACCGACGCGAAGCGACGTGGTGATTTGCGGCGGCGGTACCGTCGGGCTCTTGCTTGCCCGGACCCTCGCCGATGCGGGCAAGCATGTTATCGTCGTTGAGGCTGGTGGTCCGGTGTCGACGATGGATTTCAATGCCGACATGGGCGTTGCCGGTGGTCGTGACCATCTCGGCTATCTCGCTGGACGTGGTGCAGGGCTTGGCGGTACGAGCGCCTACTGGGGCGGCCAGCTTGCGGAATTCAACCGCGAAGACTTTGCAGCCTGGCCTATCGATCTCGACGAGGTCGCGCCTTGGTACGCCAAAGCCTATGATCTGTTGGGAGTCCCGCGCCCGAAGGCGCTTGCCGAAATGCAGCAGCTGATCGGGAGCGAAGTCGCCGATCCAAATGCGTCGGTCGAGCGCTTCTTCACACTGTGGCTCGACCAGCCGAATCTGGCGACGATGCTTTCAACCTATGTGCGCAAGCACCAGCGGATGGAGATCGTGCTCAATTCGCGTGTGACCGGGTGGGAATTTGAGGGCAGCCGCATGACCGGCGTGACCGTGGCAGTCGGTGACGCCAGCTGGACGATCGCGGCCGACGCAGTCGTCCTTGCATGCGGGACGATCGAGAATACGCGGATCATGCTGAATACCGCTCAGCGCGCCGCTACACCTTGGCATGGCAACCCACGCATCGGCCGCGCGTTCCAGGATCATCTGGGTGGCAAGATTGCCCGGGTCGAAGTGCTCGACGAACGCAAATTGCGCGATACGTTCGAAAACGGGCGAATCGCTGGTTCGCGCTTCCAACCCAAACTTCGCTTCAGCCATGCTCACGGTCGTCCCGATGGCCTCGGGATGGCCGGTATGCTGTCCTATGAAAGCAATGTCTCGGAGAACCTCTCCAACTTGAAACGGACCGCGCGGGCGATCATGCACGGGACGCAGTTTTCAGGGCTCGCGACGCTGCCGCGCGATGTGCTTGCCGTCGGGCGGGCATTCGTGCCGCTCACGATGCGCTATCTTCGCGACCGCCGCGTTATGGCGATGTGGGACCGGTCGATCGACTATAGTGTCCAGGCCGAACAAAGACCGATCGCCGATAGCCGCATCATGCTCACCGACGGCCCTACCGACCGTTACGGTTGGGCAAAGGCAAGCATCTGCTGGAAGGTCGATGGCGTAGAGGTCTGCGCGATCCGGAACTTCGCCATCGCGAGCGATACGTACCTTCAGCAGCGCGGCATCGCACGACTGGTGCCCGCCCCCGCCCTGCTCGATGGCGATCCGGCGTTTCTCGACACACTGGTCGATACGTACCACCAAGCCGGAGGGCTTTGCATGTCGGCGCGTGCCGAGGACGGGGTCGTCGATCAGAATTGCCGAGTTTGGGAAGTCGACAATCTCTACGTCGTGGGCGCGGCGGTCTTCCCATCGTCGAGCCATGCGAACGTGACCTTCACTGCGCTCGCGCTGGCCGTAAGGTTGGGTGAGCATTTGTCACGGGAAGTGCGATGACGAAATCAACGATCGACCGCCTCGGATTGGGTTGTGCCCGGCTTTATGGTGGTGCCGACATCAAGGAGTCTCGGCGTCTCGTCGAAACCGCGCTTGCCCTGGGCATCCGCTATTTTGACACGGCCCCTTATTACGGGAGCGGCTGGTCCGAACAGGTTCTCGGCGACGTCCTGCACGGCGTCGACGACGTCATGATCACGACCAAGATCGGTCTCGGCCGGCCCTCAAGTCCGGTTCAACCGAGCCCGGTGCGACGCTTGTACCGATCAATCGCAAAGCCCGTACTTGCGCGCTTCCCAGCCTTGAAGGGCAAGTTGCTGAGCGCGGCACGCGGATCATCGCCGCAAGCCCCGAAACCGACCGTCAGGGCCTTTCCACGCGACACGCTCCGCGCCGAACTTGATGCCAGCCTTGCCGCGCTCCGGCGCGATCGCCTCTACGCCATGCTGGTGCACGAGCCCGACCAATTTGCCCTCGATGACGACGACCGCGCGGCATTTCAAACGCTCGTCGACGAGGGGCGCATCGGCAGCTTTGGTCTCGGCCTCGATCGTACACTGCCACATGCGCCAGCGTTCGGCACAATCATGCAGTCGCGCTATTTGGCACGCGCCGAACGCGACGATACCGGCATCTCGCGTATCTTCCACGGCGTGCTGCGCCATCGCGGTGACGAGAAGGCAACGACACGCTTGGCGCGAATCCTGTCCGACGAGCCCGACGCGCGGATTTTGCTGTCGGTTTCGACTGTCGGCCAGCTGCGTGAACTTCACAACGCGGCACGGGGGATTGGCTGAACCATGCTTCGCTCAATGGCGGTCATCATGCGGGGAACCCTGCCGGCGCAGGCGATCGGCGTCCTGATTCTGCCGATCCTCGCGCGAAATTACGATCCAATCGCCTTCGGTCATTTTCAGCTCTTTCAGTCGATCGTAAACTTCCTGTTGTTCGGTGCGTCGCTCCGCCTTGAGCTATTGATCCTGCGCGCCGACGATGATGAACTCGAGCCGTTGCTTCGCGCCTGCCTGACGCTCAATCTGGCATTCGCGGCGATCGTCGCCGCTGGATTCGCGGTTGTCCAGCTAACCCAAGTTGCCGCTATTCCATTCCCTTTGATCCTGCCATCGCTGGCCGTCGCCTTCGCCGGCATCGTGCAGAGCCAGAGCTACTTGCTGCTGCGCGAAGAACGCTTTGCGACGCTTGGAACACTCAAGCTGAAGCAATCAGTCGCCTATGCGACGGTTGCACTTGCGCTCGCCTTTGTGTGGCCCACACTTGATGGGATTATCATCGCCGACGTCGTCGGCAGGGCAGCGACATTTGCTGCCTTGTGGCGCCACCAGATCGCCTGTGGCCACGCCCGTTTCGTCCGCCCCGCGAGTATCGGCAATACCTGGAAATTCCTCGTCGCCCACCGGGCCCAGCCGATCATCGCATTGCCCGGCGTGGTGATGAATGCCACGGCGGCCGCGCTCATGCCGATCAATTTCTTCGCCGCCTATGGCGCGTCGGTTGCAGGACAATTTGCACTGGTCGAGCGCGGGCTCGGTCTACCGGTCGCAATGGTGGTGTTTGCAATGCTGCAGGTTTACTCCTCGCGGCTCAGCGCGTTGCACCGCGCACGCGATGCGGGGCTCGCTCGCTTCACCCGCCGAACCGTCACCATCACCGCTGCGATCGCGCTCGTTCCGGCAGTCATCGCGTGGTGGATTCTGCCCAGCCTGTTTGTCTTTGTGTTCGGGCCAGCATGGGCAATGGCCGGCAAGATGGCACAGATAATGGTCCCGGCTTACTGGCTGACGTTCGCGGGAGGATCGATCAACATGACCTTCATGACGCTCGGCCACAACCGGCTGCAGACCGGCTGGGAGTTTGGGTACCTGGTGTGCATGAGCGCAGTTTGGGTCGCTGCTGCAGTGCTTCATCTCGACGCGCTCGGGACGATCACCGCGTTCTCGATCGCGCTGTCGCTTTCGCATGTGAGCTTCATCGTGCTCGCCCTATGGTCGACGCATCGGATGGCGCGGCACAACAGCGAGATGGCATTGCCAGCCGTGGGATAGCAACCCATTGTATAAACGCAATTATTTCAAGCTTTATCCATGAGGCCTCGACATGGTGGAGCGCCGCTGTTAGTGCACCGCACATAGAAGGAGACGCAAATGAACGCCACGTCGGTGCAGGTGCCCGGGGAGACCTCGGCTAGTGTCCCGCGGCGGACCTTCGACCGGACCTCCGATATTTCGAAGCTTGACGGCTATACATCCTCCGGGGTCGAGCACCGTTGGACGATCTACGCCCCCTTCCTCGATTTAATCCCGCCTGGCAGTCCGGCGCTCGATTTCGGATGCGGATCGTTGTGCGAGAGCTTTGCGCTGGTTAGCCGCGGAATCGACGTCACTTCGGTCGATCTTGATCCTTCGACTATGGCGTCTTATCGCGACAATTACGTCTGGCCTCGGCCTCTGCGGCTGCTGACATTCGCGCAGGTGGCGGACGGCAAACTTTCCGACGACACATTCCGGCTGATCTGCTCGTTCGACGTGCTCGAACATGTCGAGGAACCCGGAGCACTGTTGGCGATGTTCGAACGCCATCTAACGAACGATGGCCTGCTGTTTCTGTCGGTACCCAACCGCTTTGCGCTCGTTGAGATCTTGTCGTGGGCTTGGTGGCGGCTTGGACTGTTGCGCGGGCGCGTGTTCGTGCCCGGTGAGCCTCATATCCAGTTCAAGTCCCCGCAGGAATGGCGACGCCTCATCGAAGCGAACGGAACGCTTGAGGTTGTGGCGCATGAAATGGCGATGGGATTTTTCGTGATCACTTGGTCGGCAGTTGTCGGTTTGCCGGCGCGCGCGATCGATTCCATCATACGCCGTCAGTTCGGCCGCCGCACAGCGGTCGAGGGTGCAGTGTTGCACCCGCGCTTGATGAAGTGCTTCTCCTGGCTAGACCGCCGTATGCCGCGCCGCATGGGCGTCCTGTCGGGGTCCAACCTGTTCGTTGCGCGCCGTCGCGCCGCCTCTGCGTCGCGCCCTTGAACCGTCAGTCCAGCTGCGGCATTGGCCCGGCAAGCTGGAACGGTAAGAAGACGTTACGCAAGGTGCGCGCTCTCGATCGCCACTTGCGCCTAGCCGCTCAGCGGGTTCGTCAAAGTCGTCGCTGTTAGTTGCGCCTATGGCCTGCAGCTCGAGCTACCGCAATCAGCGAGCGCGGATGATCAGGCTATAGTGACGTTGTCGAGATACCAGCGGTAAACATCGGCAATGCCGTCGGGCATCTTGACGCTAGATTGCCAGCCCAGCTGTTCCAGGCGCGTGGTATCAAGCCGCTTCCGGGGGGTACCGTCCGGCTTGCTCAAATCCTTGTCGATCGTCCCGGCAAAGCCGACGATCTTGGCGATAAGATCGGCAAGGTCGCCGATCGCGATTTCTTCGCCGCTGCCGATGTTGACGATATCTTCGCCGGAATACTCCTTGGCAAGGAAGATAAGTGCATCCGCCAGGTCATCGACATGCAGAAATTCGCGAAGCGCCTTGCCGCTTCCCCAAATCTGAAAACTCTCGGCATTTGTGGCTTTCGCCTCGTGCGCTTTGCGGATCAAGGCCGGCAGCACGTGGCTCGACGTCAGATCAAAATTGTCGAACGGGCCATAAAGATTGGTCGGCTGTGCCGAGATGAAATCCAGCCCATATTGGCGACGATAGGCCTGGCAAAGCTTGATCCCGGCGATCTTGGCGATTGCGTACCATTCGTTCGTCGGCTCGAGCGGCCCCGTCAACAGCGCACTCTCATGAATGGGCTGCGGCGCCATCTTGGGGTAAATGCAGGACGATCCGAGGAAAACGAGCTTGGCTGTCCCGTTTTGACGCGCTGCCTCGACGATATTCGTCTCAATCATGAGGTTGTCGTAGAGGAACTCGGCCGGACGCGTGTCGTTGGCGTAAATGCCGCCGACCTTGGCTGCAGCGACGAAAATCAGCTCCGGCTTGGTGTCGGCGATCCAGCCCTCCACTGCGCTCTGGCGGCGGAGGTCGACACGCTCACGCGGCGCCTCGATGAGGTCGCAATCCTCGCGCGCAAGCCGACGCACGAGCGCCTGACCGACCATCCCGCGATGGCCAGCCACCCAAACCCGCCGTCCGGCAATATCGAAAGTCGCCATCTGGCTCACGCAGTCGCGCGCGGGCGCAGAGAAGCTTCCTCATCGATGCGACGATGCTGCGCCTCTCGCGCCACGGTCTTGATGTCGGCTGCCATCATCTCGCTCACGAGATCTTCGAAACTTGTCGTCGCTTCCCAGCCCAGATCCGCCTTGGCCTTGGCCGGATCGCCGATCAGCAATTCGACCTCGGTCGGGCGGAAATAGCGCGGATCGATTTCGACCAGCATCCGTCCCGTCTCGGCGCACAGCCCGCGCTCGTCGATGCCCTCGCCACGCCATTCGAGCGTGATGCCGACGTGCGCGAAGGCGCGTTCGACGAACAGGCGCACCGTCTGCGTCTGGCCCGTCGCGAGGACGAAATCGTCCGGACGATCATGCTGCAGGATGCGCCACATGCCCTCGACATAGTCGCGCGCATGCCCCCAATCGCGCTGGGCATTGAGGTTGCCGAGCCACAGCTTTTCCTGAATGCCCAGATGAATCCCGGCGACCGCGCGCGTGATCTTGCGCGTCACGAAGGTTTCTCCGCGGATCGGGCTTTCATGATTGAAGAGAATGCCGTTCGAGGCGAACATGTCGTACGCTTCGCGGTAGTTGACGGTAATCCAATAGGCGTAGAGCTTGGCTGCCGCATAGGGCGACCGCGGGTAAAAGGGCGTCGTTTCGCGCTGCGGCACCTCTTGGACCAAGCCATAAAGCTCGGACGTCGACGCCTGATAGAAGCGGGTCTTTTTGGTAAGGCCGAGGATCTTGATCGCCTCGAGCATCCGCAACGTGCCGATCGCATCGGCATTCGCGGTGTATTCCGGCGTGTCGAAGCTGACCTGCACATGGCTCTGCGCGGCGAGGTTGTAGATCTCGTCGGGTTCGACCTCCTGAACGATCCTGATCAGATTGGTCGAGTCGGTCATATCGCCATAATGCAGATGAAGCTGCGCGCCGCTTTCATGCGGATCCTGGTAGATATGGTCGATACGCCCGGTGTTGAACGACGAGGACCGGCGCTTCACGCCATGGACCTGATACCCCTTGGCCAACAGCAATTCCGTGAGATAGGCACCATCCTGCCCAGTGACGCCAGTGATAAGGGCTGTCTTCGTCATGGTTTTCCAATCGTATCATGCTGCTAAATTTATGCGGAACGCAGGTGGCAGGAGACGCCGATCCATTTCGAGCATCCCGCTAGCCACATCTTGCTGTTGCTGCAAGGCACCAATCGCGGGGTGAGCCAATCGGCTCGGCCGCAATGGGCGCCTTCCAATGCGGCTCCCCTGCTGCGGATGGTGCCGCCGGATGACCATGGTCGAAGGACTGACCTCCGCCATTTCGCTGGCGCCGAACTGCCGCAGCACTGGCTTGCCGATTAGACCGGCCTGCCCCATCGATATTCGCTCCAATAGTCGGCCTCCCATCCGCCCCTTTAGAGAATACCTCTATGTCTCATTTAGTTACGAGCGCGCCCTTCGGCCAAGCCAAGCGCGAGTCAGACGATCCGCAAACGCTTGAAGCGATGTTTGGCGGGCGCTGACTGTCGGGTTGCGGCAGCGCACCAAACCCCCTAAGGACCGCCTCGGATCGAGGCAGATCCGCTTGCGGGGCATAAATTCAGATGATCAAATTTGGTGACGTGGGTCGCGGTCGGATCGCCAAACCGCATCAGGACTTGCGCCACGACGAGCAGATCGACGATTCCGCTTACGAGGATATCTGCGGGAAATATCCCGCTCGGTCGGCCAGACGCTCGCTGACGTTCGTTGCACGGGCGATTGGAGCGCAAGACGCGCGCTTGGCGCGTGCATCGCCTCATATGATCGGCATGTGACAGTCACGTTTGAGTTTGGAAATGCCCGCGACAAGCCGCTCAATCATCCGCGCGAACTAGGGGTCGAATAGCATGTGCGGCATTGCCGGTATCATTAGCTCTGGCGCCCGGGTGGAGCATGCGATGCTCGCCGGGCTCGGACAAACCCTGTCGCATCGGGGACCCGACGGTCAAAAGGTTTGGCTGTCGGAGGATCATTCGTGCGGCTTCGTGCATGCGCGCCTTGCCATTATCGATACCGAGGAGCGGTCCGACCAGCCGTTCCTGAGTGAGGACGGCCGCTGCGCAATCGCCTTCAATGGCGAGATATTCAACTTCCTCGAGTTGCGCGCGGAACTCGAAGCCACGGGCGTCAAGTTCCGCACCGACGGCGATGTCGAGGTATTGCTGCAGAGCTACATCAAGTGGGGCCCGGCGATGCTGACCCGGCTCAATGGGATGTGGGCGTTCGCGATCCGTGACAACGCGAGCGGCGATGTCTTCTTCGCGCGCGACCGGTTTGGGATCAAGCCGCTGGTCTATGCAAAGGTCGGTGATCGCTTTGCGTTTGCGTCCGAAGTGGGCGCGCTGCTGACGCTGCCTTTCGTCGACCGCCGCCCGGCGATGGACGTCGCTCGGCGGATGCTGTTCGACCCGTTTGGGGTTGAGGCTTCAGAATACACGCTGCACGCCGACATCCGTCGACTGCCGGGCGGGCATAGTGCGATGCTGAGAAACGGGCGACTGACGGTTTCGCGCTGGTGGGTCACGTCGGATCATTTTCCCACCGACCTTCCGAAGACTATGCCCGAGGCAGCCGAGCGATTCCGTGCGTTGTTCCTCGACTCGACGCGCCTGCGGATGCGCAGCGATGTAGCGATCGGCAGTTGCCTGTCAGGCGGATTCGATTCGACTGCCGTGGTATCGGCGATGGCGCATATTGCAGCGGGAGACGGCAGCCACGAGCGCGAGAGCAGCGACTGGCGCCACGCTTTCATCGCCATTTTCACTGGTCAACCGCACGATGAGACGCCCGAGGCGACTGTAGCGGCTCGTCACGCCGGCGTTACGCCCCATTTCTTTGACCTTGGCGGGGACGATGGCCCTGCGCTGGCGGATACCGTGCTGGAAGCTCTGGACGACGTGTATATCAGCCTCCCGACCGCGCCTTACCGCATTTATCAGGAAGTACGCCGGGGGGGCGTCTGCGTTACACTCGACGGCCATGGCGCCGACGAGATGATTGGCGGCTATCGCCAGGGGGGGCAAAGTTGGGCGTTCGCTTTGCGAAACCTTGTCGGGGACCGGGCCGGTGGTGCCATGTCCGCCTGGGTGACCGACACGACCAAGCTTGCCGTGTTGCGCAAGGACAGAAGCTATTTCATCCGTGGCTCTGGCCTGTCAGCCCCGGCTCGCATGCCGATTGCGGCATTTGGAGACAAGCTTCCCGATCATTATTCACGGTTCGACAAGCGTCTTTACGCGATGTTCAACGCCAACATATTGCCGACCATCCTTCGCAATTTCGACCGAATGTCGATGGCACATGGCGTCGAAATCCGGATGCCGTTCATGGACTGGCGTGTGGCTACGTTCGCGCTGGCGCTCCCAGAAACGATGAAGACCGATACGACGCATTCCAAGCTTGTCGCGCGCGCCGCAATGGCCGGCATCATGCCCGACTCAATCCGCACGGCGACGCGGAAAGTGGGCTTCAACTCGCAAATGCCCGCATGGTTGAATGGGTCCCTTGGCACCTGGTCCAGCCGCGTGCTGGCAACGCCTAATGACGCCTTCGACGAGCTGGTCAATCGAACTGCGCTGACGACGCGCGTTTCGGCGCTGACGGCATCGCAGTCTTGGGACTGGACGTCGGTCGGGCGTTTGTGGCCCTACATCAATCTCAAATGGTATATGGACCGGCGATGCGGCTGAGGATGCACGACGCCCGTTTGGCATTGGCGCCCGCGCGCAAACTATCGCGCGTTGATTGATTTTGCTCGGGAACCTTCAATGGAAACGGTGTCTTCATATTTTTCCCACGGCAACTCGGTGGCGGGTTCGCCTCCAATGCAGAGCAAGCGTATCAACGTCATTCTTGGTAACGGCGTCTTAGCGTTAGGTATTCTGGGATTTCCGATTGTTGCCAGCATTACTGTTATCTTGTCGTTTCAAGGCAATGGGCTCAGCATAGCCTATCGCATAGCTTATTTGATAATCTGTTCGGCACTTCTTTTAAGGTCTTTATTGGCAAGACAATACCGAATTGATTTGCTAATTTCGATTTTTTTGTTTATTTATACGTGGCGAATAGGATATGATTATCTCTATTCTAACTTGCCGAAGATAGACGAAGATACCCAATTCTACGTGGCAACTGTGTTGTTGCCCGTATTATGCATAGGTGGTGGCCGCAAATGGTATGACGAGAACACTGCTCTCTTATGGCTTCTTTTCGTGGGCGTCGTTGGCAATCTTCTCGTTGTATATGCATTGCGTACGAACGCAGCATATTTTTCTTCCAACCCAAATATTGAAGTTCAAGCCGCTCTTACGACGCTCAATCCGATAACGATGGGCTATAACGGCATCATTACCGCTTCCGCGGCGACCATGATTATGCTGCGTACCCGTAATCTACTGTGGCGGGCGTTTTTAGTTTTTTCGATCCTGTTATCGATCTATTTGACGGTTACAGCAGCAGCGCGGGGGCCGATCGTTGCATTATTCTGCGGAATGGCAGTAATGGGACTCACCAATCGAAGGGCCTCTGTCGGTTTTATTTCGGCCTCGCTCATTGCTGCCGTGGTCGTCAACTTCACGGGCCTGCCCGACATTGTCTTCGACCGGTTTTCGTCGGCGGGCACCGATCGTTCCTCGCTTGAGCGGGTTGAAGCGATCACGCTGGCGATCAAGGAAGCTTCCGACAACCTCCTGTTCGGCTATGCCTATATCGAGCCCGTCACTGGCCTCTATCCCCACAATCTCCTGGTCGAGTCCGCACTCGCGATTGGCATCGTTGGCTTGTTGCTGATGGGGTGGATGCTAATGTCGATGTTGTTCAATTCTCTTCGATCGGCATTCCGGGGGGAAATGCTGATGCCGTTCCTGGCCATCACCCAGTTTGTGAATGCTTGGCTATCGGCTTCGCTTTGGACGAGCGTCGCATTCTATGTGATGCTCTGGATCATCCGCGATCATCGCAGCGGCGCCAACAAGGCGCCTGCCACTCTAGCGTGATCTTATCGAGGTAACAGCATGCGTATTCTGCAGAATTTCGGGCTTTATCCCTCCTACCGCCCGCGCCTAGCGCAGCTGAGGAGCGGCGTGCAAACCTTCGAGGAGGCGACCACGGTGTTTCTCAACGACCGCTTCGGAGGTTCGCATGTTTTGCAACCGGTCCAGCAGCGCGACCCATCGGCTTTCTTTGCAAACGGCGACGATGAATTTGGGCAGCGGCTGTGGGCCAAGGAAAATGGCTTGCCGACAACTGTTTCGCTCGAGGATATTCTGCGCAGTCAGATCGAGCATCACCGTACTGAAGTATTCTATAATCAAGATCCGATGCGCTATGGCGACGCATTCCTCCAGACACTGCCAGGCTGTGTTCGGCGAACAATCGCCTGGCGCGCAGCCCCCTCAGCAGGCGGACGCTTCCTCAAGCACGACATCATCCTGGCCAACTATCCCTCGCTTCTCGAACATTATAAGGCTCAGGGCGCGCGGGCGGTGTATTTCTCCCCTGCCCATGATCCTGTGATGGATGAATATGCAGTGCGGGAGGACCGGCCGATCGATGTGCTGTTTGTCGGCACCTTCTCACGGCATCACCGCATCAGAGCATCAATGCTGGAAGCGATCGCCCGGATGCGCGCAACGCAAAACATCGCGTTGCATCTCGACATTTCCAAATACACAAGGCTCGCGGACAGTCCGCTCGGATTGATCGGGCCGCTCCGCAAAGATCGGCGCTCCCGCGATATTCGAGCGGTTGCACGCCCGCCAATCTTCGGCCGTGACTTGTTGGCCGCGCTGAGCAGCGCAAAGATCGTGGTCAATGGCAAGGTCGACATGTCCGGCGAAGATCGCGGCAACATGCGCATCTGGGAAGCGATGGGTTGTCGTGCAGCGTTGGTAAGCGACGCTGGACGTTACCCCGCTCCTTTCGAAGACGGGCGTAATTTTGTCAGCTACGAATCGGAAAGCGAATTGCTTGCCAAGATCTCGGAGCTCTTGGAGGATGACACGAGACGCACTGCAATAGCGAACGCTGGGTTCGAGACTGTCTCGACCAAATACTCCAAGACGCTTCAGTGGCAAGATTTTGAAAAAATTGCGACTTAGATCGCAACCAAATTGGTTTTTATTTTGACGATATTCACGTTCGGAGGTGATGAGTGGGTCTTATTTCTCCTCATTTGAGTGATCTATATGTAGATTACTTTAGCACGGACTCCTTGGGCGATCGCGAACGAGCTTTCGCTGCCGTCGAAAGCGTGGACGCGATCATCGCGCTTGGCGGATCAAAACTCGGTCGCGTACTCGATGTCGGCGCGGGCGATGGTGTCGTGTCCGCTGAAATTGATCGCCGCAATCTCGCTTCAGCCATCGTGGCAGCAGAAATATCCGCGTCAGGCATCGATAAGATGCGATCCAGAACTTTTTCGAGCCCTTTCGAAATCAAGCAAATTGACGGCTATACACTGCCCTTCTCCGACGCCGAGTTCGACACTGCCGTGTGCGCGCATGTCATCGAGCATGTTGAGCACGAACGGTTGTTTTTGAAAGAAATTTCCCGCGTGGCCAAGCAGCTTTATCTGATTGCTCCGCTTGAAGGGGGACTTCGCGGTCGCATCGACCGCAGAATGGGTCATATCAACTATTACACACCGATGTCGTTGAGGAATTTGGTTGAGACAAGCGGCTTTACGGTGGACGGCGTCCGCGTGTTTGGAGCGTCCACTGAGCGTGAACGCATCATTTCTGGCGGCCTGAAGGGTTCGATCAAGAACAGCATCCGCCGGGCAGTGACGCTCGTAGCCGGACCTTATGCGCCTCATGTGATGGCCCATGTCATGGCTTTGCATGCGGTTCCTGACGCTCGGTAGAACGGTAACCAATATCCTTTGAACGGGATAACTAGTCACGCGACCTACGCCACGCGACCTGCGCAATGAGAAAGTATGAACAGATGGCTTTTCCTTCGCTAAACATCGTCCGCGGTCTGGCGCAGAACGTCCGCGATCTCGACAAGGTTTTGATCAATCAAGGACGGATGCTTGCTGCTGGCTACAGTGACAAGCATTTCGAGCAGCTGCAGGATGCGGAGTTTCAGATCTTCTCGCAGTGGGGGGAAGATGGCATCATTCAGTACCTCACGCAGAATCTGAAGATCGAACACAAGACCTTCGTCGAATTCGGCGTCGAAACCTTCCGCGAGGCGAACTGCCGCTTCCTGATGATGAAGGATTTTTGGGCTGGGATGGTGATCGACGGGTCCGCAGCAAGTATTGCCCGGATCGAACAGGCCCAGATGTACTGGCGCCATGCGTTGACGGCGGTCGAGGCCTTCATCTCCCGCGATAACATCGCCGAGCTGATCGCCCGCGCGCCGTTCGATGGCATCGGCATCCTGTCGGTGGATATCGATGGCGTCGATTACTTCATTCTCGAAGCCCTGAAGGATGTGCGTGCCGCCATCGTGATCGTTGAATATAACGGGCTGTTTGGCGCGACGGCGAAGGTTTCGGTGCCCTACAGCGCCGATTTCCAGCGGACCAAGGCGCATCATTCGAACCTGTATTACGGCGCCAGCATCGCGGCGTTCGATCACTTGCTTGCGCCCCGCGGATATGCGCTGGTCGGTGGAAACGCCGCTGGCAACAACGCCTTCTTCGTCAGGACCGATCTTCTGACCGACAAGATCAGGCCCGTCTCGGTCGGGTCGGCCTTTCGCGCGACCTCATTTGCCGAGGGGCGTGACGAAAACGGCAAGCTGTCGTTCGTGCGCGGCATGAGCCGTCGCGCCGTGGTAGCTGATCTGCCGTTGGTCGACGTCGCGACCGGCCAGCAGCTGCGGGTTGCGGACTTGCCCGCGACGTGAGCCTCGCCTTCGTTACTGGTGCAGGCGGCTTTATCGGCCGCCACCTCGTGCGGCACCTCGCCGCCGAGGGGACGCGCGTCGCAGGGCTCGACCTGATCGATGCCGAGGCCTGCGCGCTGACTGGCGCGACCTGCGGATGGCGGACCGGCGCACTGTCGCAAGCCGGTCTGGATGCGATGTCGGCGACAGCAGGCGTGCCCGACACCGTCTATCACCTCGCGGGCGGATCGTCGGTCGGTGCGTCGCTGGCCGACCCTTATGGTGATTTCACCGCGACGGTGGGCGGCACCGGGATGCTGCTCGACTGGCTGCGCGGTCACGCGCCCGCCACCCGGCTGGTGATCGTGTCGTCGGCCGCAGTGTATGGCAATCTCCACGCGGGGGCGATCAGCGAGGATGCCGCGACAGCCCCGTTCAGCCCCTATGGCGCACACAAGTTTGCAATGGAGGCGATCTGTCGCGGCTGGGCGGGCAGCTTTGCGCTGAACGTCGTCGCGGTGCGGCTGTTCTCGGTCTATGGCCCCGGGCTTGCCAAGCAGCTGCTGTGGGATTTGTGCGGCAAGCTCGCGAGCGAGGCGGAGACGGTGACGCTGGGCGGCACCGGTAACGAACTGCGCGACTGGACGCATGTCGACGACGTGGTGCGTGCGCTGGTCGCCGCCACCCCTCTAGCCAGCCCGGCGATGCCGGTGGTCAACGCAGGTTCGGGCCGCGCGGGCAGCGTGCGGCGAATCGCCGAAAGCGTTGCGCTTGCGTTCGGGCGCGATCCGGCCTGCCTGCGTTTTTCGGGGCAGAGCCGCGCGGGCGACCCGTTCAGCCTGGTCGCGGCGCCGGGCTCGCTCCATGCCGCCGGGTTCGGCTGGAACGTCGATGTCGACGCCGGGCTGGCGGATTATGTCCGCTGGTACAAGACAGCGGTGCAGCCATGATTCGCCTCGCGATCCCGCCGATCGGCGGCAAGGGCTGGTTCGGCGGCTGGATGTACATGCGAAACATGGTCCGCGCGCTGGCCGAACATGGCGATCCGGACATCGAAACGCTATTGTTCCTGGGCCCGGATCGCGCCGATGATCGCTATGTGCGCGATCTGCCGGACCTGCCGCGGACGCGCGTTATCATCGACCCCGCCTTTGCGGAGGACCGCGTGCGCGGCGGAATTGGTCGCGCGCTGGTCACGGGACACAATGCACCACTGCTTGCTACTTATAGACGCGAAGGCGTCGATGTCGCCTTCTGCCCGGCGATCTATCTCGGATGGCGCAGTCCCATCCCCTCGATCGCGTGGATTCCCGATTTCCAGCACCGTCGGCTGCCGCACATGTTCGGTCGCGCGACATGGTGGAAACGCGACCTCGGCTTTCGGGCGCAGGTCGCATCAAGCGCGATCATCATCCTCAGCAGCGAGGATGCCGAACGCGACTGCCTTGCCTTCTACCCCGGCGCCCGCGATCGCACGCGAGTCGCGCGCTTTGCGGTGCCGATCGATGGCTGGCCCACCGCTGATGCGGCCTGGGCGCGGCTGCGGGCGGAAGAGATAGCGGAGGACTTCGTCTTCCTCCCCAACCAGCTCTGGCAGCACAAGAACCATATGCTCGCGGTCGAGGCCGCCGGACTGCTCGCGCAGCGGGGATCCAATCGCCAGATCTTGGTGACCGGTCACGGCGAAGACCCGCGCCGACCCGGATATCGTGCAGAGATCGAAGCGCGGATCGCAGCACTCGGCGCGGGCGAGCACATTCGGCTGCTCGGCAGCGTGGATCATGGCTTGGTGCAAGCGATGATGATCGGCGCCACGGCGCTGCTCAATCCATCGCGGTTCGAGGGCTGGAGCACGACAGTGGAAGAAGCCAAGGCAGTCGGGACGCCGATGCTGCTGTCCGATCTCCCCGTCCACCGCGAGCAGGCACCCGACGCGCGCTTCTTTGCGACAGACGACGCAGCCGCGCTGGCCGATGCGATCGAAGCGGCACCGCCGCGCTCATTTGCGCAGGTTGAGAGCGCAGTAGCCGGGGCGCGAGAAGCCTCGCGCGCGCGTCAATCTGCCTTTGCATCGGTGGTATCGCGGGTGGCGCGCGAGGCAGCAGGTCGCGGTTGACTGGTGCGCGCAGGCCTTGGGCATTGGCTGGCGGCGCGCATGACAGATTTGGCGTCATGACGACGGCAGATTGACGGCGTTGTCGGTGGACGAAACGCAGTATGTTCCTCTAGAGCACCCGCGTTCGCCGGACCGCCTGAATGGGTTTTGCGAGCACCCAGGCTAAGGGGCCGACGATGTTCACCGCCAGATTTGACGAACCTCGACGAATCACCAGCGAGGAAGCGCTGCGGGCCGCATTTGGCTCGCCCCTGCTCTATCTCGCGGCGGGCGCAAGCGTCGAATTTGATGGCGATATCGCCTTGGCGCATGATGTCTCGTTCGCGGGCGTCTGCGCGATCGGGAACGGAACTAGCATCGACACCGGTAGCGTGCTCACCAATGTCCGCCTGGGAACTGGCAACCGGGTGCGCCCCTATTCGATCCTGAGCGATGTGGCGGCCGGTGAGCGAAACCTGTTCGGTCCCTTCTGTTTCGTACGCGATGGCGTGCAGGTGGGGGACGATTGCATCCTCGGGGCGCATGTCGAAGCGACGCGCAGCCGCTTTGGAAGCGGCGTCAAAATCTCGCACCGCGCCTTCGTGGGCGATGCCGATGTCGGTCAGGGAACGATCATCGGCGCGGGCGTGGTGTTCTGCAACTGGGACGGCCAGGGCCGTCAATCGACGCAGGTCGGCGCCAATGCCGTCATCGGGTCGGGCAGCCTGATCGTGCCCCCGCTTACGGTCGGTGAAGCGGCGGTGATCGCCGCCGGATCGACCGTCACCAAAGACGTCGCCGCGCACGCGAAGATCATCCAGAAGCGAGTTTGATACGGTGCCGACAAATCCTTCGCTGCTGACCCCAGCGCTTGTGCTTTTCGCAGGGCTGGTTGTCATCCTTACTTTCGCCGCCGGGCTGGCATATCGACGCGTCTGGTTGCGAGTGCGCCGCGATGGGGTGACGCCGACCGGCTTCGGCGCGCTGCTGGCGCCGGTGATGCTGGGGGCCGCGCTGATCACTTATCCCATGACCGCGCTGATCATGTCGCTTGCAATCGTAAGCGTCGTCACCGCGATCTACTGGATCGACGATCTCGTGCACCTTAGCGCGCGGTTTCGCATCGTCATCAGCTTGCTCGCGGGGATGGGCATCGTCTTTGCGTATCTGTCGGGGATCGGATTCAGCTGGCCGGCCTTGCTGGCGGCGAGCCTCGTCGCCGGTTGCCTCTGTGTCGCGCTGACCAACATGGTCAATTTTTGTGATGGCGCCGATCTCAACCTGGCGAGCTTCATTGCCCTCACCGCAATGATGGTGCTGCTGTTCTCGCCCGCCGCTCGCGATTGGGTTCCGGTCTCGGTCGGGGCGCTGGCGTTTATCGTGCCCTTCGGAGTGATGAACAGCCGCCCGCGTACGATTTACCTCGGCGATTCGGGCAGCTTTGCCTTCGCCGGACTGCTGACGGCGATGGCCGTCGCTTTTTTCGAGAACGTCGCCAACCTCGCGCCCGAAGCGGCTATCCCGGCGGCGCTGCCCACGCTCGATGTCGCTTATGTGTTTGCCGTGCGGATCATCGAAAAACACGACCTGCTGACGCGCAACTACCTCCACCTCTACCAGCGCCTCAACCGGCGCCACAAAGGCTTTGGCTACCTGCTGCCCCAGTTCGTCAACGTCGCGCTTTGTCTCGCCGCCGCGGCCTTGTTGCAGATGGGGGGCATCGGTCGGATCGTTTCGGTCATCGTGGCGATGGTGGTGGTGACGGTTCCGTTCTACCTTGGCTGCCGCCGGATCTTTCTGGCCGGCGCGCCCGAGGGACCGCTTTACGAGACCAGTCGGTGAGCCGCTGGGAAAGCTTCTGCGTTGTCGGGATCGGCGGGCATGCGCGCACCAAGCTCATCCCCGCGATCAAGGCAAATGGGCAGTCGATCGCCGGACTCGTGTCTCGGCAGCCGCCCGAAGCGCTCCCCGATGCCCCGATTTTCGGAACGCTCGACGCGGCACTAGCGGGCGTTCCGAGCGATACGGTGTTCGTGATCGCGAGTCCCCCATCGGCGCATCATGCACAGGTCCGTGCCGTGATCGACGCGGGCTTCGACGTGATCGTCGAAAAGCCCGCCTTCGTTACCGCGGTCGAAGCGCGCGACGTTACCGCCAGGTGCGCTGCCACCGGCACCGTGCTGGTCGAAGCATTCATGCAGCGCCACACCGGGCTGTATCGGCGCGTGCTCGATTTTTGCGCCGCGCACAGGGTTGCTGCGATCGATCTCGCCTTCGTCATCCCGGCGATGCCCAGCGGGACGTTCCGCAGCGAAAGCGATCTCGGCGCGTCGAGCTTGTACGACATCGGCTGCTATATCCTCGCACTCCTCGGCGATCTGCGGCTCGACCTGAGTGCGCTTGAGATTACCGCCGTCCGCGAAACCGGGACAATGGCCGAGGCCGTCGATCTTGCGGGTATACTCGATGGCATCGCGGTCACCGCCACCATTGGCGTCGGCCCGGAATATCGGAACCGTGCCAGCGTGGGGCTGGCGGACGATTCCAAAACCAGCTTCCACCCGATATTCTACGGCCGCCCGGGGTTGAAGACGATCGGCGAGGAACAGATCGAAGACGGCAATGCTTTCGAAGCCATGTTCGCGGTGCCGCGCACACAATGGTTGCGGGACCAGGACGAGCGCTTTGCGGGGATCATCGCGGTCACCGCGCGGCTTGAGGCACTGGCCGCGCAACTCGAAAAATTCCGGGCCGATTTAGGCAAGCGATAACTCCTTTGCGCCTTGCGGCCATATCAAAATGTTCTATGGGTCCCACGTCGAATTCTGGGCCATCCACGGCGACCGCCGGGACCTTTCTGGGGAGCTTTCCAATGTCGTTGCCGCGCAAATCCACTCTGTTTCCGAACATCCAGCGCGATGCCGATGAACGTGGGGGCATCCTCTCGATCGTCGACGAAACCGTTCAGAACGTGTCGATCATCACCTGCAATCCTGGCGCGCTCCGGTCCAACCACTGGCACCACAAAGACTTTCACTTCATGTACATCCTGGAAGGTGAAATCGACTATTTCTACAAGGATGTCGATGACGGCGAAATTAAGTATCTGAAGGTGCGCAAGGGCGACAACATCTTCACGCCCGATACCGAGCTTCACGCGACCTATTTCCCGGTCAAGACCGTGATGGTGGTCAGCAGCAAATATCCGCGCGACCAGGAAACTTATGAGGCGGACACCGTGCGTGAGCCGTTGATCACGCCGGAAAACCTCGAAGAAATGCTGGCCAAATACGCGCAATGAACGAGAGCGTTCGGGCGATCGTCGCGTGCCGCCTGTGCGGCGGCGGCGATCTCCAGCCCTATGTCGATTTCGGCATGGTGCCGCTGGGCAACAACCTGCAGCAGAGCCAGGAAGCGGCGCGCGCTGCCGATTCCTATCCGCTCGACGTCAACCGGTGCAGCGTTTGCGGGCATTTTCAGCTCGGCAACGCAGTCGTGCCCGATCTTCTTTATGCGACCAACTACACTTATCTGAGCGGGATCGGCGCCAGCTTCGTCAAGCATTTCGGCGAATATGCCGAATGGGCAGCGGCGCAGACCGGGGTTGGTGCCGGTTCGCTTGTCGTCGATGTCGGATCGAATGACGGCACCTGCCTCAAGGCGTTTCAGACGCGCGGCGCGCGCGTTTGCGGCGTCGACCCTGCCTCGCTCGCAGCGGGGATCGCCAACGAGAACGGCGTCGAGACGATAAACGCCTTCTTCGATGCGGACGCGGTCGCCGAAATCATCCGCCGCCATGGGCAGGCCGATTTCGTGACCAGCCATAACGTGCTCGCCCATGTCGATGATCTGGCGGCGGTATTCCGCAACATCCATGCCTTGCTGAAGGACAGCGGCCATTTCGCCTTCGAGATCGGCTATTTTCGCGAAGTGCTGCGCACCGGCTGCTTCGACACGATTTATCACGAGCATCTCGATTACCACCATGCCGCTCCCCTCGCCCGCCATTTGACGGCATTGGGTTTCGACTTGGTCGATCTGAGCGTGAACAACGTCCAGGGTGGTTCGCTGCGGCTGTTGCTGCAAAAGACGGGCAAGGGCGACATCCGTGCCCAAGCCGAGGACTTCCTGGCGGAAGAGCGGCAGTCCGTCCTCTATGATGACGCGTTTCTTGTCGGCTGGAAAGCGCGCATCGACAGCCAGATGGGCGAGTTCCACCGCATCTTGCGGAACCATGCCGACAGCGGCGCCGCGATCATTGCCTATGGCGCGCCCACCAAGGCGACATTGTTGATGAAAATGGCCGGCCTCGGTGGCGACGAAGTCGCTTTCGTGGTGGAGGACAACATCCACAAGGCAGGCCGCTTCCTGCCGCGCACCGGTGTCGCGATCAAGCCATCGTCGGCGCTCGATGACGTAAAGCCCGACGTCATCGTCATCTTCGCTTGGAATTTCGCGAACGACATCATCGGCAAGCTGCGCGGCAAGTTCGACCATCCGGTCGAAATCGTCGTGCCCCTGCCCGAACTGAGGAAGCTTGCGCTGTGATTGGAATGCCCAAACACCTGACCGTGATCGCGCCGCATCCCGATGATGAGACGCTGGGCGCGGGCGGCACGATTGCCCGGTTTGCCGCCGAGGGCGTCGAAGTGTCGGTGCTCATCGTCAGCGGCCATCTGCCCCCGCTCTACAAACCCGAAGCGTTTGAAACGACGCGGCGCGAGGCGGGCGAAGCCCTGAATATCCTCGGCGTCCACCGGGTGGAATTCATGGAAGTCCCGGCAACTTACGTGCACCAGCGCCCGATCGCTGAGATCAATGGCGCGATCAACAAATTTGTCCGCGCGACCAATCCCGAATGGGTGCTCCTGCCCTTCCCCGACCGCCACATCGATCATCGCACGATCTTTGATGCATCTGTGGTCGCCTGCCGTCCGGTGCACGCAGCCGCGCCGAGCGTGGTCCTTGCCTATGAAACGCTTTCGGAAACGCATTGGAATGTCGGCGGTATCGAGCCCGCGTTCATCCCGGACTTCTATGTCGACATCAGCCAGTATCTCGATCGCAAACAGGCCGCGCTGAACGCTTATGCCTCACAAGTACATGAGGCGCCGTCGCGATCGATCGAAGCCTGCACGGCGCTCGCCAAGTTCCGAGGAAGTCAGAACGGCTGCGATCATGCCGAGGCATTCAAGGTCGTACGTATCGTCGTTTGACGCTATAGCGCCGCGCTGGCGCCAAGCGCTCAGCTGAGCGCCTTTCGATAAAGCGCAATCGCGTGATGCACCAAATACCGATCGAGTACGGCTTGCCGTGCATTGCTGCCCCGGCGCTGGGCTTCCTGCAAGCCTGTGGGCGCAGCGAGCGACTTGACCAGATCGGCCAGTTCGCGCGCATCAGACCGGTCAAGGACCCAGCCTGACTCCGATGCTTTCAGCTCACGCGCGAGTTCGGACGCGGGATGCGCGGAGGCAATGATCGGCACACCGGCCGCCATCACATTGTACATCCGGCTCGGCACCGAAAGGCCCAGCATGCCGTCGATGAACGAAATCACGGTCGCGTCACTCGTCGTCAACATCTGGCCGAGCACCTCGCGCGGCTGACGCGGCAGGCAAATGACATTATCCTTGGTTTCGGTGTCATGGTCGACCAGACTCGACTTTGCGCCCGCACCGACCAGCAGAAACACAATTTCCGGCTGATCGGCCAACAGCTTCGCTGCATCGAGGAGCAGCTGGATGTCGTGCGTCCGCCCGAAATTGCCCGAAAACTGGACGATGAATTTGCCAGTGAGGCCGTGCGCGGCGCGGAACGGATTCGATGCGCGATCGATCGGGACAATGTCCGGATCCGCCCAGTTGGGGATGACGGCAATGGCGCGTTCGGCGCCGCCAAGCTTTTGCTGCACGATCAGCTTCATGTCTTCGCCGAGCACGACGAAGCCGTCGAACATTGCATATGACGTGCGGAACAGCGCAGCGAGCACCCGGTAAATCAGCGATGTCCGCCCCATGACGCCGGCCGCCGCCAACACCTCGGGATAGACGTCGTGCACCAACAAGGTGCTGCGGCACCCGCGCAGCTTGGCCGCCAGACCCACCAGAACCGGGACCGGCGGCGGGTTTGTGGCTGCGAGAATGCGATCCCCTTTGCGGAAGTGCCGGAGCGCGAAAATGAAGATCGTGAGCGTGAACGTCAGCGCGTTTACCAGGCGCGCAAACAGGCCGCCCTTGCGAAAGCGGGTGCCGCGTACGCGATGAATGTCGGTGTCGTGGCGCGCTTCTCGGCTCGGGGCCCGATTGCCGTCGCCGAAATAGTCCGGCTGGCCGCAAAGAACATGCACGTCGAAATCGACAGCCAGCCCCTCGGCCGTCTGAGTCAGAAGGTGGGATGCCGTCCCTTCTTCAGGATAATAAAGTTCCGAGACACACCAAAGGCGGGGACGATGATCGTTCATTTCAGCTTCCAGGAGAGGAGCGGCACTGTGCGTCCTGATAATTGGCCGGTCAGCTATCCGATAGGTTCAGACGCCGCAATGATTTTGGAGCGCGCATCCTGCCGCGACAGGCCGACGCCATGTGCCGATCCGCGAGCACCGCTCTGACTCGCCAGCGAGGGCGAATGCGGCGCCCAAGAAAGGGCGCCGGGCGCCGACAGCCGGTGGCGGCGTGTGCATTAAATTATCCCAACCACGCGCGTTGACGGATGGTGCTTGTCCGGAACATGCGATCAAGTTGCTTTCACAACTATCACCTGCTAGCCCCTCGGGGGCCCGCCGCCGGACATTTTTTGCAGCTTCACGCACAGGCGGGTCAGAGGGTACTGAGCGGGTAAAGCTGAAAAAAGCGCTCGGAGTCGGTCGGCGTAAGTCGCACAATTGACTTGTATTTACCCTATCTGATCGCGGTCGCGAGGGAGGTCGTAGTTTGAGACCTGACAAATTAATCGAGCGGGTGCTGAACATCCCGCGCTTCGGCAAGCGGGCCATCGCGATTGCAGTCGACTCCTCGCTATGCGTTTTGAGTGTCATCCTCGCCTTCTATCTGCGGCTCGGTGACTGGAACGTGATCGACGACGCAATCGTCATGCCATGCCTCATTTCGATCGTCATCGCGCTGCCAATCTTCATCACCATGGGACTTTACCGGGCGATTTTCCGTTACGCCGGCTGGTCGGCCGTCATGACGATCGCGCGTGCCGTGGCGCTCTATGCGATCCCGTTCAGCGCCATCTACACCCTTTATGGCCTCGGCGGGGTGCCCAGGACCGTCGGTCTCATCCAGCCGATCCTGTTGTTTCTCTTCATCGGCTCGTCGCGTACGTTTGCACGCACCATCTTGGGCGAAAGTTACCGCGACATCTTCCGCAGCGGCGAACTGCCGCGCGTCATGATCTATGGGGCCGGCTCGTCCGGTCGCCAGCTTGCGAGCGCGATCCGATCCTGCAACGAAATGCGCGTCGCCGGCTTCGTGGACGACGATCCCGCCCTCTGGCGCAAGACGATCGATGGCGTGCCCGTATTCGGTCCGCATGGCATCGAAGAAATCGTGAAACGTCATGGCATTACCGACATGCTGCTGGCGATTCCGTCGGCATCGCGCGGTCGCCGCGGCGAAATCGTTCACAAGATGCGCGAGCTCAATCTTCACGTCCGCACGCTGCCGGGTCTGCTCGACATGGCGCGGGGCAATGTATCGGTCAGCGATCTGCGCGAACTCGATATCGAAGACCTGCTGGGGCGGTCGCCCGTCGCGCCCGACAATCAGCTGCTGCAGGGCAGTATCGAAGGCAAAGTCGTACTGGTTACCGGTGCCGGCGGCTCGATCGGCAGTGAATTGTGCCGCCAGATCGCGCAAAAGCGACCGGCGCTGCTGCTGCTGATCGAAATCAGCGAATATAATCTATATGCGATCCACCAGGATTTGCAGCGCGCCAGCACTGTCTGGAACTATGATCCCAATATCCTGATCCCGCTCCTTGCGTCGGTGACAAACGCGCAACGGATGGAAGAGATCATCGAGACATGGCATCCGGACGTCATCTTTCATGCGGCCGCCTACAAGCATGTCCCGCTGGTCGAGCATAATTCAGTCGAAGGCGTGCAGAACAATGTCTTCGGCACTTATGTGCTTGCCCGTATTGCGCACAATCACTGCGTTCCCAACTTCGTCCTGATCAGCACCGACAAGGCCGTCAGGCCCACCAACATCATGGGTGCGAGCAAGCGCCTCGCCGAGCTCGTCCTGCAGGCCATGCAGGCGTCGCAGACCTCAACCTGCTTTTCGATGGTGCGGTTCGGCAATGTATTGGGGTCGAGCGGCTCGGTTGTCCCGCTGTTCCGCCGTCAGGTCGCTGATGGCGGTCCGGTGACGATTACCCATGCCGACATCACGCGCTATTTCATGACGATCTCAGAGGCTGCTCAGCTGGTTCTTCACGCTGGCGCAATGGCGCAAGGCGGCGACGTTTTCGTCCTCGACATGGGCGATCCCGTCAAGATTATCGACCTTGCACGCAATATCATCGAGCTATCGGGATTGACCGTTCGTGAGCGGTCCAATCCTGATGGCGACATCGAAATTCGGACGGTGGGCCTGCGTCCGGGCGAGAAGCTCTACGAAGAGCTGCTGATCGGCGACAACCCGTCGCCGACCAGCCACTCGCGTATTCTGCGCGCGAACGAGCGTTATCTGGAATGGGATGCGCTCAAGCCGATGCTCGACGATCTGAAGGATGCCATCCACTGCGGCGACGCCAAACGCACGCGCGCGATGGTTGGCAAGATCGTGCCGGAGTATCGGCCGAATTCACCGGTCGTCGACTGGGTTTCGACCGCGCGTGATCAATTACCGAGAGAGGTTGCCGCCGAATAGGCGGTCAGGCGCGTAGCCACCAGCGGAGGATACATGCGACCGCAGCAAGCGCCCCCACGCTCATCCCCCAGATCGCGACCAGCCACGTCAGCCGTCGCCCCCATCGCGGAGCGTCGCTGGCCATCAATGGTAGCCCGCGCCGACCTTGCCGCGGAACACCCAATAGGCCCAGCCGGTATAGCCCAGGATCACCGGCAGCATGATCCCTGCCCCCACCAGCATGAAGCCCTGGCTATCGGCGGGGGCTGCGGCTGCCCAGATCGTCACGTCGGGCGGGATGATGAACGGGTACATACTGATCCCCAACCCGACAAAACTCAGCGCAAAAATGCCGAGCGCCAGCACGAACGGCGAATACTGCGCTTGCCGCCCGAGTGCGCGCCAGAACAGGAAGGCCGCAATCGTTACCAGCAGCGGCACTTGCGCTGTCACGATCACCCCCGGAAATGCCAGCCAGCGCATGGCATAGCCGTGCGACAGAAACGGCGTCGCGGCGCTAACCGCGATGATCGCGAGCAGGGTGATCACGCCGTAGCGCCGCGCGAGGCGATAGGCATGCGCTTGCGCCTGCCCTTCGGTCTTGGCGATCAGCCAGCAGGCGCCGAGCAACGCATAGCCCGCCACCACGCTGCCGCCCGTCAGCAGCGAGAAAGGCGTCAGCCAGTCGAGCCAGGCACCGCCATAGCCGCGCCCCACGACGGTCACCCCCTGCAACAGCGCGCCGAGGATGATGCCTTGCGCCAGCGCCGCTGTCGCTGACCCGGCGGTAAAGGCGAAATCCCAGAATTTGCGATGCGCCGGGTCGCGCCAGCGAAATTCGAACGCAACCCCGCGAAACACCAGGCCGAGCAGCATCGCGATGATCGGCGGGTAAAAGGCCGGCATCACGATCGCATAGGCCAGCGGGAAAGCGGCAAACAACCCGCCCCCGCCGAGCACCAGCCACGTCTCATTGCCGTCCCATACCGGCGCGATGGCGTTCATCGCCTGATCGCGTTCCTCGCCGACAGCGAATTCGGGGAACAAGATGCCAATGCCCAAGTCGAACCCGTCGAGCACGACATAAGCGAACACGGCAAAGGCGATCAGTCCGGCCCAGATCATGGCCAGTTCGGGATTGACGTTCATGCCGCCGTCCCCCCGGCCAGAACCTGCGGTGCCGGCGTGGTGCCTGCTGTCCGGATCGGGCCGTCCTGCAGCTCGGTCTCATGCGCTTGGACGCCCTTGGCCATCAGCTTCAATATGTACCAGGTGCCAACGCCGAACACCGCAAAGTAAACGACAACGAATGCGACCAGCGATGCGCCGACGGCGGGTGCCGCAAGCGGCGACACGCTCTTGGCGGTCTCGATCAGGCCATAAACGGTATAGGGCTGGCGGCCGACTTCGGTGGTGATCCACCCGGCGATCACCGCGACAAATCCCGCCGGCGCCATCAACACGCCCGCGCGGTGCAGCCACGGCCAGTCATAAAGCTTGCCCATCGCCCGCGCGAGCAGGCTCCACAGCCCCAGCCCGAGCATCGCCATGCCAAGCCCGACCATCACCCGGAACGACCAGAACACGATCGCAACCGGCGGCTGCTTGTCGCGCGCGATCGTATCGAGCCCCGCGAGCGGCGCATCGGCGTCATGCTTCAGGATCAGCGACGACAGCTTGGGAATTTCGACGGCATAATCGACGCGTTGCTTGGCCTCATTGGGCAAGCCAAACAGGATCAGCGGCGCGCCCTTCGGATGGCTTTGGAAATGCCCTTCCATCGCCATGATCTTGGCGGGCTGGTGCGCGAGGGTGTTGAGCCCGTGTTCGTCGCCCGCAATGATCTGAATCGGTGCGACGATCGCCGCCATCCACATCGCCATCGAAAACATGATGCGCGCGGCTTCGGGCGAGGCGCCGTCGGGCGCGCGGCGTTGGCGCAGCAAGTGCCACGCCCCGACCCCGCCGACCGCGAGCGCCGTCGTCAGATAGGCACCCGTCACCGTGTGGATGAGGCGATAAGGGAAGCTGGGGTTGAAAATGACATCGAGCCACGACCCCTTCATCACGAACTGGCCGAGCGAATTGACCGCATAGCCGGTCGGTGTCTGCATCCAGCTGTTCGCCGACAGGATCCAGAAAGCCGAGATGAACGTGCCGAGCGCGACCATGCAGGTCGCGGCGAAATGCAGCCCCGGCCCCACCTTCTCGCGCCCGAACAGCATCACGCCCAGAAATCCGGCTTCGAGGAAGAAAGCGGTCAACACTTCATAGGCCATCAATGGCCCGAGCACTGGCCCGGTCTTGTCCGAAAAGACCGCCCAGTTGGTGCCGAACTGATAGGACATGACGATGCCCGACACGACGCCCATCGCAAAGGCGACGGCGAAAATCTTCACCCAGAAGTTGAACAGATCGAGGAACACTGCCTTGCCGGTGCGCAGCCAAAGCCCTTCGAGGACGGCAAGATAGCTGGCCAGCCCGATCGAAAAGCTCGGGAAAATGAAGTGGAAACTGACGGTAAAGCCGAACTGTATCCTGGCGAGGATAACGGGATCAAACCCTTCGAACATGCACTGTACCTTTCGGCCCCGCCTCTGCACCGCGCCGGGAGGGCGGACAAGTGCAGCGCGTGCACGCGTGATAACGCAGCATGCAGGTAAAAGGTACCGATGTTAATCCGAAACGATGCGCAGGGTTTAACCCGGCGGTCGGTCAGCCGCTTAGATCAGGGGTTGGGGACAGCGCCGGGGGGCGGTCCGCCAGCGCCGGGCGCGCCGCCCTGAAGCTGCTGCTGCTGCATCTGTTGCATCCGCTGCTGCAACACCGCTTCGGGCAGGAAGTCGATCAGCTCGACATCAAACACCAGCACTTGCTTGGCGAGTTCGGCGGCCTTGCCTTCGGGGGGCGGCGCGCCTTCGGGCGGCTTGGCGCCATAGCCGAGCGATGGCTTGATCCAGAAGCGGTAGCTCGCCCCCTTCTTCATCAGGCGCAGCGCTTCACCAAAGCCAGGGACGACGCCCTTCACCGGCAGCGGCGTCGGCTGTTGCGACTTGTCGAACGTCTCGCCGTTCAACAGCTTGCCTTCGTAATTGATGAGCGCGACATCGGCATTCGTCGGCGTCGCCGTGCCGGTACCGGGCTTGATCACCTTGTACTGAAGCCCCGACGCCGTCTCGACGACACCCGGCGCGCGGCGATTCTTCGCCAGGAACGACACGATCGGATCACCGGGGGTGAGCGTCGCAAGCCCAATGCCGCCCAGGATCGCGATCAAGATGCCCGCCCACAGCATGTAGAGCACGCTGCGATTGGTCGGTTTGATCGGAACGGTCGTGGTCGACATTGTTGGGCTACCCGCAAAAGGCGTTGATTCGGTCGTTCAGGCGCAGACGGGCGGGCGCCCGCCGGACAGTCTTTAGCGGGCGATTACCGCCCGAAAAAGGCTTAGCGGACGCCGTCGCGCTCGGCGCGCTTGCGGTCCATCTTGCGAGCGCGGCGGACAGCGGCAGCACGCTCGCGCGCGCGCTTTTCCGACGGCTTTTCATAGTGCCGGCGCAGCTTCATCTCGCGATAGACACCTTCACGCTGCAGCTTCTTCTTCAGGGCACGCAGCGCCTGGTCGACGTTATTGTCGCGCACGATGATTTGCATAAACCGCACAGTCTCCGAATCAATAGATTTAGGTCGCCACGAACCTTCGTTCGCGCCGCAAGCTGGGGCCCATACGCAGACATGTCCTAAAAGGCAAGCGCGGCGGCCCGCATTTGCGAGCGCGCCGGACCGCCGCTATGCGCTGGCGCCATGACCGACACGCCGCTGATGCTCTACAATAGCCTGACTCGAACGACTGAGCGGTTCGAGCCGATCGATCCGGCCTTGGTGCGCGTCTACACCTGCGGGCCGACGGTCTATAATTATCAGCACATCGGCAACATGCGCGCGTTCCTGTTCGCCGATACCCTGGGGCGCGTGCTCCGCTGGAAGGGCCATCCGACCAAGCACATCATCAACATCACCGATGTCGGCCATCTGACCAGCGACGCCGATGCCGGCGACGACAAGATGGAGAAAGCGGCGGCGGCGCAGGCGAAATCGATCTGGGAAATCGCCGCGCATTACACGGCGGCGTTCAAGGAAGACGTCGCACGGCTCAACATCACGACGGTCAGCGAATGGACCGTCGCGACCGATCACATCCCGCAGATGATCGCGTTCGCGCAGAAGATCGAGGCCGATTGCTACCAGATCGACGGCGGGCTGTATTTCGACACGTCGAAGGTGCAGAACTATGGCGCCCTTGCGCGCGCCGCGACCGAGGACGGCGAAAGCCGGATCGATCCCGTGTCGGGCAAGCGCCATCCGCAGGATTTCGCGATCTGGCGCACATCGCCCCCCGGCGAGCAGCGGCAGATGGAATGGGACTCGCCGTGGGGGCGGGGCGCGCCGGGCTGGCATCTCGAATGCTCAGTGATGAGCCTCCAGCACCTTGGCCACCCGTTCGACATCCACACCGGTGGGATCGACCACCGCGAAATCCACCACCCCAACGAGATCGCGCAGAATCAGGCGTTTTGCGGTTGCGACGATACGGGGGCACGCCGGTGGATGCACAACAATTTCCTGCTCGACCGCAGCGGCAAAATGTCGAAGTCGGCGGGCGAATTCCTGCGGCTCCAGACCTTGGTCGACGCGGGCTTCCACCCCCTCGCCTACCGCCTGATGTGCTTGCAGGCGCATTATCGCAGCGAGCTGGAATTCACGTGGGACAATCTCGCGGCGGCATCGGTGCGCCTCAAGCGGCTGGTGATGGCGCTCGAAAACCTGCGCAACCGCGACGATGGCAGCGAAAAGGGCGATGCCCTGCCCTATCTCGACCGGCTCGACGCGGCCGTCAGCGACGACCTCAACACGCCCAAAGCGCTCCCGGTGCTCGACGAGTTGTTGGTCGACAAGAAGCTGTCGCCAACGGTGCGGCTCCGCGCGACCGCGAGCTTTGAGCCGGTGCTCGGACTCGACCTCGACACGCTGACACGCGCCGACCTCCGTGTCCGGCCCGCCAGCGCCGCCCTCACCGAAGCCGACATCGACGCCCGCCTCGCCGACCGCAAACAAGCGCGCGCCGCCAAGGATTTCGCCCGCTCCGACGCGATCCGCGACGACCTCGCCGCCGCCGGAGTCGAAGTGATGGACGGCGATCCGCTCGGCTGGGACTGGAAGATCGACGTCTAAGGCACATCGCTGTCGAGCCGCTTTCGCGGAGTTGGTCTGTCGACCCCAGAACGAATGTTACTTGCTGCGGCATACCGCCGCGACCTTTGCGGCTCCGTCAAGATCGCCGGCCTCCAAAACAAGTTTCATCGCACCTGAGCAATCCCCTTTTAAGATCAAATGAGCAGCTTTGCCCTCGAGAATCCTCAACTCGAACGGTGCCATCTCGATCGTGTCTTCGTGCGCCGGGGCCGGTCCCCCGATTTGACGTCCACGCGCCGCGTCCTCAACAATGCCCTGCGACGAAGCTATGTTCGCAGACACGGCCTCCGGAACGCCACGGCGACCGGCTGGGTCAACAAATTCGACGAAGCGAACGTTCCACTTAGAGTCTGATTCATAATTATCCTTTGTGATTTCATATTCTTGCGATGCGGCGGGCGAAGAGTTGGATTGAGGCGATGAAGAGCCATGCGGTGGCCGATGCGATGGTATGTTCGAAGTCCTTGGCGAGGCGGCGGTTTCGATTGAGCCAAGCCAGTGTGCGTTCGA